>JAQYSN010000257.1 GCA_028725265.1 Spirochaetales bacterium | reverse complement strand
CATGGAGGTAAACAATGAAAATCAAACTAACTGAACTTAAAAGGATTATTTTACCAGTTATTATTTTTTCTGTTTTGGTTAATCCGTCATTCAGTGAGGAAGAAAATATAGATTCCTCTCCTTATGGTGAATTTGTTGCCGCAAGCCTTCACGATAAAGTCGGAATTGTAGAGAATGCTCAGAATGCATCACAAGTGTTCTATGAGCAATCTCTTTCTTTTGTCTACGAAAACAAAAGCGTTATAGAAGATTATCCTGATTACTACGTACTTTTGATAACGACGATTAAAAAACTTGATCATGGCGGAACAGAGGGCATTGACCAAGTACTTTTACAAATTTACTCGGATTTTGATGACTATAGTGTAAAGCTTGCAGTTCTTGAAGCCTTTTCTAAAATAGACGTTCAGGATGAACTTGTTTACGACTTTATCATTCAGTTGCTGAGCGAGGAAATAAACAAAAAAGAAAATGTTTCTGTTGACGTTTTAGTTTCGTGTATCGAAGCCCTCGGTAATATCAAAAATCCTGACTGCACTGATTTAATTTTCAGCTTGATGAAGGAAAATTATGCTCCTGAAATAAAAAATGCATGCAAGGAAACTCTTTTTCAGTTGATGGATGACTTTTATGCAGCTGCCTCAAACATAATCTATATGGGAACATTCGAGGATAAAAAAATGATTTTCGAACTTATCAACGAAAATCCACAAAAAAATTTAAAATCTAGCGCAGAAATTGCTGAAATTTTACTTTCTGACATAATAATTAAAGATGAGGAAGGTACAGATTTTCCTGAAGAACAGGTAAAACTTCAGTATGATGCTTTTATTTGCTTAAAAGATGCTAAGTGGACTAAGGCTACTGACATAGTGTTGGATTATTTTGAAGTTGCTCGTGAAGAATTTGAAAAAAATCTTCTCTCTGAGGAAAACTATTGTTTTATAATTGAAGGCCTAAAGGAATTTTCGACACGAAAAACATGCAAGATTCTTACGGATTATCTGGATTCCCAATACAATCAGACTCTGGAAACTGGGGAATATAACCTCAATGTCCTTCTGTCTGTAATCAACACATTGGGGGATTTAGGAGACAACGACGCCTTTGATACGATTCTTTACGTAATGTCTTACAAAGATTATCCGAGGGAATTGATTCAAGCTTCGAATGCTGCTCTGAAAAAACTAAGGTGGGATTTCGAAAACTAAAAAAAATTACCGATTCAATAAGCCTGTTTTCAATAACGGCACTTATATGTGCAATGAGCATCAGTATTTTTTCACTGAAATCACGCGATGCTCATTTTTTTTCACTTTATCCGTGTGATAAGATTTGTCAGATTAAGGGAACCGTAAAGTCAAATCCTGTAATCAGTTCAAGTCGTAACTTTTATAGGTGCGCTCTGGAAGTCGAAGATTGTCGTACTGTGTCAGGCTATTCTACGGCAAGCGGCAAAATCAATATTTTGATATCGAAAGAAATTGTCGAATCTCATTATCCTAAAAAACTATATTTCGATTCTGGAGTTCCATGTATTGAAAGTGGCGCAATTTTGGACTGTAAGGTAGTTCTTCTTGATGAAAAGGAAAGACTTTTCAAGGCTGATTCAATTGAATTTTTAGATTGGAATAATAAAATATCTTTTTTCAGAGCGATTTGCAGAATCAATTTTAAAAGACTTCTTGCCATGTGGAACAGCGCTGGAGGTTTTCTTTTGGCTTTGCTCAGTGCCTCGAAAGAATACACAGAAGATATAGTTTCTGAAAGTTTTAGGCTTGCAGGTCTAAGCCATATCCTTGCTCTGTCTGGAATGCATGTTTCTATTTTTTCTTCAACATCACAAAAGTTGTTTAAATTTTCAGGAAAGCGGATTACAAATTTGCTTTCAGTTTTATCCGTCGGTCTTTTTGTATGGTTCGCAGGTTTTTCACCTTCTTTGACGAGAGCCTTATTGGGTTGTCTGATTTCTTTCATCCTTGATTTTTTTTGTATAAAACTAAAAAACATTGATACTCTATGCATTGCTTTTTTGATTCAAATAATGATTTTTCCTTCGGATTTTTCATCTATTTCTTTCATGCTTTCATACCTTGCTCTATTGGGAATAACCTTGGTTTCAAATCCTATTTCAAGAATTCTTTCAAGATTTTTTGGAAGCTATCTTGGTAATTCTCTCTCATCGTCGATAAGTGCCATTTCATTCACGGGATTTTTATCAGCACGAATTTTTGGTTTTATTTCACCGATAGGCGTTATTTCTACAATCATCATATCGCCCTTGGTGACTTTGTTTTTGATTATGGGATTGTTTTGTATTTTACTTGCTTTAATTTTTCCATTTCTTAGCATGCCACTTGGTACTATTCTTCAAATATTGTATTATGTTATAAAACAAATAAGCATTTTTTTTGCTAAATTTGAGCCCATTTATATAAATTGACAAGGATTTTTATGTTACCAAACTATGATTCACCGACTGATTTGAAAGCCATTCTCGATTCAAGAGGTATGGCCATGCAAAAAAAATTCGGTCAGAACTTTTTAATAAATTCATCTGCGCGCCAAAAACTTGCAGAAAGTTTGGATTTGAGCGAAAACGATTCCGTCTGGGAAGTAGGTCCGGGACTTGGCTCTCTGACCACAGAGATTCTTAAGCGCGGTGCTAAACTTACGGCTTTTGAAATTGACCGTGGATTCGTTAATTTTTTGACAGAAGAAATTATGAGTGAATTCCCGAATCAGTTGAAGATTGTGAGTGGTGATTTTTTGAAGACTTGGAAAAATGAATTGGATACCAACGGTCAGGCTAAAAAATTTTTTGGTAACTTACCTTACAATGTTGCAGCTACGATAATGGCAGATTTAATCAGTTCTCAAATTCGTTTTGAAAAATGCGTGATTACTGTTCAAAAAGAAGTTGCACAACGAATCTGTGCAAAAAATGATAGCGAAGATTATTCTTCTTTTTCCGTTTTGTGTCAGTGGGCTTACGATGTAAAACCGTTGATGGATTTAGGCTCATCTTCTTTTTGGCCTAAGCCGAACGTAAATTCAAGAGCCGTTATCATGACAAAAAAAGATGATTTTCCGAATTGTGAAAACCCAGTGTTATTTTTGAAGATGCTTAGAGCTGTCTTTGCAAACCGAAGAAAGACCATCAAAAATAATCTTAATAATCTTACACAAAATCCTCAAATTACTGATAAAATATTGTTAGATGCAGGAATAGAAAGTTCTATAAGGGCCGAAACTCTCGATGTAAAGACTCTGCTTCATCTTTCAGATTGCATCAATAAAGAAGGTGTAAAATGAACGGTACGATTAGCGAACGAATCCAGAAAGTACAGGAAAATATCGAAAAGGCAGCTGTGAAATGTGGCCGAAACTCTTCGGATATCAAACTGATGGCTGTAAGCAAATTTCATAGCATAGAGGAAATTGAGCAAGCTTACAATTGTGGTTTAAAACTTTACGGAGAAAATCGTGTACAAGAAGCTTGTGAAAAGTTCCCCAAATTGTTAGAATCCCACCCGGATATAAACTTGCAGCTAATCGGAAGTTTGCAAAGAAATAAGATAAAACAGATTTTACCCATAGCAAAATGCATTCAATCCTTGGACAGGCTGGAACTTGCACAGGAAATCGCAAAAAGAGCTCAAAATTTGAGACTTGAAACTAATAACTGCAAAGATTTTAGCATAGACGTTCTTTTTGAAATCCATACAGGAGAAGAAAGTAAATCTGGATTTTTGGATGAAAGTGAACTGGTCAAGACGATTGATTTTATTTTGGAAACAAATCAGTCTTTGGATTCGAAACTGATAAATCCTGTTGGCTTTATGACGATGGCTCCTTTTACTGATGATGAAAAATTAATACATGCTTCTTTCGAAAAACTAAGGAATCTTCGGGATAGAATGCAAGATAGATACAAGATTCTTGATTTCAAGGAGCTTTCTATGGGAATGAGTGCCGATTATCAAATCGCAATCGAAGAAGGTTCTACTTTGGTAAGAGTAGGAACGGCTATTTTTGGAGAGAGAATCTATAAATGAAAAAAAAGTTTCTTGCTGTCCTGATTTTAATATGTTATTTCTCGACAATGATTTTTGCAGCAGGAACTACGTCTTCTTCTAATACCACACCTGAACCATATACTGACGATGAATTTCCGGATTGGGCAAAATATATCCGCAGGTTTGAAATTGTAACCTTAGGTTCTCTGCCGTTTACGACCATGACGGCAACAACAATCTATACCTCGATTAGATATGTTCAAAATGGTTTTGATTCAAATTACATACCAAATCCCTTTGCGTTTACTTCATCAGAGGCAAATATAAATCAGGATGAACAGAAAATCGTATTGTATACGGCGCTTGCGACAAGCCTTGTACTTGGGATCGTCGATATTTCGATTTATGTTGCTAAAATCGAAAAAGCAAAAAAAGCAAATAAAAAAGTTTTGCCTGATTTCGTACAGGTTCAGCATCTTGACGATGATGGGAATCTGGTAACTGATTCAGAAAATCAAAAAGAAGCTGTGAATGGCAAAAAAGACAAAAAAAATAAGCCAAAACAAAAAAAATCGAATGATAAAAGTGGAAAGAAAAAAGAAAATACTCACTCTGAGCAGGATAATCAAACTCTAAACGATGCTAGTGCACCGGATGAAAAAAAGACCGATTCTTCAGTCGAAGATGAATCTGAAGTAATTATCATTATGGAATAATATGAACGAATTGAAAATTACTGTTCAAAACTTGGAAAATTCAGTTAGACTCGACCAATATGTTTCTAAAGCTTGTCCCGATATTTCACGATCAAGGATTAAAAACGGAACAAAATCAATTTTATTGAACAATAAAGAATCGAAACTTTCAGCAAAAGTAAAAAATAATGACGAAATTTTTATTTTGTGGGAAGATCCTGTTCCAAAAGAGATGGAAGCTCAAGATATCCCATTGGATATTCTATATGAAGACGAAAATGTTTGTGTCGTAAATAAAAAACAGGGCATGGTGACCCATCCAGGATGTGGAAATTGGAACGGAACCCTTGTAAATGCATTGATGTACCACTGGAAAATTGCGAATTTTGACTTCAATGAAAATGACGGTGAGAACAAAAAGAATATTCGCAAGGGTATTGTCCACAGACTTGATAAAGATACCTCTGGAACGATTATAACTGCCAAAAATATTGAAACAGAAATTTATTTACAGGAACAATTTGCAAAGCGACGTGTAAAGAAAGAATATATTTTGATCTGCCAAGGTGTTCCAAAACAAAAAAAAGGGAACGTCAAAGTAAACATGATTCGAGATCCAAAAAACAGGAAAAGATTTACTACGACCCAAGAATCTGACAAGGGAAAATTTTCCCATACGGTTTATAAATGCCTTTGCTCTTATGGCCCATATTCTCTGATACGATGCCGACTAAAAACAGGAAGAACGCACCAAATTCGAGTACACATGAAATACCTTGGATGCCCAATCTTAGGAGATCCGATTTACGGTGCTAGGGACAAAAACTTCGAAACTGCAACTTTGATGCTTCATTCTTCGACTCTTTCAATAAGACTACCAAAAGAAAATGAATTTACTGTGTTTAAAAGCCCGACACCGATTCGTTTCAAAAAAGTAATGAAAAAACTGAAAAAGCAATATCAAAAGATTAAATACTGATTTTATGGATGACCGAATAAAAATTCTTTTTGAAAACCAGAATTTTCTCATCGTTTTTAAGGAAAGGGGGATTGCTACAGCACCTCTGAGTTTTGATCAATTCGAAAACAACAATATTCTGTCAAAAATAGTCAAACTATATCCTGATGTTCAGAACGTAAAAAATTCGCTTAAAGAATGTGAGTATGGTTTGGTACACAGGATTGACACTGACACAAAAGGCATCGTTTTGATTGCGAGAAACACCCAAACCTGGAATTTTTTCCGAAAAATTCAAAACGAAAATCTTTTCAAAAAAGAATACCTTGCATTTTGCTATAAAAATCCTGATTTACAAGAAGGTTTTCCTATTTGTCCGTTCCAATTGAAAAAAGACCAAATAATAACGAGCAAATTCCGTCATTACGGTCCGAAAAGTGCCCAAGTTCGCCCTGTATTGTTAGATTCTGGCAATACTTTCGCTTCCAAAAAAGCTTCTGAAAAGATTTATTCAACAAAAATTTTGAATTTTGAAAATTTGAGTGAAAAAGGCGAAAACGAAAAGTTCAGAATAAAATGTTCGATAACGCAAGGCTTTCGACATCAGGTAAGATGCCATCTTGCTTGGCTTGGTTTCCCCGTGATTGCTGATAAGGTTTATGGATCACAAGACAAAATCGAATCTAGAATTGAAAGCCAAATGCAGTTTTATGCAACGGCACTTGAGTTTCCCGAACCAAATTTTGAGGGCAGTTCAAGTTCGAAAATACTTCGCTTTGATTGCAGCAGCCAGATAAAAAGAGCCGCAGATTAATAAAAACTGATTCGTTTCCTGAGCTTCTTTTACTGCACAAGTAAAGGCTTCATCCCAGTCGGATATTGCACAAATTTGAGTCGGCTGCAATGTAAAAGCATCTTTTTTATTGTTGGCATTAAAAAATTGCACAAGCTCATGCAAATCAGAAAGTTTTTCGCCAGGTTTTGTCAAAAAAATCTTGGAAAAATGGTTTTCTAGGGCAATCTTTGACAATTCGTCCATATTTTTATCTTTTGCACACCCGAAAAGCAGAATTCCTTTGCCGTTTTTTGTTCCTGGCTCATTCCTTACAATTTCAGAAAAAGTTTCCATCGTAAGATTCATGCTATTTGGAGTGTGAGCTCCGTCAAAAATGATTGTCGTCCCGAATTTTTTGCTGATTTCAAAACGAGCGCTCAAAAAGGCTTTGGAAAGACCTGCTTCAATTACTTCAAGGGAAATTTGTGGAAAGCATAATTTTACGGCAAAACTAGCCACCGCAGCATTCATTGCCTGAATATTTCCAAGAAGTCTTGTTGAAAATGACAAATTTCTAGGGAACATATTTTTGAACTTTTCATCAAATTCGATTTCTACATTTGATTTTAGCTCTTTAATTTCACAAGATTTTATCGAAGCAAAGTCATCAAAAAAATAAATCGGAGAATTCTTTTCCGCAGCAACTTTTTCAAAAACAGAACGAGCCTGAGGTACTTGAGAAGCACAAACAACCGGTACGCCTTCTTTTATGATGCCAGCCTTTTCGTAAGCTATTTTTTCTATCGTATCACCCAAAAACTCCGTGTGTTCCAATTCAATGGGCATTATTACGCTGACTTTAGGAATAACGATATTGGTTGCATCAAGTCTTCCGCCAAGTCCAGTTTCAACAACGACGGCATTGCAAGTCGCCTGCCTGAAAGCAAGAAATGCAAATAAAGTCACAAGCTCAAACCAAGTCGCACTTCTTTGTTCTGGCAAATTTTCAGTATTAAAAAAATCTTCATTTTCAAGCATTTCTTTTTCGGCTTTTTCGTAAATGATTGAATCGAAAAGGCCGTGAGCAAGAGCAACTCGCTCATAAAATGAAACAAGGTGAGGGGAAGTGTAAAGCCCCGTCTTGAAACCTGCTTCTTCCAAAATCGAA
>JAQYSN010000256.1 GCA_028725265.1 Spirochaetales bacterium | reverse complement strand
GGTGGTCTTGCTCTTATTCAGGCAGCCCAGGCTTTGGAAAAGGCAGATGTAGAACTTACAGATGATGAAAAAGTCGGATTCAAGATTGTAAAGCGTGCTTTGGAAGAGCCAATGCGACAGATTGCTGAAAATGCAGGAATCGATGGCAGCGTAATTGCAGATAAGGCAAAGTCGGCTAAAAAAGGCGTTGGTTTCGATGCTTATTCTCTTGAATGGAAGGATATGATGGAAGCCGGAATTATTGACCCTGCAAAGGTAACACGAAGCGCATTGCAGAATGCAGCTAGCGTTGCAAGCCTGCTTTTGACGACTGAGTGTGCAATAACAGACATCCCTGAACCTCCAGCAGCCGCTCCAGCTGCCCCTGGAATGGGTGATATGGGCGGAATGTATTAAGATTTACTAACAAAATATAAAAGATAGAAAAGATTAGAAAGATACTTTCATTTTTTTATCTTTGTCCATCTTTTTCATCCGTTTCATCTTTGTTAGTTTATGAATTTTTAATAGAAAGGTCGCGTCATATTGGCGCGGCTTTTTTTTGTGTGTTTTTTGGATGAGTGTGGTATAATAGGGAAAGAAAAAGTGCTATAATAGACAAAGGAGGCTTTGTTATGGATCAAAATGAATTGGATTCAACTTGTGGTATTTCTGACGATGAATTGACAAAACGTTTTATTGAAGCTGTGAGAATTGAAAACGAAATAAAAAAAGCAAAGGGTACTCCTATTTCCTGTTACGACTCAGCAACGAACTCCGCTTATCTGCTTTATTCAGATGGAACAAAAAAATATGTGCGAGCAAATTAAGAAACCTGAAATAATTGTTTTTGCAGGACCAAATGGAAGTGGAAAAACGACTATTACAAAACTTGCAAAAGTAATTGAGCCATATATAAACGCAGATGAAATAAAGAGAACTAACTACTGTTCCGATTTGGAGGCTGCTCAACTTGCCGAAAAAATGCGTGAAGAATGTGTGGCTCAAGATAAGAGTTTTACTTTTGAAACAGTGCTTTCTACGGATCGCAATCTAAAACTTTTGCAAAAAGCAAAAGAAAAAGGTTATTTTATTCGCTGTATTTATGTCCTTACTCGTAATCCTGATATAAATGTTTCTAGGGTAGAATCTAGAACAGCAAATGGTGGACATTCTGTCCCAGAAGATAAAATTCGTTCTCGTTATGAAAAAACGCTTGCTCTTATTCCAGCTCTTGTGAAAGTTTGTGATGTACTTCATATTTATGATAATTCTACATTACCTTTTAGAATCTTCAAAAAACGCAAGTCAGAATTTTTTTATTGGCAGAACGAAGATTGGAACAAAGAAAAAATCCAGCACCTTACAGGAATTATTTTATAGCAGTCGCATTATTTCGATTTCGATGACGATGATGATTTTTCTGAGGAGGAAACGTCTTCGTTGCATCTTTCTCTTTCCGATGCATCGGGAAGCTTTAAGAAAGAAGATTTTTGGAAAGAAAACTATGCCTATTGGGACAAGGTTGATACCGAGGACTTGCACGATGCTCTGATGGGCGATGATATCGCAGCAGAATTCATGGATGATATGTACGGCGAAGACGTCTGGTAAAAAATCAGCCCCTTATTTCTTCTTGTAAACCCTTGCTTCGTAGGCTGAAAGAATCTTGTCGAAATGCACGTCCGTCGTGTTCTTTTCGTAGCGCGTGCTGAACAGAAGTTCGTAGTCCTTTCCTGGGTTGTAAGCCTTTTTCGCTCTAAATCCTAGATTGCAGTCGATAAGATATGTTTCATCGTCACCAATTCGTTCATAAACAAATCGATTGTGTTTCGTATTTAGAACTTTCAGTTCTCCGTAAACGAGAGCCTTATGTTCGTGCCTCATCTTTATCATCTTCTTGTAGAATTCAAGGATGTTTTCGTCTATTTCCTGTTGTCTTACGATTTCATCGCTAGTCTCGTTCCATGGAAGCAAAATTCTGGCATGTTCTCGACTTCCAGCCTTGATGATTTCAAAGGCCTTTTCTTTGTCCATCTTTTTGCAAAGTTCTTCAAATTTATTTTTACTTTCCACGTCATTGATTTGGTCTATCGAAGAGAACTCATAGTTTTCAAGCCCCATTTCATCGCCCTGGAAGATAAACGGAGTGCCTTTGAGCGTAAATTGCAAGATAGCAAGTAGATATTTGATTTCGAGGTGATGTGTTCTATCTTTTGAGACTTTGCTTACCATCCTCGGATTGTCATGGTTGTTGAAAAATAGCGAATTCCAGCAGTTTGAGCCGTAATTAATCTGCCAATCGGTTATATATTTTTTGAAATAGTTCAGGTCGTATTCGTAATCGTCGAACCTTGTATGACCTGGAGTTTCCAAATGGTCAAAACTGAAAATCATGTTCAGTTCGCCTCTTTCTTCGCCAGTTACGAGTTTTGCCATTTGCATTCCAAGACCAGGAGTCTCCCCGACGGAAAATGCATTGTGAGGAGCAAAGGCTTTTGCCTGAATTTTCCTAAGATACTCGTGAAGGTGAGGACCATAAAAATAATGTTCAATTCCTGTAAAACCCATCATGTTCCCGATGAGTTCGTCGCCATCAGGAAGTCCCGGCTGTTTTGAAATAAGGTTGATGACATCCATTCGAAATCCGTCAACGCCCTTATCAAGCCACCAGTTTATCATTTTTATGACTTCGTCCCGCAATTCCGGATTTTCCCAATTGAGGTCCATCTGCTTTTTTGAAAAAAGATGCAAGGCGTATTCTCCGCTAGTCGCCTTGTCGGAAACTGTCTTTTCGTTTGCTACATTTTTATCATCGGCATAAAAGTTCCATGCTGGGCCACTGAACCAGGACGTCCAATTGTTTGGCTTGTCGCGGAAAATATAATAATCGTGATATTTTGATTTTTTGTCTTCAAGTGCTTTTTGAAACCATTCATGTTCGTCTGAAGTGTGATTTACGACAAGATCCATAATCAGTTTCATGTTGCGTTTATGAACTTCTTCTAAAAGCTCATCAAAGTCGTTCATATTGCCAAAGGTTTTGAGAATTTTATGATAGTCTCTGATATCATAGCCGTTATCATC
>JAQYSN010000255.1 GCA_028725265.1 Spirochaetales bacterium | reverse complement strand
GCTGTTCCCGGAACTGTCACAAAAGGATACGAAAAAAGAGTCGTTACAAAGTTAAAATCCGTTCCAGCAAGTTCCATGTACCACAAAGTTCTATTATCTTGGAGCAAAACCAATGAAAGTCCACTTTCACTCGTCCAAAACTGATCTTCCGACGAATTGAATACAGAAGGAAGTCTTCCTACGATTTTTCCATTTCCGATAAGCTCAGAATAAAGGGCCCTCGTATATAGTTCATCAGCCGAAATTGCATAGACAAGTTCATGATCAACATACATGAGCTTTTTGCCACTCGCCCAATAAACGTTTCGAATTGTTCCCGGTCCGATTTTTCGGTATTTTTCAGGCAGAGGATTCTCAAAAGCACCGTCTTTTAACGTGATAAAATAAAGCATTCCGCTGTTTTCATAAATCGCGGTAGAAGAAACTGGAGACCATTTTATCGGAAGTTGGTCATAACCATATTCGACCTTATCTGCAAGTACAAAGGCCTGATTATTTTCCAAACATCTTATAATAAGTTTACCGCGTGCAGCAGTTGTTCTTTCAATGTATCCCACGAATTTTCCATCAGGACTTACGGAAATCGGAGCAAGCCGTTCATGATAAACAGGTATGAAACTTGTTGAAGAATTTTCGATTTCAGTTGCTCGTTTTACATAGCGAAGTTTTTTAGAATTAACGCCATATTGAGCAGTTCCGTATCTATTTCGGAACTGAAAGATTTTTCCGTCGTTCAAGACTTCAATTTGTTCTGGATAACAGGTCATTATGTAAGGATTGTTATTTTTGGATGATGATCCTTGCTGAATATTCTGATCGACGTTGTAATAGAAAAGAGTTTCGTATGCAGATTCGACAACAGGAGTATGTTCGATCGAAAAAAGAAGTTTATTATTATTGTTCAAATCAAAACTTTTGAATTCAACCTGGGCGAATACCGAGGAAATCAAAAATCCCAAAATGAATAAAAAAGAATAGTATTTTTTCATAGTCGAAAACTCCTTGCCGTATTATAGCATAACTATTTGTTATTTAAAAGTTTTTGCGGATTAACAAGTTTTCCGTTTTTGTAAACCGTAAAGTGCAGATGCGGTCCAGTTGAATAGCCAGTAGAGCCTACAAGACCGATTTTGTTTCCCTGATATACATACTGCCCTTTTTTGACATTCGTTGCACTTAAATGAGCATAAAGACTTTGATAGCCATTGGCGTGGCTTACTATTATATAGTTTCCAAAAATCCTGTTGAAAGAGACTTCAATTACCCGGCCATCCATCGTTGAATATACAGGTGTTCCTTGAGGACAAGCCATATCCATACCGGTATGGAACTTTTTTACGCCCGTAAAAGGATCGAATCTTTCGCCATAAGGAGATGTAAGGCGCCACTTCGCTTTTATCGGTGTCATAAACATCTTTCCGAGAGTCTGTTTTATTACATTCGGATCGAGTTTTGCTCCCGGGATAAACACTTCCTGTCCAATTTGTAAAACTGATGAAGAAAGATCATTTATATCAAGCAAAACTTCTGGTGTTAGTCCATACTGTTTTGAAATTGATGCAAGGCTTTCGTTTTTCTTTACCGTGTGAATGATACCATCTGTTGATGGAATCCTTATAACCTCGCCTATTCTAAGGCTTCTGTCGTTCGTGATTTTATTTGCTGAAATGATGCTTGAAATATTGGAAAGACCGAATTTTCTTGCAATTTTTGTTATGTTATCACCACTTCGGACTGTGTATTTAGAATAAGTCACGCTATGAAGCGCGTACTTTAGTTTTCCAGAACTGTATTCCAAATCACCTTCTTCGTTTACAGAATCATTCTGATACGATGAAAGGGCAAAACTCCTTAATGCAGCATCCAAAATTACGTATTCCATATCAGAAACATCCTGAAGACGGATTGACCTGATTGGCAGAATCACATTTGTCAATGCAAAAGCTGTTACAAGGATAAGAGTATAGAATCCAAAAAATCCGAGGATTGCAATCTTATGAGACGCAAGAATCGATTTCATTGCAGGAAGTACATCTGACCATATTTTTGAGCGATTTTCACTCGTTTCTTTTTTTTCAAAAGTCCTGTCGATAGATTTTTTTGAAGGGGCGATTTTTACCTTTTCAACTGATTCCATTACGATAGGCTGATTTCGTTTGAAATGAGGAATTTTAAATGTTTTTCGTCTTTCAGGTTTGTTCCAATCAAAAACAGGAGCATCATCTTGCATGGCAAGATTTGAGTCAATGTACGTTAATATTTGCATATTGTTTATATCGACAATTTTCTTTAATGATATTAGAATTTATTTGATGAGTTATAGGCAAAACGACAATAAAAAAACGATTCCTTTCATACTTATTTTGCTTATCGCCGTAATCATTTCCTTGCTTGTAAAAATCTTTATTTTCGACTTAGTCAAAATTTCAGGATCATCAATGGAGCCTACTCTAAAAAACTCCCGGATAGTTTTGGTGAACAAACTCGCCTACGGAATAGTAAAACCTTTTACAAGCGAATTTATCATCCAATGGAAAGAACCTCAAACGAACGACATAGTTATTTTCTTACATGACAACAAAATGTGCGTAAAAAGAGTCGTTGCAGAAGAAAGTTTCCCACTAGAATTTTATGCAGATTCAGAGTATAGTTTAAAGATAGGTGAAAAATTAATTCCATTAACTGAAAGTCAGTTCCAAAATTTGGCTGGCTACTCTACGGTTCCAGAAAATACGGTTCTCGCCATCGGTGATAACTATTCAACTTCAATTGATTCGAGGAACTTCGGGTTTGTTTCGGTAAAAAATGTTATTGGCAAGGTTGTATGCAAATAGGTAGTTTCTATAAAAAAGGCCGGATTATTTTCTTTTTCATAGTTTTCGCACTTTTGTTTTTATACATAATAGTCTACTACGGAATTACGGCTTTTAAAAAAGTGCCTGTTTTCATTCAGCCAAAAGAAAACGTTGAAAGAGGAACGATTTTCGATCGAAACGGAAAAACACTTGCCGTTCAAACCAACATCTATAATCTTGGTGCAACTCCAAGTGTAATCACCGACAAAAAGAACGTTGCATCTGTTCTTGCAAAACCTCTTGGCTATACAAGTGAATATCTCGAGCAACTTTTATCAACGGAAGGTGCATTTGTATACATCAAAAAAAGGATCGAACAGCACGAATACAGCGAAATTAGCGAAATCCTAAAGAAAAATGATATTTACGGTTTCAGGTTCGATAAAATACAAGGACGTTCATATCCAGAAAACTCGCTTGCATCCCAAGCAATCGGTTTTATGGGAAACGACGGAATAGGATTAAGTGGAATAGAATACACCTACGACAAGATTCTATCGCCACCTTTCAAAGAAGGACAGGACAACCGAGGAAACGATGTCTATCTTACCATCGATGCGAACCTACAATACAAACTTGAAAAAATCGCCCAAAAGGCACTAGATTCGACTCAAGCTGAAAGTCTGATGCTGATTGCAGCTCAGGCTCAAACTGGAGAAATTCTTTCATATATCAGTTTGCCGTCCGCTAACTTGAATTCATATTCAAATTCCAGCGTAGAAGAAAAAAAAGACCTTCCGGCTGTAAGCGCATACGAACCAGGTTCTGTATTCAAGCTTTTTAGCGTAGCAAGTTTTATTGATTCTGGAGCTGTAAGGCCAGACGATACATTTGTATGCGACGGAATTTTTGATATCAGGTCAAAAAACGGCGAAAGAGTAAAAATTTCATGTCTTGATCACCACGGACGAATTACTCCCCAAGGAGCTTTGCAATATTCATGTAACGACGTTCTTGCACAGATGAGCGAAAAAATTGAAACCGAAGATTTTTTAAGGAGAATAAAAAGTTTTGGTTTCGGTGCCAAAACAGGAATTGAATTGCCTGGTGAAACAAAAGGTTCATTAAAGGATACCTCCAGCCGACTTTGGTCTGCACGTTCAAAACCGACAATCTCAATCGGACAAGAAATAAGCGTTTCAGCTCTCCAAATGGTTCAAGCAGCAACTGCCTTTACAAATCAAGGAAGGCCTGTAAAACTTACTCTCATCTCACATATCAATGATAAAACAGGAAAAGCAATCTATCAGCATCAAATTGAAAAATTGCCTCCTGTAATTTCACCTTCTACGGCAAGTTATATTCTAGGATGTATGGAAGTAACAGCCAAACGAGGAACGGGAACAAGGGCTTTACTCCCAGATATTTCAATCGGCGTAAAAACAGGAACAGCTCAGATGCTCGATGAAAAAAGCGGCGGATACAGCAAAAATGACTTTGTTTCAAACTGCCTTGCTATTTTTCCGGTCGAAGATCCTCAAATCATCCTTTACATTGTAATTACAAAGGCAAAAGGTGAAAACTATGCAGGCAGAATCGTAGCCCCTGTTATCGGAGAGGCCGCAGACACGATAATTGACCAGCTTGGAATTTCACGACAGAATGCTCAGACTTATGACCATCCAGGCGTTATTGAAATTTCTCGCACAAAAGATCTGGAAGTTAATGAAACAGTTCCGGATTTTACAGGTCTTTCGACAAAAGCATTGATGCCTCTTTTGGAAAGAAATGACATAAACATCATTATAGAAGGTTCAGGTTGGGTTACAAGGCAAAATCCTCCAGCTGGAACTCCTGTCAAAAAAGGAATGACAATTGAACTTTTCCTTGAATGACCCAAGCACAAAAAAGTGTTTTTCAAAAAATTTCAGTCTTTTTAAAAGCCGTTTTCCAAACCTTGCATCGATTATCGATGAAAAAAAAGCCTATGACTACGCAATAAATGGGGCAACTCAATTAGAATTCGTAGAGTCAAAAAATGGTGAACTGACGGCGACTTATCAAAAAAAAGCTTTACATTCTCTTTATAACGTTAAACGAGAAAGCCTGTCGCTTGCACAAAACGAAAAATGTTCCAAAAATGAAACGACGATTTTTTTTTCATACGGACTTGGATACAGTGCACTGGAATTTGCAAAGAACAATCCAGAAAAAAGATTGCTGATAATAGAAAGCGACCTTCCTTTTGCTTTCCTGCCATTTTTGACCACGGACCTTTCAGACCTTTTCTCGCACAAAAAATTAATTCTGCTTTTTGGCCTGAACTTTGAGGAAATCATCGGATTTTTTGAAAATCAGCAAATAGAACAATACAATCTTTTGAGAAATCCGACCCAAACATTACATAATCAGCTTTATTTTGATCAGTTGGAAGAGCTTTTAGAACGCAACAAGAAAAAAATTCAGATAAACAACAACACGCTCCAAAAATTCGGAAAACTATGGTGTCGGAACGTCTTTAAAAACTTCGCTATGGCAAATAAAATGTCTGGAGTTGAAAACCTTAAAGACAAATTCAAAGGACAAAGAGCCATAGTGCTTGCGGCAGGACCATCTCTTGCGCAAATTCTCCCCCTCTTAAAAAAAATACAGGAAAAATGCATCGTCATCTGTGTTGATACGGCATTGAAACATGTAATTAAAGCGGGCATCATTCCTGATTTTACCATCCTGATGGATAGCCAGTATTGGAACAGCCGACACTTAGATTTTACAGAGACTCAGGATACTGTTTTGATAAGCGAAAGTTCGGTGCACCATTCAGTATTCAGACACAAATGGAAAAACATTTTTCTATGCGATTCTCAATATCCGCTTGGTAAAATAATCGAAAAAGATGCGTCCTACGGAAAACTCGGTTCTGGAGGCTCTGTAGCAACATGCTCCTGGGATTTTGCCCGATTCATCGGGTGCAACACTATTTTTATGGCAGGCTTGGATTTAGGCTACAGCGAAAATCAAACTCATATAAAAGGCAGTACATTTGAAACAAAGGCTCTTTTTGAATCGGATTGATTGGATGGTCTTGAAAAAAAATGGTCTGCCGGAATTTTCTCAGCTCCGAACATCTTCGAAAAAAACTATGAAGGCGGAACAATCAGAACGGATTCCAGAATGCAGATGTACGCTTGGTGGTTCGAAAGCAAGACTTCAGAATTTCCGGATATCAAAACGTACAATCTTGGCATTAAAAGCCTTTTTATTGCTAATATCGAATATAAAAATGTATCAGAAATCTTTGAACTGGAAGATTTGCCTTATTCAAGGAAGCAAATTTCGAAAATCATTGAACAAGCTGCAAAATGTCCATCAAAAGAGTTCCAACAAACAAGAATTGATAATATAAA
>JAQYSN010000254.1 GCA_028725265.1 Spirochaetales bacterium | reverse complement strand
ATCTGTGCTACAATTAGGTCCGCAGATAAATCTGTTATTTCTCCGTCGACGAAGATAATTCGTTCTTTCAAAAGACGAGAGTAAATATCATAACTTCTTTCTCCCATACCTGTTCTTTCGATAACGTATGGAACTAGCGTATTCATTTTTTCGTTCATAACTGTCAACCTCAAATCCTCAAGAAATTTATGACTTAGTTTTGTTTGAACAATTCAGCAAAAGTTGTTTTGTCACCCTTAGAAATCTTTACTTTAGCAAAAAGTTCATCATACAATTTCTGCTCTTTGATTTCATCTTTGATGTATTCTTTGCTATTATCATCTTGATAATGCTTTTTAACTTCATCAACTGAAACGCCTGCATTAGAAGCAATTTTTTCATACTGAGCTTCGATTTCTGCATCTGTAACTTCATATGTCTTGTCTTTGAGCATTGATTCTACGATGATTCGACCCTTAAGGTTGTTTTCAGCTTCTGTTTCCCATTCTTTCTGGAGATCTTCTTTCTTCTGTCCTGCAGATTTCATGAATTTTTCAAGCTGTTCTGTTGTGCACTGGAACTGCTGAGCCATCATTCTCCATCGTGAATCGAGTTCTGCCTGGAGCAAAGAAGCTGGAACTTCTACAGTGTTTTTAGCAACAAGCTGTTCGAGTAATGAATTTATTTTCATATCCTTCAATCGGTTGTCCAAAGCTGTCTGCATGTTCTTTTTGATGTCATTTTTGAGATCATCGAGTGTCTTGTATTTTTCGTTGACATCCTGTGCGAGTTCATCGTCCAAATCTGGCAACTGTCGGATTTTCAAAGCTGTTATTGTTACACTGATTTTCTTTGTTTTTCCTGCCAAATCTTTATCGTCAAAATCTTTGTCAAAAGTCTTGTTGATTTCTTTTGTTTCATCTTTTTTCATACCGATGATTTCGTCATCGATCTTATAAATGTTTTCGCCAGAACCAATCGTAAATACGAATCCTTCTCGTTTAGATCCGTCGATTACGGCACCTTTGTCATCAAGTTCACAATAGTTAATCGTTACGATATCGCCTTTTTCAGCGGCGTCAGTATCTTTTTTGTCGATAACCATTGCATTTCTTTCTCGAATTGATTCAAGTTCTTCTTTGAGGTCATCATCTGAAAGTGAAACCTGTGGTTCTTTGATTTCAACTCCTGAAAAATCTTCAACTTTTACATAAGGCATGATGTCATATGTAACTTCAAATTTAAGGTCTTTAGAAGTGTCAAGCTCAGGCATATCTGCAAGTTGTGGCTGTGAGTAGGCGAGTGGACGCATATCCGATTTCTGTTCGTCCAATTCTGCGAAAATTTCGCTTAATGCTTTCTCAATTAATTCGCCTGTAACATCATTTTTGATGGCACTACCGTATTTCATTTCCAAAACATTTACCGGTACTTTTCCCTTTCTGAATCCTGGTAACTGCAATTCTTTAGAATATTTTGTTAATGATGTAGAATAAGCTTCTGCTACATCTGCTTTAGCGATTGTAACTGATAGTTTTACAGCAGATTTTTCGATTTTGTCGAATGTTTTAGTAATTTTCATGAGACCATTCCTTAATTTTTTTCTTTCTTGCAAAAAAAAGGCGATTCAGATTTCTCCGAATCGCCTTCGCTTAGAGCGGAAAACGGGATTCGAACCCGCGACATCCACCTTGGCAAGGTGGCGCTCTACCCCTGAGCTATTTCCGCAAGATTTGCTACGAATTCCAATTCGTATGCGTGCTAAACATCCAATGCCGTACACTGAAAAAGTGCGAGAGGAGGGACTTGAACCCTCACGCCAAGGGCACTAGATCCTAAGTCTAGCGTGTCTGCCATTTCACCACTCTCGCTTGTTTCAAGCAGTGAAATCAATTCACTTTGCGAACAAGTAAAATCTATTGTTTTGCAAAAGTTTTGTCAAGTCGTAAAACTTAACATGAGCGACCGGAGGTTCGAACTCCGGACCCACAGATTAAGAGTCTGTTGCTCTACCAGCTGAGCTAGTCGCCCGAATTGATGTATTTAATATATTAAAATAACGTTTCTTTGTCAATAAAGGTGGGAATATTTTTTATAAAGGGGAGACATTTTTTTTATCGAACAATTTCCATTTTCGACGTTTTTTTGTATTATCGGCTTGAGTTCGGATAAAAAACTTACGATTGTTTCTTCTGGCGTATTGTTGAGGGCAGGACAAGTCGTAGCCATGGTGATAAAAATTCCGTCTGTATCTTCCATCACACGAAAAGGCCAAATCTTGCAATCAAAAGGTTTCTTTTCTTGGCTCAATGTACAGCCCTGTTTCTTATCAAGGTAATCGCATGGAATTTCTTCGCTTGGGTCTTGCGTTTTATAGTTGCAGCTAGGAACGAAAGGAGACTCCCAAAGGCTTTGCCTTCTGAAGGAACAGCAGAATTTGCATTGGGCACATTGTTCTTTTGAAAGGATTTTGCTTAGCATACAGATCCGAAATATTTGTCAAGGATGATTGCAGGCCTGTACGAAAGTTTTGATTTACGCAAACCTTCGATACCCATATCTTCTTCTCGATTTAGGTACAAAAACTCAGATTGATTTTTTGCAAACATTGAGCAGATTGCAGTATAAAGACCGTTTTCTGTGTAAGGCAAAAGGGCTTTTTCAAAATTAATGTCCAAAACTTGATCGGATATTTTTGAGGCAATTGTCATTGCTACAGGTTCATCATCAATATAAATTACCATGCCCTTAAGGTTTAGTTCTCTGTAATTTTCGACAGCACTTTTGATGCTTGCAAGCTCATTTTGTAATTGCTCGTTTTCTTCATCATCTTCGCAATTCTGATCCAACCAGTCATATGCAACATTTAGGGCATCCTGCCAATTTTCTTCGTCCTTAAGTTCGACAGCCTTAAAACTTTTTCCGTATTCGCTTATAAAGTGCGTGAGGTGATTTTTCTTTTTGTGAAAATCCTTCCCGTTTAGTTCTGCCAGTTCTTGTGAAAAATAAAGATAGTCACTGTCATCCCTGTTAGTGTCCCAGTCTACGCTGATAACACTGTCCAAATCGTTTTTTTGCTTTTGAGTCACAAGGCAAAACTGGAATTTTCGAGAATTGGTTTTTGCGTCACTTCTTATTTCTTCGATTGCTTTTCTTAGACGTTGCGTATAATCATTGCTTGAATTCGACTGTAAGAAAATTGGAAAAAGGTAACCGGTCCTTGATTTTTTCCCTTCAAAATATCTGTAAAGAACATCGCTTTTTATGGCAATCTGTATGTTGTACTTATCTTTAAGGAAAAATAGGCTTGCCAAAGACGAGTCATTGGAAAATAAATCACCTGCAATTATCTGATTTTGGAGGGATGAGATTTCATCAATGGTTGGCGAATGCCAGTCTAAATTAATTTTCATCGGTTTCCTCAAAAAAAAAGCCTTATCCATTTTACTGAATAAGGCTTTTATGCGTCTGACACGATTCGAACGTGCGACCTGCGGATTCGAAGTCCGACGCTCTATCCAGCTGAGCTACAAACGCATGATGGGTGCCTGATGGGATTTGAACCCACGACAACCAGATCCACAATCTGGCGCTCTACCCCTGAACTACAGGCACCGCGTATCGTTATAATATCAATTTTTAATTTCTTTTGTCAAGTAAGAAGATTGAATGTCGGTTGATTTCAAATATTTCCTAAAGTCTTGTTTTTTAATTCCGATATTAAAATGAGGTAAAGTAGTATGAATAAGATAAATGGTGATGATGCGGCTAAAATCAACGGATATCTGGATATTCTTAACGGTTTGATGGATGAGGTTTTGGTTTTGCAGGGAAAAATTAGAAAATCTGTAAAAGAAAGAGATTGGACGATCCTGGATAACTCTACGCGAAAGATAAACGAAGTTTCTGTCGAGTTTCATACCATGGATACAAATTTTAATACTTTCCTTGCAGAACTGGGAATTGATACTAATTCTGCTTTTTATTCTGAATGTTCAAGGTTTACCTCATTGCTTGAAAAGTATAATTTGCTAAGACGAAAGCTTTTGAAATCAAAAGTTGAAAATAAAGCTCTGGAAGATTATGTTCGAATTACAAACGGTTTTTTGCAGGGTATCTATGATAGAGCACTTCCTCAAAGGAAAAACGTGCTTTATTCAAAAAATGGAACATTAATTAAAAATCGACCTGAAAGTATCGTGTTAAATATAGGGGTGTAAAAGATGGCTAACAGTTTTGCAGGAATTGAATTAGGAAAAAGAAGTTTGATGGCTCAGAGCATGTCGATTTCGACTGCTGGCCATAATATTTCAAATGCGGATACGGAAGGGTATTCTCGACAGAGAGTTAACCTAAAGGCTATGGATCCTCTTTATAGACCTGATTTGAGTAGGGCTGAAGTTGCAGGACAGATTGGACAAGGAATAACTGCCGAAAGTATTGAACGAGTTAGAGACGAATTCCTTGATTCTCGAATCGTAAGCCAGTCAAACCAGGAAAGTTATTGGAAAACACGAGATGATTATTATTATATGCTTGAAGGCATCTATAATGAGCCTTATGAAGTTTCTGTTAGATCGAATATGGATAAATTCTGGCAGTCTTGGCAAGAGCTTTCTGTCTATCCTGAGTCTAAAAATGCAAGGCAGGCAGTTGTAACACGAGGAGAAACCCTTGTAAACTCAATCAAACAGCGATATGAAGGCCTTGCTGGCGTTGGCAATATGCTTAATAACGATATTGAAGGTCAGGTTAAACAGGTAAACAGTTATGTGAACCAGATTGCTGAAATAAACGTAGAAATCGAAAAGTCAAAGGCGATGGGGGACAATCCTAACGACTTGCTTGATAGAAGAGATCTTCTTGTCGAAAAGCTTTCATCACTTGTAAATGTTACAAAAGATAATAGAGATTCTGATGAATTTATGATTCACGTTGATGGTCACGTGCTTGTTCAGGGATCTAAGGCAAGAAATCTTGGTGTACAGACAGTTACTGATGGATCAGGTTTTAGCAAGGTTGTATGGCAGGATACTTTGAAAGATGCCGAGATTTCAGGTGGTTCCTTGGGTGCTCTTATTGAACTTCGCGATGTGGACGTCAGAAATGAACTTCAGTCATTAAATACAATGACGATGAATTTTATGGATTTAGTTAACAATGTTCATAGAAATGCTGTGGGTGCAAACGGTGTTTCAGGAATTGATTTTTTTGTCGAACAGCCTTGTGTCACGAATTCTTTGGGAAATTACGATCGTAATGGAGATGGAACTGAAGATACCTCAATGATTTTCCGAATGACAGGATCTAATTATCTTGTTGCACAAGATCAGGTTGGAATTGAGGGAAAAATTACTCTTGCTGGAAGAAATGGCAACGTTGAAATTCCGTATTTTCATACAGATACTGTTGAAACTGTTATTTCAAGAATCAATGATTCGGAAAGTGAAGTCAAAGCTTACTTGGACAAAAATAATCACCTTGTTTTGAAAGCTACAACATCTGCGGATTCAGAAAATCCTGATTTTGTAATTAGGCATGTAGAAGATGACGGATATTTTCTTTCTGGTTATGCAGGTCTTTTGAATGGAAGCGGTGAAGAAAATGCCTATGATTTTGCTCATGCAAATGCTGTTGAGTCACTCGTTCAGAATTCAGAATATGCTGTGGCTCCAGTTTTGAACCCATCTGGTTATATTGCAATCAACGATAGAATCAAAAATGATGTTCTTTCCGTAGGTGCAGGTTTTGTAAACCGCAATGGAATTGTAGAAAGAGGAGACGGAACAGCTGCTCTTGAAATAGCTTCATTGAGAAATACATCTGTAATGATTGGTGAAAATAAAACTTTCGATGATTACTTTGCTGAAAGCGTTACGAACGTTGGTCTTAAAGGCGAGCAGGCGATGATTAATCATGAAAGTCAGATTGCTGTCATGGATGAACTTAGAACTCTACGCGATTCTATTTCTGGCGTCAACATTGATGAGGAACTTGCAGACATAATTAAATTCCAGCATGGATATAATGCTGCGGCAAAATATATTTCTGTAATCGATGAAATGCTAGACACGATTATCAATCGTCTTGGTGTATAAAAATACCAAAAAAGATGCCGAGAGCACCTTTTGGGTTGTCGGTATCTTTATCAATAAAATCTTTATTTTTCTCATTGATTTTCCTTAAGTTTATTTTTAGGAATCCGATAATTTATTTAGAGGTGTGTAATGAGAAGAGTAAGTTCCAGTACAGCTAACAATGACGTTCAGTATAATCTTAGGATGCAAGAATCTAAGATTAATAAGGTTAATAATCAGCTTGGCTCGCAGAACCGAATCCAAGAATTGCGGGATGATCCTCTTGCTGCAGGACATCTTGTCCGATATCAGTCGTATAATGGACGTGTCGAGCAGTTTGAAAAAAATGCCCAGGTAATTTCTGACGATTATTCGATAACTGAAGGTTATATCAATAACTCAGTTCAGGTTATGCATAGAATTCGTGAACTTGCTGTCACTGGTGCAAACGGTATTTATACTCCAGAAGATCTGAGGAATATGGCCGTTGAAGTTGACCAGCTTTTGAAAAATCTTATTGATAATGCAAATGCCGTAGGCCCGGAAGGAAATAGAATTTTTGCGGGTACAAGGACCAGCAATATTGCTTTTGAAGTTGATGTTGGCCATGTTGAAGGTTCTGCAAATCCTTTGGTAACGGCAGTACGTTATAATGGATCCCTTGGACAGAACAAACTTGAGGTAGATGAACAGACCTCGATAAGTCTTGATAAATCCGGTAACACGATTTTCTGGGCCGAAAGACAGACCTTGATTTCTAATACTGATGCCAAAAGTTATATAGCAAAGGAAAATTCTAGCTTTAATCTTAACGGAACTACAATCAATGTAAGTCGTGGGGATAACGTCTATGCAATTGCTTCTAAAATCAATTCTTCTGGTGTTCCTGTAAAGGCTTCGATAGATCCTGTCACAAACGGACTTGATTTAACAACGACAGACTCACGACAGCTTTGGCTTGAAGATTTGAATGGAACTACTCTCAATGAACTTGGGCTTATAAAAGATTCTTCTCAGCTTCCACCGTATAATTTAAGCGATTCGGTAAGGGTTTCGGGAGGTTCGATTTTCGATTCCGTTATTGCCCTTCGAAATTCAATGCTCTCTGGAGATAGCGAGGCTATTGGAAGCAGAGTTTTGGCCTCAATAGATAATGGTTTGAATAATTTGATTACCCATGAAGCAAAAATCGGCTCTGATTACGAAAGAGCTCAGCAGTACATTGCAAAAGCTCAGACCAATCAGCTAACGTCTACATCATTGATTGCACGGGAAGGCGATTTGGATTTTACCCAGGCAATTACCGATATGAAAATGCTTGAATACGTAAAACAGGCAACTTTGAATACGGCAAGCAATCTTTACGACAATACATTGCTAAATTATTTACGATAAAATTAAAATATTGGAGATTTTATGATTAACGAGATTGATAAAATTGAACTTGAATTTCCTAACGGTTTGTTGGGTTTTGAAAATTGCAATCATTTTATGCTTGAAAAATCAGAGTATGAACCTTTTTATTGGCTTTCTTCGGAAGACGATAAAAACCTTTCATTTTTGGTTTTGGATCCATTCATCTGTTTTCATGATTACGAGGTTGATGTCGAAGATAGTGTTCTTTCGCAGATTGATATAAAATCACCAGATGATGTTTTGGTTTTGACGATAATAACGATTCCTGGAAATGGAAAAAATATTACGGCAAATCTTGAAGGTCCAATCATGATAAATAAAAAGAATCATCTTGCTTTACAGGCCATTTTGACTGATCCTCGTTGGACGACAAAGCATGAGATAATACCTGGTTCTGTAAAAGGTGGTAAATAATGCTTGTATTAACGCGAAAAACCGATGAAAAAATAAAGATTGGCAATGATATCACAATTTCAGTTGTTGAAATACACGGAGACCAGGTCAAAATAGGAGTAGAGGCACCAAAAGACGTTAAAGTTTTCCGAGAAGAAATCTATGTTGCAATCAAGAATGAAAATAAACTTGCGGCATCTTCAGCAAATGTAGATGCCCTCAGGAATTTGTTTACTTCGAAGCAGTAATTTTTGCTTCTTCAGCTTCGCTTGGTCTGATATAAACAGGACCTTCAAATTCTTTTAAGCTTTCAGCACCGCTTTCAAATGCTTTTTTTCCTAATTTTAGCAGTTGATAGGCGGTGTTTGTGTTTTTACTGCCGATTATTATAAATTTCTGGTTTGGATCAATTGTTTCGTAGATTTCAGAAAAATAATCTGCATCAGGACCTGTTAAAATTACTTCTTCTTCATTGTCTAATATTTTTTTTACATCAATTGGTTCTGCATCGAAAGATTCGACACTAACTTTTGACTCTCTGAAAAGAGAGACGTAAAATCGTTTTTTCTTGGCATCCAAAACGCTTAATACAGGCTTTTTCAATTCCAAAAATGGGTTTGCATATACTTTAAGAGAGTCAAATGCATAAATCGGGAAGTTATAGGTTGCATGAATCCCCTTTAGGGCCGCAAAAGAAAGTCTTAATCCTGTGAAAGTTCCTGGTCCAAGACAAAGGGAGCCGAATTCAATTTCATTTACGGGTAGATTGACGTCTTTTAATACCTGTCCTATGGCAGGTAGGATTTTTTCTGACTGATGCATTCCTATATCAAGAATTATAGTCGAAGAAAGATCGTTATTTTCTGCCATAATCGTAAGGCAAGGGGATGCTGAATCTATAGCTAAGGCTTTCATTTTTTATAATCTCCAAAAATATCTTCGTAAGGCCAGTTTTCAATCGTGATTTTTCGTTTTTCTGGCTCAATAATTTCAATTTGAATTTTAATTGCATCGGAAGGAATTGCACTTTCGACATTTTCTGTCCATTCTATCGCACAAACTCCGTCTCCGTAGATAAATTCTTCAGCTCCAATGTCATAAAATGCTTGTGCGTCATCGAGTCTGTATGCATCAAAGTGATATAGTGGAATTTTTCCTTCGTATTCGCTCAATAGAGTAAAAGTCGGGCTAGTTACGTCTTCTTCGATTCCAAGTGATTTGGCGATACCCTTTGTCAAAGTCGTTTTACCGGCAGCAAGAGTGCCTTTATATGCAATTACGTCACCTGATTTTAATAACGAACCTAACTTTCTTCCAATTTCGATTGTTTCATCTGAAGAATTAGATATAAGTTCGATCATGGTAAGGAACCTTCTTGGTCTTTTTTTAGGATGAATGACTTGAGTCCTTTTATAATAGGCAATAAAGGATAATGGACATCTTTCTTCAAGGTAACTTCTACGGTTTTTGTTCCTAAAGGAGAGGTTTCTATCAGAAAATTTATAGGAAGTTCTTCCATTGTCTGGAATTCTACAATTGCTGTTCCAGTATAACTTTTTCTATAGTAAATGTAGGAATCTTCTGTTGTAATATTCTTAATGTCCAAAACAGTCATTGTCTCAATTTTACCTTAATATTCTAACATCGTCAATAAAGAAAAAAATCCTGAAATTTTAGTCCAAATACATCTCGTTGATAAGGTTAGAGGTCTTTAAATCTATTTTTTCAAATTTGATATGTAGCGAATAAAACTCTGTATATTTGTTGTATTCGACATTGATAATCAGTCCGATAATCTTTGCTTTTTTGTCCTCTGCAATGTCAAATTCAATATAGATGTATTGTTTAGGTTTGATTGCAAGTTGCGTTATGATTGCACAACCTGTTGGTGAAAGGTCTGAAAATTTTCCAGTGTGCGGGGTATCAAGGATTTTGAAGGACTTTTTACCCGTCAGATGATCTTCCGTTGCACTGACTGCTCTAAAATGAACTTCTTTGTCGAACGGAATTCGTCGACTATGTCTTCTGTGAATTACTACCAAGTTGTTCGTATGTGCGATAACTATAAGTTTCTTGTCATCAAGCGTTTCATGTTTGATTATTCTGACACTGCATTTGTATCCCAGGTAGTTCTTTGGACTTGAGAACATCATCATCACTTTTGTTAGAAGTTTTGCCCCGAGTTCTTCTCCTGCAATATTCAGTGGCATCGTAAGATATATTCCGTCATCGGCTATTCGTTCTATATTCGATAAATATCTGTCATTTTCGTATATGAAAACGACATTTGTGAATTTTTCGATTTGTCTTGTACTTGTAATCGTATGTTCAATGTTATAAAAAAACTCAATTTTATTTCTGAGATTGAAATATACGGCTTTCATTTGCTCGTCGTAGTGAACAAAATTTTCTACTTCATCTTTAAAAATTTGCATGAGTTTATCATTGTCTTTTATCGTTAAAAGCAGGTTAGGAACGTTATGTTTTTTGCAGATGTAGGCCAAAAATCCTGTTTCTATTTCGTTAAGTTCCATTTTTTTTGCTACAGTTTCAATATCTGCTTTTGTGGTCTTTCTGTCTGGATTATTGAATTTAGCAGCTTTTTTTTTGCTTAAAATAGCTAGGAGAATTCCAATTCCTATAGCTACAGCAATTATTAAAAGACCGATAACGATGACGACAAAATACGAACCGTCTTTTCTTGCTTCGAGTGGACTAATTAGTGGGAACATAAGCGTCTCCTAGTTAGAATTTTGAGCAAAATTCCTTTATTTGCGATAGTCGAGGCAAAATTTCATATTCTGATAAATCGCCTAACATAACCGTATCTTTTTGTTCAAATGCATCCATGAAATCATTCAAAAGAGGTGAGAATTCTGTCAAAAAATCTAGAATTGATTTGTCTTCGATTTTAGTTGCGTTAAATTCGTCAGGAAAAGCCGAAAAAATCGTAACGGTTTGACAGAAAGCATCGAAAATATCTGCAAAATCCACGATTGTTTTATTTACTTGGGAATCTTTTCCTGTCTGCAAATTTATGCTGATGTTCGAAAGATTTTCTTCAATTCCTTCAATTGCAGCCTTTATATTTTTAAAACTCAAGTTAATTTCTTCCCTGTAGACGGAGGATATTCTTAGTTCGTTTACTTCATCAATGTTTTTTTGTGCAAAGTCATCGAAGTTTTTCGAATTTAGATTTTCGCCATCAACATTAATGCTGATAATCTTTGCCCCTGAGTTTGTTATTTCATTTTCGATACCTGTAAGCACATCGTTCAGAATCTTTTCTGTATCTAGTGTGATATCAGCTTTGTTTTCGTTTATATAAATTTCCATACATTTCTCCCAATATAGTTATGTCTTCGATGTAATTCATCGAAAAAGATGTTGTTTTAATAAGAAATTCTAATTTCCGTTTCCTTGGTTTGCAAAATTGGAAATTGAATTTGCCTGCGACTGCAAATTGTTCAGCGTCGATTCCATACTGCCGTAACGTCTTTTCAATGCTGTTTCCTTGTCTGCAACCTGATCTTCAAGCCTTCTTATCTTGCTTTGCTGAGTATCAATTTGTCTGTCTATGCTCGAAGTCTTTAGCGCGATTATTCCTCCAGTTTGAACATAGGATTGGAGGATTTTATCCATTCTATATGCAATTCCTGAATCTACAACCATGTCACCGTCTGAATCGTAACCAAAAAGGTTTTTGATTTCTACCATATCGCCTTTTAAGGCTTCATCCAGTTTTTTCTCATCAATTTCTAGATAACCTCTGAGCTGCTGCGCTGAAATCGAAGATGATGCGGAAGTTTTTGTGGAAATTCCTAATTGAGCAAGTGTTCTTATCGTAGTGTCTTCGTCGTATGCATAAGATCCAGATATGATTGATTGTAGTGAAGCTTTATTGCTTCGAAGAGTAGAGTCCGTCTGGAACGCACCAAGCCTTTCCATTGCAGCTTCTTTTTCGTCATCCGAAAAATATTCTATTTCGTCGACTACTTCTGGTTTTAATTGCGTAAGAATGTTGAGTTCTGTCAAAAGTTGATTGTAATTTCCTACAAAAGTAATGAGAGCATCCTTTGAATGTTCTGCATCATTTTCTATCGTGATAGTTGCTGTCTTTGAGGTCGGTTCATGAAGTTCAAGTGTGATGTTTTCTATGATATCATCAATTTCATTTGACGACCTTTCCATTGTAATGCCTTCATATTTTATTATTGCATCTTGGGCTTCTGAAATCGCATTAACTGGCTTGTAGCCTAAATTTTCTATTACATCTATGTATTGAATGTCTGAAACGGTAAATTTTCTGTCTGGATTTTTATTTTGAATAAAAATCGAATCGATGTCAGAATATTCTGAAATCTTAAAAGAAAAACTTTTTTCATCATAGTTTTCATTGAAATTTCCAAGGTTTTTTACGCTTCCATCTTTCATTTTTGCAAAAATGATTTCGTAACTCGGTTCTATGATGGCTTCTTTTTGTTCAATTGAATTACCTTCGTTGTCAAGGTTTGCATCGTTTATCGCAACGTCTAGAGGATAATCTTCTCCCAAGTCTTTTGCCGAAAGCGACGAAGTTTTGTCGTTGTAAACGGTAATATCCTTAAAAGTGATTTTTCCTGCAAAGTTGCCCTGGCTCTTGTTTTTTTCGCTTGTTATCGGATTTGATTTTTCATCATTTGATTCTTGATTTATTTGAGCTTCTTTTTCTTCATCAATTTTTTCTGAGTTTACTCGGAATCTTATCAGAATCGATGATTTTTCCTTCAAAGCATCATCAATTTTTACTTCGTTTTCATTTTGTGGGCCTACTGAAAATGACTCTTTTAAAATGTTTTGTTGAATTTCACTCTGATTCTCTTCAACTATACCTAAGTCCAAAGCCATCTTAAAAGCATCATCTTCAAAAATGAGTTTGTTTTCAGAGCCTGTTTTCAATGATTCGATAAGAAAAGATGTTTCATTTTTGGAAACACCGATAAATGATGATTTTATGACTCCGTTTCCCCGCTTGTTTAATCCTGTCGAAAAATCTGAAATTTTTCCACCCTTCCAACGATAAGTGATGGTCTTTTCACCGACCGTAAATTTGTAAGTTCCTTCCGGAATAATCTGGTTTTTATCGATTTTCTTTGATAAAAAACGATCCGAAGCGGCTGTCTGAATTACGTCAATCCTAAATGATTCTAGGTTTGCATCTCGAGTAGGCGATGCCGTAATTGCTCGTTCTTCGGAAGAGGAGGCTGTTCTTTCATTGAATGGATTGTCATAAGAATAAAGCGAGCGTGCCGACTCCCTAAGTGATGACATATATTGATTCAAACGTCTCCAGTTAGATTGCTCTGTTTTGTAAGCTTCCAACTTATCTTGTTCGCGTTTAAGTGGAATTTTTTCAACTTCTACAAGGCTGTTTACGAGATCGTTTGTTTTATATTTGTCTGAAATTCCAGGTATGTTAATATCTGCCATCGAATTGCCGAAACCTTAGGAATTTAAGCTCTTTCATCAACCAAAAAGTTGATGTTTTCTCTAATCCTAATCTGTAGATTTTGCATTTCTTCAGACGGAATTTCTTTAATCACTTGATTAGTCTCTGGATCCACGATACTAACGATAACCTTACCAAGTTCCTCGTTTACATTGAACTGGAGCTTTCTCCCAATCAAGTCAGAAATCTTTTGAATTTCTGTAATCTGTTGAGAAATCTGTGCTTTAACTTCACTTAAGTCTTTAGCAAGGTCTGTGGCTACGCTTGCAACCTCGGCATTCACATTTTCGTGCTGTTTATATTCAGCTGTTGCTTGAGGGCTTTTTTCAACCCTGTTTATGAAATTTGTTCGGCCATCCATTGCCATACTTTGCCCAAGACTATTTATTGAAATACTCATATGGGACTCCTATTAGAAAACCTCAGTGTTTTCTAAGAAAAAGCATCATGTTTTTGGCACGACACTTTTTTAGCAAAAAAAAGCAATATTGAGGGAGTGGGGCGCAACCACATCCCTCACTATGCTTTATTCATAACCAAAGATGACATCCAGAAATCTCTGAGTTATGAATTTGTTTAACTAGCTAAGCAGTCGCAATACGTTCTGACTCTGTGAGTTAGCCTGAACGAGCATTGCAGAACCAGACTGTGTGAGAACCTGATTCTTTGTAAACTCAACAAGTTCAGCAGCCATGTTTGTATCACGAATTCGTGATTCAGCTGCCTGCAAATTTTCAGCTGCAATATCGATACCTTTTGCTGCGATTTCGTAGCGGTTCTGATATGCACCCAAATCTGCTCTCTGTCGGCTGACGTTTTTCAATGCTTCATCAATTGTTGCAATAGACATATTTGCA
>JAQYSN010000253.1 GCA_028725265.1 Spirochaetales bacterium | reverse complement strand
CTCCGGCAATTACGAGAATGTCCTTGCCTTTAAGTTTTGTGTCAACTGGGAAACCGTTGCCTATTGGTCCCCTGATACAAATTTGTTGTCCAACTTCTGCGCTGTGAAGCCATTCTGTAACACATCCGCATTTTTTTATTGAGAATTCCATATGTGTTTCAAGAGTAGGTGAAGATGTGATTGAAATCATCGATTCTCCAACACCTGGAACTATGAGCATTGCACATTGTCCTGGAATATGCTCAAATAGCTTTTTGCCATCGAGTCCTACTACGCTGAAAGTTTTTACGTCAGGAGTTTCCTGCCTGATATCAATAATTTTTCCTACATAAGGAATGAATGATTCTTTGTTTTCCATTTCCAACTCCTTATCCTAGATGTCATCCGTTTCGTTAACGGCTTTGATTACTTTTACGATGTTCATGTTGATAGGGCAACTTTCAAGACATCGACCGCATCCAACGCAAGAGAAAAGCCCTTCGTGTGCCATAGGATAATACATGAGCTTGTGCATAAAACGCTGTCGGCTTCGTTCTTTCTGTGTGTGACGAGGGTTCTCGGCAGCCATCTGCGTAAAGTCGTTGTACATGCACGAATCCCAGCATCGAACTTGTCTGATTCCCTTGTCGGTTCCAGTGTTGAAGTCTCTTACGTCAAAACACATGCAGGTTGGACATACGTAGGTACAGGTTCCGCATCCAAGGCAGGATTCCGAAACTTTTTCCCAAATCTTTGAATTGAAGATTTTGAGCATATCTTTTCCCTGAAATTTTGAAAGATCAAGATGTGCAAACGGAAGTTTTTCGATTTTTTCGATTATATCCTTCTTTGTCTTTTCAACATCTTTTTCATCGCCATCAGAAAGAACTGATTTTGCCTTTTCGATGAAGGACTTTCCTTTTTCTGTTATTGCCTCAAAATAGAATTTGCCATCAGTTTCCCAGCATGAAACGTCTCCTGCTGGTTTTGAAAGGCTCGCATCAATTTCATAGGTTGAGCAGAAACATGTTTTTGCAGGTTGGTTACAGGCAAGAGTTATAACCGTTCCATGCTCGCGTCTGTTTGTATAGTACGAATCTTTTGGATTCATATGCATGTAGACGTTGTCGATAACTTCAAATCCCTTTGCATCGCATGCTCTTACGCCGAAAATCACAAAATCTTCGATTTCTTTTCTAGGATCGGTTACGGTGATTTCTTTTCCTTTCATCTGATATGAAACCATGTGTTCCGTCTTTGGAAAGAAAAAATCCTTTGCAGAACGTACTGTTTTGAGTGCGCTTGAAAGTTTTACGCCTTTTTCCCATTTTTTGAAAAAAGCCTGTGTCGAAGCAGAACTTCCATTTCCTGTCGTAACGTCAACAGGAATGTACAGAGGCTGCTTGGTACCGATGAGTTCAAATAATGAATCAATTTTATCACTAGCTATGGATAACATTATGCTTCACCTCCGTCTTTAGATCTGTCGTATACAATTGTTGTCTCAGGGTCGTTATCAGGATCAAATGTGAGCATTGCAGGTTTTGTTTCCAAATCGCTTCCTGCCTGATAATCGCCGTAGATTTCGTTGATATCTTTGATGAATTTCCTGTTCAAAAGATAGAGAGGAATCTGCTGTGGACAAACCCTTGAACATTCTCCACAGTCTGTACATCGGCCAGCTACGTGCCATGCCCTGATTATGTGGAAAAGGCTTTCTTCAAAACTTGTTTCCGCAACTTTTTGTGAAGTGTATAGCTTGTTGTTGTCGAACACGCATTTTTCGCATGTACACGCTGGACAGATGTCACGGCAGGCATTGCATTGCAGACACCTACTGAATTCATGTTTCCAAAATGCATCGCGCTCATCTGCACTCATTCGTTCAAGCTTTTCAACTTCTTCCATGCGTTTTGATTCTACAATTTCAACTTCCGGTTTTACGCCGATAAGTTCATCACAAGATACCGGTTTTTTGTTCTTGCAGTTTTCACATTCTTCGCCACCGTCGAGGGTGTCCTGACAAGGCACTCCGATTGCATAAACGTCACTTCGCACGATTCGGTTTTCTTTGAGAAGCTGGGTAAACGAATATGTGTCGTTTGGCTTCAAGAATACTAGAACAACTTCCTGTGGAATTGGCTTATCTTGAGCGTTCGGATCTCGCTGTTTTGCCATCGTATTGTTCATTCGTGTCGTGCTTTTTGCTGTTTCAATTTGTCTGGTAATTTTAACCAGATATTTTGAAAGATTAGCCTTGCAGTATTTGTTGAAAACGAATTCTTTGTCTAATTCTTCTGCTGATGTAAATACGCCTGGAGTAACGTCTTCATCAAAAAGACCTTTTTTCCATCCGACAACTTTTTGGACTTTGCCTTCAGCAAGAAGTTCTTTAGCACGTTTGATTAATTGTTCTTGCATCTTACATCCTCCAGTTTTTTAGCTTCGCCGAGTTCTGTAATTTGTTTTACGAAATCATTCATTATTCCTGCAAATCTTACGCCTTCGGCTGCAGAACACCATTCAACCCTTGTTCTTGCTTTTTCAATTCCGAGAAAGTCGAGCATTGAAAAAAGGAGCGTCATTCGTCGTCGGGCAAAATAGTTTCCTGTAGAGTAGTGACAGTCACCTGGATGACATCCGCAAAGAATAACACCATCAGCTCCACGCTGAAAAGCTCGCAAAATGAAAAGAGGATTCAATCGGCAAGAGCATGGAATTCGGATGATTTTTATGTTTGCAGGGTATTCGAGTCGGTTATTTCCGGCAAGGTCAGCCCCTGCATAAGAACACCAGTTGCAGCAGAAGGCTACGACTTTAGGCGTCCAGTTTTTATTTTCGTTGTTTGTAATTTCACTCATAGTTCTTTTTTAGCGATGTGTAAAAAACGTGTGTTCATTACAGTACGCTGTCTACCTCCGCCAAGATTTGTTTGTTGCTGAATCCCTGGAGGTCCATTGCACCGCTAGGACATGCAACAGTACATGCACCGCATCCCTGGCACATTGCAGAGTTAACCTGAGAAACATGCCTTGTGATTGTGGTTCGGTTTGGACCTCTGAAGTCTTTGTCAATGTAAGAAATTGCTCCGTAAGGACATACATTGGCACACTGACCACAACCGTTACATGCGTTCTCGTCTGGTTTTGCAGTACAAGGATTGTTTTTAAGCGTATCTTTTACCAAAAGACAGATGGCTTTTGCTGCGGCTCCGCTAGACTGAGCTACAGTTTCAGGAATATCCTTTGGTCCTTGGCAGCAACCTGCAAGGAAGATACCGGCTGTAGGGGACTCAACAGGACGAAGCTTTGCATGAGCTTCGAGGAAGAAATCGTTGTTGTCCATTGACGTTGTAAGCATTGTTGCAAGAGGTCTGGCAGATTTGTCCGCTTCGATTGAGGCTGCAAGAACTACCATGTCGGCCTTGATGTGAACCTGTCTGTTCAAAATCAAGTCTGAGCCCTGTACGTCAAGAGTTCCATCTGACTGAGGCGTAACTTTTCCAACCTGACCTTTAATGTAGTGAACTCCATATTGTTCAACGGCTCTTCGATAAAATTCGTCGAAGTTTTTGCCAGGTGTTCGTACATCAATATAGAATACATAACAGTCTGTATCAGGGTAGTGATCTCGGGTGAGAATTGCATGTTTTGCCGTATACATACAGCAGATTTTAGAACAATACTCATGTCCTTTTTCGCTTTCTGCACTACATCGTGAGCCGACGCATTGGACAAAAACGATAGTTTTTGGTTCTTTTCCGTCTGATGGTCGTAACAGATGTCCGTTTGTAGGACCAGAAGCATTACAGAGTCGTTCAAATTCAAGTGATGATACTACATCAGGGCTCTGTGAATATGCGTATTCGTCAAATTTTGTAAGTTCAATAGGATTGTAACCAGTTGCAACGATGATAGCTCCGTATTTTTCGGTTATAACTTCGTCTTTCATTTCAAAGTTGATTGCATTTGCTCCACAGGTTTTCTGGCACATACCGCATACATTATCTTTGCCTTTTGCAAGCGCTCCCATATGGAGACAATAGTTTGCGTCGATAGTCGCAACCTTCGGAACAGCCTGTGCGAACGGAATGTAGATGGCCTTTTTTGTGTTGAGGTTCAAATTGAAGTCATTTGGAACCTTTTTCATAGGGCATTTTTCTATACATTCACCGCATCCTGTACATTTCGTTTCATCGACATATCGTGCGTGTCTTTTGATGTCGATAGTGAAGTTTCCGATATAGCCTTTTACTCCTACAACTTCGCTGTAAGAAAGAATTCTGATGTTAGGATTCTGGCTTACTTCGGTCATTTTAGGTGTAACGATACAAGATGCACAGTCCAGTGTAGGGAATGTCTTGTCGAGCATAGCCATTTTTCCGCCGACTGTTACTTTCTTTTCAACGATATCAACAGGGAAACCTGCATCAGCTATATCCAAAGCTGCTGTAATTCCTGCAATACCACCACCGATGACGAGGGCTCTTTTTGTAACTGGCGTTTCACCAGGCGTAAGAGGCGTGTCGAGAATCGATTTTGCAATAGCAGCTTTTCCCAATGCGATTGCTTTTTCTGTTGCCTGTTCCTTATCCTTCAAAACCCATGAAGTTTGTTCTCGGATGTTTGCAACTTCAACTTTATATGGATTGAGACCTGCACGTTCTGCACATGAACGGAATGTTTTTTCATGCATACGTGGAGAACATGAACAAAGTACGACGCCTGTAAGCTTATCGTCCTTTATATGGTCTTCAATCATTTTTTGTCCTGCAGAAGAACACATGTAAGTATAGTGGGTTGAGTAGACAACTCCATCAACTTTTCCGAGCTCTTCAGCAACTTTTTCTACGTCAACTGTTCCTGCAATATTAGTTCCGCAGTGACATACAAAAACTCCAATTCGTTCCATAATCTATGTCACTCCTTATCTCTTATATTTTCTAAAGGCACTGACAATTGCCTGTTGCGGTAAATCATCATCTACAAAATCTGGAACCTGGACAGGATCAAGATGATGCGGCCCTCTTTGCATTTCAACCAACTGTCTTACAGCCTCGATTACTTTGACCGGTTCAACTTGTCGTGGACATCGTTCTAGGCAAGCAAAGCATGAAAGACATGCATAAATCGATTTTGATTCAAGAAGCTTTTCGATTTCCCCATTTTCAACCATCTGTATGAACTGATGTGGATGATATTCCATGGAATCATAGTTTGGGCATGTTGCTGAACACTTTCCACAAACCATGCATTTTTTTGTGTCAACTCCGCTTTTTTCCCGGATGATTTTTTTGCATTCTTCAATTTCATTTTGAAGCATTTTCTGCACCTCCATCCTCTTTTTTGATTCCCAAAGCGTTTGCCAATATTTCTGTGAAATATATTACATCCAAGTCTGAATCGCCTTTGTTCTTGATAAGGTTGTATCTGCACAAAGGACAACTTGTAACGAGGAACTCTGCTCCCATATCTTTTGCGTTCGAAAGAATTGCTTTTGAACGTTTAGCAGGAATTTCCTTGTCTTCAAACATTGTGTAGGCACCGCAACATTCATTTCTCTGACTGTAGATTACAGGCGTTCCGCCAACAGCCTTGATGAACTCTTCGATGATTACAGGATTTTCCGGATCATCAAATTTGATAATTTTTCCGGGGCGAAGAAGCAGGCATCCGTAGTATGCGCCGATTTTCTTTCCGAAGTAAGGTGAGTTTTTAATGTCACCACCGTTTGCATCCTTGACGGCTTGCTGAATTTTATCCCATCCAATCACTTCTCTAAGAATTTCAAGATAGTGAATGACGTTAGTTTCCCCATGATATTCGATCCCGTCAGTTTTAAGGTAGTTGTTTACCTTTAGAATGACGTTTTCGTCTGTTTGCATATCATTATTTACCTGCTTGAGTACATTGTAGCAGGCAGAACAAAGAGTAACTAAGTCCTTTCCTGAGTTATGTGCATCGGCCAGCGCTCGTACTGATGAAAGCTTTGTAGCGATTTCATCTTTAGCAAGCGGATATTCGCCTCCACAACATTGCCATTCAGGAATTTCTTCGAGTGTGAATCCTAGAACTTCCGCAGATTTGCGTGCATAAAAATCAAGATCTGTAGCCTTGTTCTTAAGCGTGCAACCTGGAAAATACGAATATGTCATAGTTTCTCCCAAATATATAGATTAATGTTTTGAAGTTTTCATTTTCCCTGTGGATACGCCATTGCTTCCGGTTTGAATACTTCATCAAACTTTTCAGCAGTAAGGAATCCAAGTCCTACGCAAGCTTCTTTTAAACTGATGTTTTCATCAAAAGCTTTATGAGCTGTTTTTGCAGCATTTTCATATCCGATGTAAGGATTAAGAGCTGTAACCAGCATAAGCGAATTATACAGATTGTGATACATCTTATCCTTGTTTGCCTTAATTCCTACCAAACAGTTCTTGTTGAAACTAAGCATGCTTTCAGCTAGAAGCCTTGCAGACTGAATGAAGTTGTAGGCGATGACTGGCATGAAAACGTTCAACTCGAAATTTCCTTGGCTTGCTGCAAAACCGATTGCACTGTCGTTTCCCATGACCTGGACAGCAACCATTGTAACGGCTTCGCACTGTGTAGGATTTACTTTTCCCGGCATGATTGAAGAGCCAGGTTCGTTTTCTGGAATGTGGATTTCACCAAGTCCGTCCCTTGGACCTGATGCAAGCCATCTTACATCGTTTGCAATTTTCATCATGTCGGCAGCGAGAGCCTTGATTGCTCCGTGTGCGAAAACAAGTTCGTCTTTTGAAGTAAGTGCATGGAATTTGTTCGTGGCCGTGATGAAGTCTTTGCCGGTAAGATCTGAAACAGCCTTTGCAACTTTTTCATCAAAGCCTTTTGGTGCATTCAATCCTGTTCCTACAGCCGTTCCTCCTAATGCTAGTTGCTTTAGATATGGAAGTGAACTTGCAAGCATTTCCTTGTCGCGTTCGATAGATGTTCTCCATCCTGAAATTTCCTGATCAAAAGAAATCGGTACGGCATCCTGTAAGTGGGTTCGTCCTGATTTTACAATACCTTCGTTTTCTTTTTCGAGTTTTTTCAGTGTTGCAACGACGGTATCGATTGCAGGGAAGAGTTTATCTTCGATTGCATAGACAGCTGAAATATGGAGTGCCGTCGGAAATGTGTCATTTGAAGACTGACTCATGTTAATGTCGTCATTCGGATGGCAAAGTTTTTTGCCTGCGATTTCGTTTGCTCGATTTGCAATTACTTCATTTGCATTCATATTGCTCTGTGTGCCGCTACCTGTCTGCCAAACAACTAACGGAAAGTGATCGTTCAGTTTTCCTTCGATAACTTCATCACAAGCCTGGCTGATTACCTTTAATTTTTCATCAGTCATTTTTTCACTTTTGAGCGAGTTATTTGCGATTGCAGCTGCCTTTTTCAGGTAGCCGAATGCTTTTGTTATTTCTCGAGGCATCGTTTCGATTCCAATGCCGATTTCAAAATTTTCATGGCTTCTTTCTGTCTGAGCTCCCCAATATTTATCTGCGGGAACCTTAACTTCACCCATCGAATCGTGTTCTATCTTGTATTCCATATATACTCCATTATATAGCACCATGGATGGTGCATGAATGCATTTACAAAAAAAATGCCTGCGAGTTTTGATATTTCAAAACTCGAGTTAAAAATTTGCAGGACTCAAATTTTTAACAAAAGTTCAACTGTTTGATTACATCTTTCAGGCAGTTTGCACTGTGTCTGATTGAAGCGATTTCTGAATCTGTAAGAGGAGCTTCAATATGACCTTTGATTCCTTCACGTCCGACGATTGTAGGAATAGAAAGACATACGTCTTCGATTCCGTATTCTCCATGGAGCATTGATGTGATTGTAAGGACAGAGTCTGTCTTGTAGTTCAATGCTTCACAAAGAGTTGCCGTCGTGATTCCGATTGCATAGTTCGTGCATTTTTTTGCACTGATGATGATTCCGCCTGATTTTCGGATGTAATCTTCTACATCATCCTTGTTGAATGAAGGAAGTTTTCCTCTGGTAAATCCATCTGCGAATTTTTCTACAGGAATTGATGCGATGTTAGCGATTGACCAAGGAACGAAAGATGAATCTCCGTGTTCTCCGAAAACATATCCGTGAACGTTTTCCTGTGCAACTTTGTAGGTTTCTGCAATTCTGGCTCTGAATCGGGCTGTGTCGAGCATTGTTCCTGTACCAAAGATGTGGTCTGAAGGAATTCCAGATGTCTTTACAAACTGATAGGTGAGGATGTCTACTGGATTTGCAACCAAAACGTAAAGTGCGTTTGGTGCAACCTTCGTGATTTCAGGAATGATTGATTTCATGATATCAACGTTTGTCTGTGCAAGATCGAGTCGTGTCTGACCTGGTTTTCGTGCAACTCCAGAAGTCAAAACAACGATGTCTGAATCTACGGCGTCGGAATAGTCTCCGTCATGAATATAGACAGGGCCAATAAACGG
>JAQYSN010000252.1 GCA_028725265.1 Spirochaetales bacterium | reverse complement strand
CTGCGGGTGCTATTAATGAAAGTGACGTACTTTTGGCAGCAGCAGACTCAAATGCAATTATCATCGGATTTAACGTTCGACCAACTCCAAGGGCAAAACTTCTTGCTGATCAGGAAAAAGTCGATATCAGAAAATACAATGTCATCTATAAGTGTGTTGAAGAAATCACTCAAGCTATGGAAGGTATGTTAAAGCCGGATGTCAAAGAAGAAGTTGCCGGTATAATCGAAGTTCGCGATACTTTCAAAGTTCCGAAAGTCGGTACAATTGCCGGATGTTACGTAACTCAGGGAACTGTAAAACGAACTTCTACGGTCAATATCATTCGAGATGGCATCGTAATTCATTCTGGAAAGATTGCTTCTCTCAAACGTTTCAAGGATGATGCAAAAGAAGTCGCTACAGGCTTTGAATGTGGTATCGGAATTGAAAATTGGCAGGATATACAGGTTGGAGATCAGTTTGAGGTTATCGAGTATGTCGAAGTTGCAAGAAAACTTGGCGATACAATTGCTGATTCTAAGACTGATGAAAAAGCTTCGGAGTAATTTTTAATGTCTGAATATAGATTGCAAAGATTAGGAGAGCAAATTAGGGAAGAAATTTCCAAAATGTTGCTTTCCGGTCAGATAAAAGATCCTAGAGTTTCCTCTTTTCTGTGTATCAATAGGGTTGAAGTGACTGCTGATTTGGGATATGCAAAAGTTTATGTTTCAAGTTTTATGCAGGATAAATCCGTAGAAAAAGGAGTTAAGGGGTTGCAGAATGCAGCAGGCTTCATTCAATCTACAATCGGAAAAAAGCTTACAATTCGACAATTTCCAAAGCTCACTTTTGTTGTTGATACTAGCATTAAAGACGGTATTGATATGGTTAATAAACTTAATCAGCTGGAAAAAGAAGATGCTGAAAAAGCTCGTCTCGCACGGGAATCTGGATACATCCCTAGTTCACAGGAAGAATAGCTGAAGATATGGCAGATGGAATCGTTTTATTTGCCAAAAATTCAGGGCAGACGAGTTTTTCTTCTCTTTATACTATAAAGCACGGATTAAACACCAAAAAAGTCGGTCATACTGGAACTTTGGATAGTTTCGCTGACGGGCTTTTGGTTGTTTGCGTCGGAAGTGCGACCCATCTTGTAAAATACATAACTGAATTGGATAAAGAGTACGAGGCGATAATTGAATTTGGCTCGGAAACGGATACTCTAGAACCTAATGGAAAAATCATAAAGAAAACGAATCTTCCAAAATATGTCGATTTTATAAATGCCTTGAAAAAATGGACGGGAGAAAACGAGCAGTTTCCACCAAGTTTTTCTGCTATCCATGTTGATGGAAAACGATTAAGTGACCTTGCACGAGAAGGAAAATCCGTTGAAATACCTTCACGAAAAATCAATGTTTATAACTCCAAAGTTTTGGATTGCAGAACTGATAGTTTTGAGAAATGTAATAATGATTCTGACAGTGTAAAATTTGCACATGTCTTGTTTACTGTTTCTAAGGGCACTTATATTCGAAGCCTTGCAAGGGATATTGCGAAAGATTGTTTTTCATGCGCACACTTAGTGGCACTTAGACGAAATCGTGTGGGGAACTTTGAACTGAAGAATTCCCTCGGCTATGAAACACTTCCTGAATTTTCAATAAACGAGTATTTTGGACAGAGCAAAGTTTCTGCGCAGGATTTAGAGTCGCGTGAAAAACTTTTGGAAGAAAAAGTAAAGAATTTTGTTTTCGAACTTGATGAACAAACCTCCATTCTTTGTGGTTTTAATATACTTAAATTGAAAAGTGAAAATACACGTGATTTTCAAAACGGAAAAAAATTAAAAAATTCCATGTTTGAAACGAATCCTGATGATAAGCGCTTTAATGCAGTTTTTTGCCAGGGAAAATTTTATGGCCTTGTTTCTTATGAAAACAAATTTTTGTCCTATTGTTTTGTCAGGAGTTCAAATTGAAAGTTTTTTCATGGGATGATATTGATAACCTTCATGAATTTTGTCTTTCGCAGAATAAAAAATCAGCCCTTACTGTTGGCGGTTTTGACGGTCCTCATCGTGGTCATAAAAAACTTTTTGATTCTGTGCTCAGCAAAAAGGGTATGCTCCATGGAGTCGTGACTTTTGATTTTACGGATGAGTATATCAAGCATAAAAGAGATTTTTTGGGAGAACTTTCAACTCCGAGGCAAAAGTTAGAGGCCTTTGAGTCGTTGGGGTTCGATTTTTGTCTGATGATTGACTTTTCTTCTAATTTCAGTAAAATTAAAGGGATTGATTTTCTTAAAATGTTGGGAAAATCTTGTTCTATGCAATTTTTAGCTATTGGTACCGATTTCCGCTGTGGATATAACTTAGATACCGGCGTTGCCGAAATATCATCTTATTCGAAGCAGGTTGGTTTAGAATTAGCTATTTGCGATTCTGTTCTATTCAATGGAAAACGTGTAAGTTCATCTGATATTCGTCAGTGTATTAAAAATGCTGACTTTTCAACGGTTGATAAACTTCTTGTTTTTCCTTTTTATCTGGATGTTTCAGAAATACGCTGGTTGGATTCGTCGTTTAATCAAGGTGAAAAAATTGCACACAGAAATTCCTTTCAGGTTTTGCCTAAAAATGGCGCTTATAACGTGAAAGTGTTTTGTTCTGATAAAGCCAGTTTGTTTACTTCTGTGCTTTATGTGGAATCCGATTTCCTTCGCCTGGAAATTCCACTTGAACAGGATTTTAAATCCATTCAGAAAATCACATTTGTTAATTAAAATGGAGATATAAAATGGCACTTTTAAAAGAACAAGTTTCAGCTACCGTTTCTAAATTCGGAGCTAACGAAAAAGATACAGGAAATACAAATGTTCAGATTGCACTTCTTACTGACAGAATCAAGCAGCTTACTGAACATTGCAAGGCATTCCCAAAAGATAAGAGCGCAGCTCGAAGCCTTCTTATTTTGGTTGGTCAGCGACGAAAACTTTTGAAATATCTTCAGAGAACTAACCTCGAAGGATACCGTTCTTTGATCAAAGAATTGGGATTGCGCAAATAGTTCTAATTTTGTTAAGGCACTTTTGCGTTTTTGCATAAGTGCCTTGTTTTTTATAAGGCAGTTTGCTTGTAAAATGGTCATAAGGTCGGCATATGGATAATGAGTTTTGTAGTTTCTGTTGAGATTATAGAATTCAATCTCGATATACCGATCGACCGAAAAAAAATAATAGATCTACATGAGGAAAAATATGGTAGAAAGAGTTACTTATCAGTTAGGTGATGCAGAACTTATCCTTGAAACAGGAAAAATCGGAAAACAGGCTAATGGTTGTGTTTACGCTCAGTGGGGTGGAGCAGCCGTTATCGCGACAATTTGTGCATCAAGTTCAGTTACAGAAGGTCAGGATTTTGTTCCTGTTACTGTTGAATATAACGAGAAATTTTATGCTGCAGGAAAAATACCTGGAGGATTCGTAAAACGAGAAGGTCGTCCAAAGGATAAAGAAATTTTGGTAAGCCGTCTTATCGACCGACCAATGAGACCTCTTTTTGAACCTTCGTTTGGTCATGAGCTTCAGATTGTTCCTACTTGTGTTTCAGCAGATGGTGTTCACACACAGGATATTCTTGCAGTTTTGGCTGCTAGTGCTGCTACTTGTATTTCTGATATTCCATTCCATGGACCAATTGCAGCTTGTCGAGTTGGTTACAAAGATGGTAAATATATAATCAATCCTACATTCAAGCAGATTGAAGAAGGCGATATGGAAATCGTTGTTGCCGGAACTAAAGATGGTTTTACAATGGTTGAAGGTGGAGCTAACGAAGTAAGCGAAGAAGTTATGCTCGGCGCTCTTGCTGAAGCAGAAAAATTCATCAAGGAAATGTGTTTGCTTCAGGAAGAACTTGTTAAAAAAGCAGGAAAAGAAAAACTTCCTCTTAATCCTCTTGATGTTACTCTTGAAAATGCAGAAGAACTTGAAAAAGAAGCAACTCCACTTTTGAAAACGGCTTGTTTCCAGGATGGAAAAATGAACCGAGGTGTTGCTATTGCTAAGGTTATTGCTGAACTTAAGGAAAAACATGCAGAACAGCTTGCAGATCCTATTCAGGCAAAGCTTTTTGCAACATTGATGGATGATATCCAGTATAAACTCTTGAGAAAATCTATTCTTGATGAGGGTGTTCGAATTGACGGTCGTAAGACAGATGAAATTCGACCTATTACTTGTGAAATCAACGTTTTACCTTCTCCTCACGGATCAGCACTTTTTACGCGTGGTGAAACACAGTCTTTGGCAGTTTGTACTTTGGGTACGGCTATGGACGAACAATCTTATGACGATATCGATGGAGATAGAAGCGAGCATTTTATCCTTCATTACAACTTCCCTCCATATTCAGTTGGTGAGACAGGAAAACTTACGACAGGTAGACGAGAAATCGGACATGGAAATCTTGCTCGTAGATCATTGGCACCTATGGTTCCAAGCCGAGATGAATTCCCGTATACGGTGCGTGTCGTTTCTGAAATTATGGAATCAAATGGTTCTTCATCACAGGCTTCTACTTGTGGTGGTACATTGTGTATGCTCGCAGCTGGTGTTCCTATGAAGAAGATGGTAGCTGGTATCGCTATGGGGCTTATTACAGAACCAGAAGGTGACAATCCATACGGAAAATACAAGATTCTTTCAGATATCCTTGGAGAAGAAGATCACCTTGGTGATATGGACTTTAAAGTTGCTGGAACACGAGATGGTATTACTGGTTTCCAGATGGATATTAAGATTGCTGGTGTAACAACCGAAATTATGAAAAATGCACTTGAACAGGCTCGAAAAGGTCGAATGCACATCCTTGGAATTATGGAACAGTGCATCGATAAACCTGCTCCACTTAGTCCACGAGCTCCACAGATTCTTACAATGAAGATTCCTGTAGACAAGATTGGTGCTTTGATTGGACCTGGCGGAAAGAACGTTAA
>JAQYSN010000251.1 GCA_028725265.1 Spirochaetales bacterium | reverse complement strand
ATAGCTAAAGCAAAATTAATATATTTATAGGAGATTAAGAAAAATGGCATCTGAAATGGCAGAAGCAATTCAACAGCTTATTAATGAAAAAGGATATACAAAAGAGCAGGTATTACAGATTATTGAAAACATGATAAAGGCTGCTTACAAAAGGACTTTTGGAACGAATCAGAATTGTATTGTACAGTTCAACGAAGATGAAACAGATGTATGTGTTTATTCTAGAAAAGTCGTTGTTGACGGAGTTTATGATCCTGTAATTGAAATAGAGTTGGATGAAGCAAAAGAACTTGCCGACGATGAAATCGAGGAAGGTGACGAACTTGATATTCCGATTGATCCGAAAAACTTCGAAAGGTCTGCTGTACAGACAGGAAAACAAATAGCTCATCAGTCGTTGTCTGAAATCGAGAAGGATAGTATTTATTCAGAATATAAAGATAAGGTTGGTGAAATCATTATTGGTTATTATCAGCGTGAGAAAAATGGAAATATTTTCGTTGATTTGGGAAAAACTGAAGGTATTTTGCCTGCCAAAAACCAGTCGCCAAGAGAGAGTTTTGTAAAGAATGACAGAATCAAAGCTATGATTACTGAAATTCGAAATTCGCGAAATGGACTTCAGATTGTTCTTTCAAGAACTTCTCCTGAATTTGTTCGTGCAATTGTAGAACTTGAAGTTCCTGAAATTGAAGAAAAAACTGTTGAAATCAACAAAATCGTTCGAGAAGCTGGATATAGAACGAAGATTGCTGTTTCTACTTCTAAGCCTGGCCTTGATCCTGTTGGTTCTTGTGTTGGACAGAAAGGCGTTCGAATTCAGTCTGTAATCAAGGAAATTGAAGGCGAAAAAATTGATGTTTTAAGATATGACCCAGATCCAAAAGTGTTCATCAAAAACGCACTTCTTCCTGCAAAGGTTACTGCAGTTGTAATTACTGATGAAGAAAAGAAAATGGCATTTGCTGTTGTTCCAGAAGATCAGCTTTCTCTTGCAATCGGAAAACAGGGATTGAATGTAAGGCTTGCAAACAAGCTTACCGATTGGATTATTGATGTAAAGACTGAAGATCAGTGCGAAGACCTGAATTCAATTCTTGCTGAAAGTAGAAAGGCTGCACAGGAATTGTTCAATAATGATGAGTATTATGGAAGCGTAAAACTTTCAGAAATCGAAGGAATCGATAAAGATATACTTGATGTACTTATGCAGAATGAAATCATTACAGTTGATGATTTTGATAATGCTGATGCTGATGGACAGTTGTTTAATATCGAAGGTCTTGCTGCAGGAGATATCGAATCTGTTGCCGCAGCTCTTGATGCTTGGGAAACTAGCACAGCTGAAGAAAAAGATAATCAGGAAAACGATGAATCTTCAAAAGATGAAAACGAAACTTCTGTAAGTGATGATAAGGCTGATTTTGAAGAAGATTCTGATAATGAAGAATATGAAGAAGAATATGAAGAAGAATATGAAGAAGAATATGAGTGTCCTGAATGTGGAGCTAAAATTACAATTGATATGAAAGTTTGTCCTAACTGCGGTGTAGGATTGAGTTTTAAATTTGAGGATGAAGAATAGGGTAGAAAATGGCTGAAGAACAAGAGAAAAAGATTAGAGTAATCAAAAAAGCAAAGAATGAAAATTCTTCTGCAGACAATCATTCTGGAAGTGCAGCACCTGAAGTAAAACAGGTTGTTATTCGAAAGAAAAAGGCTGTAGTTGTTTCTACATCTTCAGAAAAGAAAAGTGTTGTTGCTGCTCCAGAAAAAAAGGAAGCATCTCCTTCTATTCCTCAGAATGATACAGAAAAGAAAACGGAATCTGTTGCAGAAATTGCTCCGGAAAAAAAGGCTGCTGCTCAAAAAAATACTCAGTTTGTATTGAGTCCTGAAAGACCAAATAGTAAACAAGGAAACCTTGCAGATAGAGGGCGTCCTGCACGACAAAATTTTCAGGGACGTGGTGGATATAACCGAGATGGAAACTTTCATAACGGTTACGATAATAATCGTTCTCGTTCTTCGAATTTTACAGGTGCTCAGGCACGCGAATCATTTCAGAACCGTGATAGGGGTAATTATCAGGGCGGAAACTTCGATAGAAATCGACAGGGCGGTTATAATAGGGACGGTAATTTTAACCGAGATGGCCAGAATCGTGGATTTGGCAATAAGAACGGAAATTCGTCGGCTTTAACTGGAAGATCACGACCTGGTTTTGCTCAGGGGGCAAGGCCTCAGGGTGGACAAAGACCTGGTTTTGGAGGAAAAGGTCCAGGAGGATTTTCTTCTCCGATGCCGCCTATTGATGACAGTCGAAAAGTACCTTCTAAAAAGACATTCGTAAAGAAGAAGACTGAATATTCAAAGAAAAATAAAGAAGAAGAGTTCGATGAGAGTTACTTCTTGCAGAAAAAGAAGCAAGTTGTAAAAACAAATCCTATTCCAGAAAGAATTGACATAATGGAAAGCATTTCTGTTTCGGATTTGGCTAAAAAAATGAATCTCAAGGCTTCTGATATCATTGCCAAACTTATGAGCATGGGAATGATGGTTTCTATTACGCAGT
>JAQYSN010000250.1 GCA_028725265.1 Spirochaetales bacterium | reverse complement strand
ATTCAAAACCATTGTAGGTGGAATTTCGTCCGTTGCAGTAGCCAATCTGAATTTCCATTCCGCCGTAGATTGCATCGCGAAGTGTTTTGTAAATCGGAAATTTTTCCATTTCTTCGACACTTGCTACATATACATTGCCATTTTCTGGAATTTCAGTTTTTTCTTCCATGTATGCTGTCAATGATGAAAAATCAAAGCCTTCGAGGACTCTGCCGTATTGTGCAAAATCCTCGGAGAAAACAGAAACGATAGGAACGTCATTGACTGAATTTAGTTTTTCTAAGATATCCATGGTTTAGTCCTGGGGGAGTGGATATTACCGCTCCCCGCATAAAATTTCGTAACCTTATTTTTTCTGTGCGCGTACGATTTTTACTGTTGCAGAAAAGTCTTCTTTTCCGTAGCCGGCTTTCATTGCTTCATCGTAAACGCGTTTTGCATTCTCTTCACCTGGCATGTAAACTCCGCATTCATCAGCAAGCTTCATGCAGATTCCGATGTCTTTGTGTTCGTTTTCGATACTGAAAGCTGTCGTAAAATCGTTTTTGTTGATGACTTCTTTTTTTGAATCGAGGTAGAAGTTCTGTCCTCCGCCGTAAGAAATTGCCTGTGCGAAAGTCAGGATGTCGATTCCGTTTGCAGCAGCCAAGGTTGAAGTTTCGTTTACGCCGTTCTGAATCTGAGAAACGAGTGCGTTGTGGCAAATCTTCATAACAAGACCTTTTCCGTTTCCGCCCATTCGGATGATGTTTTCTCCCATGTAGGCAAGAATTGGTTTGATTTTGTCATAAAGTTCTTCGTCACATCCGACGTAGATGCCGAGTTTTCCTGCGATTGCAGCTGGTTTTGATTTTACGACTGGTGCGTCTGCAAACTGTGCGCCTGTAGCTTTAACCATCTTGCTGATTTCAACTGAAACACTTGGGTCGATTGTGCTCATGTCGATACAGATTTTGCTTGAGTCCGTTACTTTTGAAACTTCGTCGTAAACGGCCTTTGAGTGTTCTGATTTTGGAACCATAGAAATGATTACGTCTGCGTTCTTTGCAACTTCTGTTGAATTTGCGCAAGCGATGGCTCCTACAGCTACCAATTTTTCGACCTGTGTTTTGTTGAAGTCAAAAACATATACTTTGTCATCGTGTTTTTTGATGATGTTTTCACACATGGATTCGCCCATGATACCAAGTCCGATAAATCCGATTTTCATTTCCTATACCTCTTGTATTCATTAAATTTTCAAACCAAAATTTTTTCCCGTTGGGAACGCACAAAACTTGCTGCTCGCTGCTGGGCCCTCGTCAGTCTAACGACTGACATCGAGTTTTAAATCATAACGATTTAAAACATCGCGCATTAATTTTCGAGCACCCCAATTGCCAGCGAAGCTTCAAGGCGAGGCAGCGTTTTGTGCAACTCCGATTTTCATTATAAACCTTTCTTTTACGGCTTCCCACCGAATTGCCCTCCTTTGCAACGGCTGCTGGGACCCGTCGGAAAGGAAACGCTTCGCGTTTTGATATACTTCCGACACCCACAGATGTTGCAGGAGTGCTAAATTCGGCTCCAGCCGCTAATAAATTTTTCTTAAAAAACTCTGTTTTCTCTTGCTAGGGAAAACCGGAGCTGATCTCTGACACCAAACACAATCTGCACAAGCGAAGCGCGGAAGACGTGTTTGAGTGACAGAGGCAGCGGGAGGATTTTCCCTATCTGTGTGCAACTCCGATTTTCATTATAAACCTTTCCTTTACGGTTCCCGATGGGAGCAGTCAAAACTTTGCTCACCGGCACGGATGCCGGTCCAGAACTAAGGCCTGTCAGTTTGCTGGATTGCGGAGCAAACTAGCAAACTGATTGTTGGGAATTGACATGGAGGTCAATTCCCAACGGTGTTATCCCATGCGTTCTGGAATTTGTTCATTCCGAAGTCGGTGTATGGGTGGTTGATGCAGTCCTTGTAAACAGCCAAGCCGCAAGTTACGATGTCAGCTCCAGCAACGGCGCAGTCGGCAATCTGTTTTGGAGTTCGGATAGCGGCGCAGATAATCTGTGTCTTTCCGTAGTAACCGTAGTTTTTGTATGCCTTAACGATGTTTGCGATGTATTCTTTGCAGTCTTCACCATTCTGCTCTTTCCAACCGATGAAAGGAGAAACGAAAAGAGAACCGTTCTTTGCTGGCAAAATTGCCTGGCTTACAGAGAAAACCAAAGTAACGTTCGTTCGGATTCCTTCTTTTTCGAGTTTTCTTGCAGCCGTGATTCCTGCCATTGTTGAAGGAATTTTGATACAGAAGTTAGGCGAAAGTTTAGCGATATCGCGTGCCATTTTAATCATTTCATCTGCATCATCAAGATGTGGGTTTACTTCAACTGAAACCGGAAACTTGTCGATTCCTTCCAAACCTTCTTCCTTAATCCAGTTTGCAATGTCAGTGATAGCCGTCATAAAAGGCTTTCCGCTTAACATAATGTGATTAGGGTTTGTTGTAACTCCGTCAATTCCGAATGTGTTGTAAGCTTCCTTGATTTCGTCAAGTTTTGCACTGTCCAAGAAAAATTTCATATAAATCTCCTCGCGCGTTTTGCGCTATTTTTTTTACGCCGATTGGGGCGAATTTGTATTTTCGCGGCCCTATGTCCGTTATTTAATATTTTTGTTGCGTGCTTTACGAGCGGAACGCTGCTCCTTCAAAAAGTTTTTCCCACTTACTGCCTTTTTTGACAAAAACAGGTGGTTTTCCAATTGGAGAATCTATCTCAAATTCTCCGCCGCCAAATTCTTTTCCGCTAAAAACGTGAATCCAGTTATCTTTTGGAAGATAAACTTTTCGTCCCAAATTTCCTTCGGCATTCTTTCCGTTTTCAACATAAACTGGGGCTACCAAAACATCGCTTCCAAGAAGATATTCTGTCTTTTCATCGTAGGCTTTTTCTTCGTCATAATGATAGAAAACAGGTCGCATAACAGGTGTCCCGTTTTCGACGGCTTCACTTTCCAATTTCTTCAAAAGAGGCTTTAATGCGATGTGCATGTCGGTGCATTTTTTCAGCTGTGCCAAAAGTTCATCGTCATCATCAAACTGTGCATTTTTTGTAGGCTGATTTCCTTCATGGCTTCTAAAAAGAGGACTGAAAACATTCATTTCTTCCCATCTCATCAAAAGTTCTTTGCTTCGATTCATGTGCATAATCGTCGTATATCCGCCGACATCCGAGTGTGAAATAGGATAGCCACTCATTCCAAGACTTAATGTAGCTGGAATTACGGAAGGAAGTCCGTCGTCGAGGCTC
>JAQYSN010000249.1 GCA_028725265.1 Spirochaetales bacterium | reverse complement strand
TGTCTATGCGATGCAAGCCTTGATTGACATCTATTATGGAAAATATACTCATGCACATCTTTGCTGTAGGAACATAAAATCGAACGGGCTTCCTTATTCTGATTTTTCTAACGTGATATTGATTACGCTTAGTTCTCTTTTTGCCATGCATAATGGAAAGATGGAAAAATCAAAGAAATTGTTTGCTCTTGCAGAAAAGCGTCTTATGGAAAAAATTCCTGAGCAAAAACAGCTTCTTGTATATATCAGATACCTTTATTCTTATTTCCTTTATCGAAATGATGAAGAAGAACTTTCGGATGCCTACAGAAAAAATGCCGAACAGGTTGTCCAAGATGAAAATTTTACCTTCTATATAAAAAACTATGCTGAGGTTCCTGTCCGAAGAATTTATACGCTGGACTTTTTTCTTCCGCACTTTTTGGTTTCTCTTGAACGGCTTGAACGACAGAGTACGAAGGATCAAATTCTTTTTTCTCTCAAAAAGCGAATTCGAGATTCTCAATTTTTGAATCGTCTTATGGAATTTGCTGGAAGTGCAGAAACCCGTGACGAATATATCGAAGATGTTGTAAACGAAATTTCCGATTACATGTTGTGCAAGGCAATCTATTTTGCCAAAATCGATGAGGATTCTGATGAATGGTCTATCAGTAATTCGATCGTAAGAAATTCAAAATACATGCCGGAAGTGGAAGATTGGAAATATCTTATGATAAAAACATCAGATTCGAAAACGAACTTTATCCCAATTCTTGATAATGTCTGGTACTATAATCTTTCTAAATATGAAAGTTCGGCGGCTGTTATCATCGAGCTTGATAATATGAAAAAATATAAGCGTGAAGATTTGAACATCCTGAAAATCGGACTTTCGAATATTCAGTCTCAGCTTACTATCTTGAGTCAGAGAGAACATCTTCAGCGGCTTTCGTCTATTGACCAGCTTTCAAAATTGAATAACCGTCGCGCTCTTGAGGAAAAACTTGAATCTGAAAGCGAACTTATTCGCCGTTATGACAATAAAGAAAACGTCAAATATCTTACGTCGATTACATTTATCGATTTGGATCATTTCAAGTTCTATAACGATACTTACGGACACGAAGCTGGCGATGTAATGATCGAAAGTTTTGCAAAGCTTTTAAAGCGCATCTACCGAAAGGTCGATTTTGTTTCAAGATTTGGTGGTGATGAATTTATCGTACTTTTGCCAGGAACTTCGTCTCTTGAAGCTTTGCGAGCCACGGATAGACTTCGCCAGGGCATCGTAGAAGAAAATTATTTCATACCCGCTTTGGAAAAGGTTTTGCATCGTGATATGAGCGATATTCCGAAAGAGCAGTACATTTCTTTTAGTGCTGGAATTTGTGCAAATACCGAGATTGAAGATTTTTCAGACATGCAGCAAGTTAAAAACAATGCTGACAAAGCTTTGTACGAGGCAAAAGAAACAGGCCGATGCAAAACTGTCTTGTATACGGAACTTACGCCTGAAAAACAGAATGTAAAGCCTCGCTAGAAATTTATTCATTGTTACTACTTTTCATTGATTGTCGAATATGATATAACAAATTATTCAGAGGTTTTTATGTCTACATTAATTAAACCAACCGGATATAAACCGGTTCTTTCAGTACGTGAAACAGAACATGCAATTGTTGCAATCAAGGATTTTTTTCAGTTAGCCCTTTCTACGGAGTTGAATTTGACTCGTGTAACAGCTCCTCTTTTTGTTAGACAAGGAACAGGTATTAATGATGATTTGAACGGTTTTGAGCAACCTGTCGATTTTCAGGTAAATGATTTGAATAATGCAAAACTTGAGATTGTACATTCCCTTGCAAAATGGAAGAGACTTAAAATTACTGATTTGGGATTGAAAAGTGGTTTTGGAATTTATACTGATATGAATGCAATCAGGGCTGATGAAGAACTTGATAATATTCATTCAATTTATGTAGATCAGTGGGACTGGGAAATGGCAATCGATGAGTTGGATCGAATCGTTCCTTTCTTGAAAAACGTCGTTCGAAAAGTCTACCGATGTATCAAAAGAACGGAGTTTTTCCTTTACGATAGATATCCTGCATTGACACCAGTTCTTCCAGAAGAAGTTACATTTATTTATTCTGATGACTTGCAGAAACAGTATCCTGGACTTAGTCCTAAAGAAAGAGAAAATCGTGTTGCTGAAAAATACGGTGCCGTTTTTATCATCGGTATCGGTGGAAAATTACCTGACGGTACGATTCATGACGGACGAGCTCCTGATTATGACGATTGGATTACGGAAACTGGTGATGGTCATTACGGTTTGAACGGTGATTTGATTGTATGGAATTCAGTTTTGGGTTCTGCTCTTGAACTTTCAAGCATGGGAATTCGTGTTTCTCCGGAATCTCTTGAAGCTCAGCTTGAAGAACGTGGTTGTCCAGAACGAAAAGATTTGTATTTCCATTCACGTCTTTTGCATGGAGATTTGACTCAAACTCTTGGTGGAGGAATCGGACAGTCTAGATTGTGCATGTTCCTCTTGCGAAAGGCTCACATTGGTGAAACCCAGGTAAGCATCTGGCCAGACGATATGGTTAAAGAGTGCGAAAAGGCCGGAATTCAACTTCTCTAAATTCAATTGGAACAGTTTCATTTTACGGTTCAAAATTTGATTTCTCATCCAGAACTGATTCAGAAGAACGGAATAACAGAACTTGAACTTTGCGTTCCTGATGAGCAGTCTATGACAAAACTCGTTGAGATTGTCATAAAATCATGTCCTGATTTGAATCTAACGATTCAGACAAAACTTGAAATCATCAATAAAAAATTGATAGATTTATTTTTGCAAATTTCTTGTTGCCTTGAATTTGATTTTGAAAGGTCTTTTCTTGATGAAAAGAAAAAACTTTGCAATAAAAAGATTTCTCTTTTGAACGAATCAGGACTTGTCTTTGGTTTTTTGATTGATTCCCTGAATTTCTCAACGATGAAGATTTTTAGGACTTGTCTTGACGAAGCTATCTCTTACTATCCAAATCATATTTATATAGAAAATTCTACGCTTGTTCCAACTGATAAACTTTCGACTCAAGATATAAAGAATATCAGGAATTTAACTTTTGCCCTTGATGTTTTTTATTCCAATGGGCGCGCCGTGCCGTGGTTCCTTGCTGTTACGAATGTCCTGCGCCTAAGGCCGAGCGTACTTCTTTCTGATTTTGCAGAATGGCAGAGATGCAATAATTGCTGTCTTGAAACTGGTTTTGATTTGGAAAAGACTCCTCATGCCGAGATTGAAAAAATGCAGCTTGCTTTTTTGAAGCTTAAATTCGAAGAAAAGCACTTATCTCACGTTTTTGCCGCTACTAGCGACCTGATAAGATTGCACGGAGCTCTTTCACGATGTGATTGTGAAGGCTTGCAGTCAGATTTGGAACTTTCCTATAATCCTGAAGATCTTCTTTCTCCTTACGCAATGAACTTAATATCCTTTTCAGAAGAAACCTGCATGGAATTCGTTAGCATAAAAATCGTAATGACGGAATTCGGTGCAAATTTCATTGCTCAATAATATTGACGATTTGTTATTAAAATTATTATCTTATTGATATGAATGCAGAAGAAGAAAACAAAAATCTAGATGAGACAAATGAAAAAGTCGAATCAAATGAGAATCAAGCACCAGAAGCCGACGAGAATGAACCTTCTGTAGAGAAGCAGCTTGCTGATGCTAAAAAAGAGGCTGCAGAATATAAAGATAATTATATCAGAAAATGTGCAGACTTCGATAATTACCGAAAACGAATGATTCGTGAAAAGCAGGAAGCCATCGATTATGCAAACTCAAATTTGCTTACGGATTTGCTTAATATCCTCGATGACTTGGACAGGGCTCTTGCGGCAAGTGAAAGTGCCAAAGAGGTAGAGGCAGCAAAGCCTTTGGTGGACGGCGTCGTAATGATTCAGCGGCAGTTGAAAAATACTCTTGAATCAAAATATAGCCTGGTTGCTTTTGCCGAAAAAGGCGATGCGTTCGACCCTGAAAAGCATGAGGCAATAGCAAGTAATCCGGCTCCTGTAAAAGAGCCTTGCCTTGCAGAAGTATATATGAAAGGTTATATGCTTAAAGAAAGGGTTTTGCGGCATGCAAAAGTTATGGTTTCTATGCCTGATGGCAGTGCAGATGCTGAATCGGACACAGAAAAAACTGAATCAGAAGAAAAATAAAAACTTATAAAACTAAGAGGGAAATAAAATGGGAAAGATTATTGGAATTGACTTGGGAACTACTAATTCATGTGTTGCCGTAATGGAAGGCAACGAACCTGTCGTTATTCAGAATTCTGAAGGTATTAGAACTACACCTTCAATTGTTGGTTTTAAGGCAAACGGCGAAAAAGTTGTTGGCGTTACAGCTAAAAACCAGATGATTACGAACCCTGAAAATACAGTTTATTCAATCAAGAGATTTATCGGACATAGATATAGTGAACTTACTGGTGAAGCAAAGAACGTTCCTTACCACGTTGTGGATCACGGAGAAGATGTTCGTGTTGATATCAACGGAAAGCTTTATTCACCACAGGAAATCAGTGCTTTGATTCTTCAGAAAATGAAGAAAACTGCAGAAGACTATCTTGGAGAAGAAGTTACAGAAGCTGTAATTACAGTTCCTGCTTACTTTAATGATGCACAGCGACAGGCTACAAAAGATGCCGGAAAAATTGCAGGTTTGGATGTAAAACGAATCATCAACGAACCTACGGCTGCATCTTTGGCTTATGGTTTCAATAAAGATCAGAAAAATGATCGAACGATTGCTGTTTACGACCTTGGTGGTGGAACATTCGATATTTCAATCCTTGAACTTGGTGACGGTGTTTTCGAAGTAAAATCAACAAATGGTGATACTCACCTTGGTGGTGATGACTTTGACCGACGAATCATTGACTGGCTTATTTCTGAATTTAAGAATGAGACTGGAATTGATCTTTCAAAAGATCGAATGGCTTTGCAGCGACTTCGTGAAGCTGCTGAAAAGGCAAAAATTGAACTTTCAGCTCTTTCTTCAACTGATATCAACCTTCCATTTATTACGGCTGATGCAAGTGGAGCAAAGAACCTTCAGAAGACTTTGACTCGAGCAAAATTCGAGCAGATGACAGACGACTTGTTTGAAAAGACAAAGGAACCTTGCCGAAAAGCATTGAAAGATGCAGGTGTTTCAGCTAGTGAAATTGATGAAGTTTTGCTTGTTGGTGGTTCAACACGTATGCCAAAAGTAATGCAGGTTGTTAAAGAAATTTTCGGAAAGGAAGGTTCTAAAGGTGTAAACCCAGATGAAGCTGTTGCAATTGGTGCAGCTATTCAGGGT
>JAQYSN010000248.1 GCA_028725265.1 Spirochaetales bacterium | reverse complement strand
GGGGGGATTCGAACCCCCGATACCCTTGTGGGGTATAACTCCTTAGCAGGGAGCCACCTTCGGCCTCTCGGTCACCACTCCACTTTGCCAATTTGCTCTGCTTCTTCTATAAAACTATAGAAAAAAACACGGAGCAGGGGGGATTCGAACCCCCGGTACCTCTCGGTACAACGGTTTTCAAGACCGCCGCCTTCAACCACTCGGCCACCGCTCCATCGGAAAAGCAAGATTAATCTACTATATTACAAAAAAAATGTCAATAAGAGCTTTGCAATTTGACAATCACGAGTGGAATATGATTCAATATACCAGCCGTTACTGAACGGCATGATGATAAATGAAAACTGTGCAGCTTACGAAGCACGTTGACAAAATCTTTTAGCTAGTCTTCAGATGGTAATGATGTAGATATAGTTGCTGCTTCAATGTTTATAACTACAGATGCGGTTTTATTTTTTTGCTTATTTCCACGGACGGGCTTTTCCAAGCCAGCCGTTATCCTTCCAATAATCCCCGTCTATAGGATTCCATGGATTTTTCATCATCATCCGCATTATTGCAAAAAAGCCTTTTGTTTTTATTCCAGGTTTAATTTTTCCGTAGTTGCCTACGATTTTTTTTGCGATTTTTGTTGTGAAGCATTCAATTTTGTTCAATTTTTTCGGGGCAATTTCTGAAAAGGATGTGGCTGCAACATTCACGCCATACTGATAGATTTTCGGCACTCCCCAGAAAAAGAGGGAATCTGCCATATCTTTGTTCGTGCTTTTTGTTCCGCTTCCAGCAGCTGTCGAAATGCAAACGGCTTGTTTTTTGAACATTTTTGGTTCTGGTCGGTGAACCATCCATCGCCAGCCGTAGTGGTCAAGGAAGGCTTTCATTGCGCCTGTTGCGTGGTAGACATAGACAGGGCTTGCAAGGATGATGAGGTCTGCTTCATCCATTGCGTTGGTAATCGGCTGTAAGGTTTCTGCGTGGGTGCAAAGTTTTTCGTCTTTGATAAAGCAGTTCGTGCAGCCAAGGCAGAATTTGTCGAAGTCGCGTGGCAGGAAAAATTCCGTTATTGAATTGTTGTTTTCGTTTTTTTCCGATTTTTCGCAATTCGCAATTACTTTGTCCGCAAGCATTCGTGCGATGTTGTAGGTTGAGCCTTTGTGATTCTGGCCGTAGATGATAGTAATTTTCATATTTCCCCCACGATTTATCTCAAGTACACTCGTTTCCTTGCAGAAACAACTCTATCTTAAATATACCATCAAAAGCATTACGTCGCTCTGGCGGATGCCGCTGATTCTGCTTGCCTGTCCAAGCGTTACGGGACGGATTTTTTCGAGTTTTTGACGGCTTTCCGTGCTGAGTCCTGCAATTTTATCGTAGTCGAAATTTTCTGGAATGCGGTAGTTTTCCATGCGCTGCATTTTTTCGACTCGTTTTTCCTGCTTTTCGATATAGTGAAGATACTTGAAGTCGATTTTTGCGCTTTCAAGGATTTTTGCATCATAGGCATTTTCATCGAATTTTTTGTTCTTTACGAGCAGGTCGAGAATTTCATTTTTGACGGCGATTTTGTTCTGAACTTTTGCAAGTTGTGCGTCGGTTTTTAGGCCGACTTTCCAGCCTTTTTCTGTCAGTCGTTCGTCGCAGGTGTCGTGCCTAAGCTGAAGCCTGTGTTCGGCGCGCGCGGTGAACATTCTGTAAGGTTCTTTTGTTCCTAGCGTCACTAAATCGTCTATCAAAACTCCGATGTACGCTTCGCTTCGTGAAAGCACCAGCGGTTCGTAGGTGGTGCAATTCGAGTCGCTGTTTTGTGCAAGTTTTGCGAGTGCTAAAAGGCCCGCATTGATTCCGGCAACAAGGCCTTGCCCCGCGGCTTCTTCATAGCCACTCGTTCCGTTAATCTGCCCTGCATCGAAAAGCCCTGAAACGAGTTTTGTCTCAAGGCTTGGATACAATTGTGTCGGTTCAACGTAGTCGTACTCAACGGCATAGCCCGGGCGACTTACGACGGCATTTGCAAAACCTGGCAAGGTTCTTAAAAATCTATCTTGTACTTCTTCGGGCAAACTTGAAGAAAATCCGTTCAGGTACATTTCTTCTGTTGCAAGACCTTCTGGTTCGACAAAAAGCTGATGTCGTTCTCGTTCTGCAAAGCGCATAACCTTGTCTTCGATAGAAGGGCAGTAGCGAGGTCCAACTCCGCTGATTTTTCCGCTGTAAAGTGGCGAGCGTCCGATATTTTCACGGATGATTTTATGAGTTTCTTCGTTTGTGTAAACCAAATGGCACGGTACCATTGGGCGGTCGATTTTTTCTGTATCGAAACTGAAAGGAACGATTTCGTCATCGCCCCACTGTTCTTCCAAAACTGAAAAGTCGATTGAACTTTTCAAAATTCGAGGCGGCGTACCAGTTTTAAGGCGACCAGTCTTGAATCCGATTTTTTGGAGGCTTTCGGTAAGGCCGTAGGCGCCGCCTTCTCCGAGTCGACCGTTCGGGGCGTCAAATTCGCCGATAAAGATTTTTCCGCCCAAAAATGTTCCTGTTGAAAGGACAGCGCATTTTACGCCGATTCGGCGCCCTCGTTCAGTTATGAGTGCGGTCAGACGGCGGCGCGGCACGGAACCTGCCGTGCTTTCGACTTGCAAAAAGCCATCCTGACCTTCTTTTATTTCTTCTGTTTCCAAGCCGACGACAGTATCCTGCAAGGTTTCAAGATTCGGTTGTGATTCTACGGTTTTTCTAGCAAGAGAAGAGTAGGCAAGTTTGTCGGCTTGGCTCCTTGGTGCTTGCACGGCAGGTCCGCGGCTTTTGTTGAGCATTCTAAACTGAATCATCGTCTGGTCGATGAGGTGTCCCATTTCGCCGCCGAGGGCATCGATTTCGCGAACGATGTTACCTTTCGCAATTCCTCCGATTGACGGATTGCAACTCATCCTTCCGATAGAGTCAATCGTCATCGTGATTAAAAGAGTTTTTAAGCCCATTCTGGCACACGCAAGGCTTGCTTCAATTCCTGCGTGCCCTCCTCCGACTACAGCAACATCAAACGAATCATAAAATCCTGGCATTTTGAAACCTTATTTTTTTCCGAGTTCTACAGATTTTTCATAAGCTGCAACACAAGCATCGATGACGGCGGCTCTAAAGCCACTTTCTTCGAGAACCTGAACTGCATCGATTGTAGTTCCAGCAGGTGAGCATACAGCATCTTTCAAGGCAGCAGGATGTGAATTTCCTGTAGCACCACCATCCAAAACCATTCCAGCGCTTCCTCTTACTGTCTGGGCTGCGTAAACATAAGCCTGTTTTCTAGGAATACCTAATTTTACGGCAGCATCTGCAAGAGCTTCAATAAACATGAATACGTAGGCAGGTCCCGATCCGCTGATTGCAGTGACAGCATCCATCAGATTCTCTGAAACCTGTTCAGTTTCACCTGCTAGTGACAAAAAATTCTTTACTTGAGTAACGGCTGTATTTGTTACATCGTCATCTTTATCGGTGCAAAGACCAATCATTGCTTCTCCGATTGTTGCAGGGAGGTTTGGCATAAGGCGAACGATTGTTCCGTCGTAAGGGCCGCGATTTCCAATAACTCCGTTTCCGATATATTCGCGGATGGTTGCAATTTTTACTCCAGCGGCAATTGTTACGATGACAGGTTTTTTGTTCAAAATCTCTGGCACTATTTCTTGAATCATTGCTTTTAAGAATGCAGGTTTTACGGCGAAAATTACGTAGTCACATTCTTTTACGATTGTTTTATTATCGCTGCAATTTGCGCCAAGTTCTTTTGCAAGGGCTTCAACTTTTGCTCCGTCAAAGTCTGAAAGGTAGATTGATTCACCGCCAACTTGCCTTGAGATTGATTTTATGAGCGCACCGCCCATCATTCCGCATCCAATAATTCCGATTTTCATTTTATGCCTCTTCATTGCGTTTAATAATATGAAAATAGTATCACAATTTTTGTCGTTTTGGTATAGGTGGATATATTAAGAAAAATTTTCGGGGGTTTTAGGGGGTATCCCCCTAGGAGAGGGGGTCAGTTCACAGTTCAGTTCACGCAACCGTGTGCGTGCTCAGGGGGAGGTCGCAACGAGCACGAATGTGCAAAGTTTCAAGCGGACTTCCCCCGCCTTATATTAAGAATTATTTTTTCTTTTGTGCGATTGCTTTTTGTACAGCTACAAAGCAAGCAGGATAAACAGCGATGACTATAAAATAGATTATGAACATTTTAATCATGTAATAGGATAAGAGTGAAGAATCGAATTTCATAAAAATAGGTTTAAAAACAGGCGAAAAGCCTACATAGAACGCAGCAACAAAAATGCTTCCGACTACGCCACGTAAAATTCGTATCCAAATTTTGCCTTCATTTTCAAATTTAATCCAGCATTTTTCTATGATCCATCCCCATAAAACTTCCAGGAAAGCCCCATCTTCTTGTTCAAACACCAATAAATAACGCAGATAAGAACAATCGTAAGAGGATTGAAAGGAATGTCAGTGAGGACCGTGAAGATTTTTTCTACAATTGAACCGCTTTTTTTCCTGATTCCTTATTCATTGGCTAGAAAAATCGTGCCTTTTGCGTTTCCTGTAGCAAGGTTTTCCAGAATGTTTTCTGCACTTCCGTTTGCAAGCAAAAGTGGGATTCCGTAAGGAGTGACTTTTTCGGCTGCCTGAATCTTGGTCTCGATTCCGCCCGTGCCGAACGCATTTGTCGCACCAATAGTTATGTTTTTTCGCAAGTCCGCGATGTTTTCGACGTTTTCAATCAATTTTGCGTTCGGATTTGTCTTAGGGTTATCTGTATAAACACCATCGATGTCGCTGAAAAGTATGAGCAAATCTGCACTCCACAAAATTGAAGTGAGCGCGCTAAGGTTGTCGTTGTCGCCGATAGAAAATTCTTCGATTGCTACGCTGTCGTTTTCGTTGATAATCGGAACGACGCCTTCATCTACCAAAGTGAAAAGCGTGTTTCGGATATTGAGACTTCGTAAATCGTTTCCGAAATCGTCTTTTGTAAGAAGGAGTTGGCCGATGTGCAAATCCTGTTTGCCGAATGCTTTTCGCCACTGAGCCATCAGTTCAACCTGTCCGATTGAGCAAAGAGCCTGTCGAAAATGGACATCTTTTTTGCGAGCCCATTCTTTTACCGTGCTGACTCCGCTGACCTGAGCACCCGATGAAACGAGTATGAGTTGCTTGCCCTGCTCGATTAACGCCTTGCACTGTCGGGCAAAATTCTCCATAAATTCGATATTTTGTGTTCCGTCTGCTTTTGCAAGCGTGTTCGAACCGATTTTTATTACGATTTTTCTAGAATTTTTTATCAGTTTTGCAATTTCTTCCATATGCTATACGCGGATGTTGCCGTCTCCTTCGATTAAGTATTTCGTGGTGGTAAGGGCTGTAAGTCCCATTGGTCCGCGCGCATGGAATTTTTGTGTGGAAATTCCGAGTTCCGCACCGAATCCGAAAACTCCGCCGTCCGTAAATCTGGTCGAAGCGTTCACATAGACGCAAGCCGCATCGATTTCTGTCTGGAATTTGCGGGCATTTGCGATATTCGAAGTAAGAATACTTTCGGAATGTTTTGTGTTGTGTGAATTTATATGAGCAATTGCTTCATCGACACCAGAAACAACTTTTATTGCAAGAATGTTATCCAAAAATTCGTAGCCGAAATCTTCTTCTGTTGCAGCGACCACCTTCGTTTTAAGAATTTCTTCTATGATAAGGTCTGATGAGAATGAGCCGTAGC
>JAQYSN010000247.1 GCA_028725265.1 Spirochaetales bacterium | reverse complement strand
GAGGCGCTGGATGAAACTGTTTCCTTAGAATAATTATGTACGCTTTACGCGCTCGTACATTTCATCCTTTGTCAGAATGAACCAGATTGGACGGCCATGAGGACAATGCGGATCAGGGAGTTCAAAAATCTTTTCTATCAGGTCGCAGGCTGTCTGATCATCAATGTAATGACCTTCTTTGATTGCGCTTTTGCAGGCGCAAGTTGCAAGAAAGTGCCTCATAAATTCGGCAGGTTCGATTTGTTTTTCAAAAATCGCATCGATGATATCTTTTTTAGAACCTTGCCATTTTATCGGAACGGTTGTTATCATCCACTTCTTATCAGTTTTTTCAAGATGAAAACCGGCTTTATCCATCTGCTCTTTTATAGACTCCAGATATTCTTCCTGACTTTCTTTTTCAATTTCGATTTCGAATGGGAAAAGTAGAGGTTGTGTTTGTCCCACCTGTTGTAATAGCTGTTCATACAAGACTCTTTCGTGTCCTGCATGCTGGTCGATAACGTAAACTGCACCGTCTTTTTCGGCAAATAAAAATAGGTTCAGTGCACTCCCCAGGTACTTGAACTCATATTGTTTTGAAAGTGTCGTCGCTTTTGGAAAATTTGTTATTATTCCTGAAAAACTTGACTCGTCCCTTGGCTCGGAAAATTCGACTGTTTGTTCAGTAAAGACTTCGGAAAAATCTTCGTTTATTGAAAAGTTATTTTTGGAAAATGAATCATAGTTTTTGGTTGCAGTATTGTTTTCAAAAATAGTATTCGAGTGATTTGAATAGCTTTCTTCTTTTTGTGAGATTTCAAATTTAGGTTCTGAAAAATCCATTCTATTTTGGTATGAGGATTGAATGCTCATCAGTGAAATGTTTTCTTGCGTAAAAACTTTTCGTGTCGTACTGGAAATTGCATGATGAATCTGCGACAAATCCTTGAATCTTGCTTCTTTTTTTGCAGGATGAATGTTAAAGTCAACGAGACTTGGATTTATTTCGAGAAAAAGACATGCTACAGGATGTGTCCCGTTCGGAAAACTTCCCATCACTCCGTATTCTATAGCCTGAATAAGCGAATATTCCGTAATTTTTCTTTTGTTCACAAATATGTGTATATTTTTTCTGTCAGAACGGATTACGGAACTGTCTCCGATTACCAACGAAAAACTCCAATTATGGTTTGCTTCATCGGAATTTTTGATTAAGTGAAACTGCTTTTTATCTTCTTGAAGTTCTAGTGCTTGAATTACCCTCTCTATAGGTTCATCAGTTTGTGGAAGATCCAAGCGGATTTTATCGTCCATGATTAGCCTGAATGAAATCTGTGGAAACGGAAGGGCTTTTTCAATAAAAGTCTGTTTACAAAGCGTTCCTTCAGAGGAAGGACGTTTCAAAAATACTCGTCTTGCCGGAAAGTTTTCAAAAAGCGAGAGGGAAGTGACGACAGTTCCTTTTTCGAGTACAGCAGGCTCAATCGATTCTTTCATACCGACCTGGCTTTCCAATTTCCATGCTTTTTCATTTTCTCGCTTCGTCTTGATTTCGAGCCTGCTTACGGCTGCAATGGAAGCAAGGGCTTCACCTCGGAATCCCATCGTGCTAAGGCTTAATAAATCTTGTTCCTGTTCGATTTTGCTGGTTGCATGGGGCTTAATGCTGTTTTCGAGGTCTTCTTTTGTCATTCCGCAGCCGTTATCGATTACGCTGATTTTTTCGATTCCGCCGCCTGCAATATCCAGTGTGATTGATGATGCATTTGAGTCGAGTGCATTGTCCAAAAGTTCTCGAACGACCGCATTAGGTCTGTCTATTACTTCACCTGCTGCAATCTTTCTTGCTACTTCCGCAGGTAATACACGAACCGGCTTATATTTTTGAACTTTTTGATTTTCCGTCATAATTTATTTTTCCATACAGTTTTATTCAATTGCTGAAAATAAATCCAGCTCAGGCTCAGTTTCCTTTTGTTTTGATGGTTGATTGATTAAAATTTGAACTTTTTTTTCTATTTTCTCAAGTTCTTTTTCGAGTGATTTAGAAAGTGTTATACCTTCTTCAAAAACAGATACGGCCTGCTCCAAGGATAAATCAGAATTTTTTATCTTGGAACTGAGTTCTTCCAATCTTGTTAGTTTTTCTTCAAAATTTTCCATAAATTACGACCTCTTTTGTATTTTTGTGATTTCTGAAACAAATTTGCCGTCTGCGACAGAAATTACGACATTTTGCTTTTCTTGTAAATTTTCAACACTTGAAATTATTTTGCCATTTTCATCCTGAACTATCGAAAAACCACGCTTAAGAATTGAACGCGGATTTAGTTGCTCGATTGTGTTAGTCGCAAGAGCAAGCTGATTTTTGCTTTTGTCCATTTTGAGTTGGATTGCATTAATCAGCTCAGTTTTTGCATCATCAAGACGTTGTATATATGAATTTTCTTTATTGCGGAAAAAACTTTCCATGTTTTCTATTGAAAAACTTTTCGACATTGTCTTAAAACTGTCTATTTTGGTTGTTATTGACCTGATAAAATCTAGCCTGTATTGTTCGATAGCGTTTTCAAGGTCGCTCAAAATTGGAGAAGCTAGTTCTGCGGCGGCGGATGGAGTCGGAGCTCTTACGTCTGCTGCATAATCGCTAAGCATAGTGTCGATTTCGTGTCCGACTGCCGAAATCGTCGGAATTTTGCTTTCTGCTATGGCTCTTACGACACATTCTTCTGAAAATGGTAGCAAATCTTCAAGGGAACCGCCGCCGCGACCTACGATGAGCACGTCGACCATATCAAATTCGTTTGCAATCTTTATCTGTTGTGCAATGCTATCCGCAGCATCTGCTCCCTGTACCTGACACGGGAAAATAATTACCGAAATTTTGGGATTTCTTCTTTCAAGAATCTGGAGTATATCTCTTAAGGCTGCTCCTGTCGGGCTTGTAACGACTCCAATCGTGTTCGGAAAAAAAGGAATTCTCTGTTTTCGTTCTCTATCAAAAAGACCTTCTGAAGCAAGCCGCTGTTTTCTCTGTTCAATCATCAGTAAGAGGTTTCCGTCGCCGAGTTTTTCCATTGATTCTACGGTTATTTGGTACGTACCTCGTTGTGCGTAAACTGAAATTTGGCCTTTTACCTTAACTTTCATCCCATCCTGAGGCAAAAAAGTGAGAGAATTTGCCTTATATTTGAACATAACGGCACTTATGGCTGCATTTTCGTCTTTGAGTGTAAAATAAAGGTGTCCGGTACTCGAAGGTCTGTAGTTTGAAATTTCACCTTCAACGTACACTTTAGGAAGCGATTGTTCTAGTAGTTCTTTGATGATTTCTGTTAATTGCGAAACCGTTATAGAATTGTTTTCTGAATTTTGTAATCCACCCATTTGCAAAAGTATACCATATTTTTTTGCTAAAAGAAAAGGTTAAATCATCCGATATTGAAGAGTATGAAAAATCTTGTTGTTTTAAATGCCTTGAATTGTCGCGAATATTCGACGGAAAAAAACTTTGACGGGAAAAATGCTCTGGAACTTTCCCTCAGCTGGGCTTTATCCTTGGATTTCTGTGAGAAAATTATCGTCCTTGTGAAAAATGAAAAGCAAAAGTCTTTTTTTAATACGGCTTCTTGTGAGATTGTCGTTCGAAACGATTTGGATGATACATCGGCTCTTTTGAAAGCGATGTCGGATTTTTCAAACGGTTTTGATAATGTAATCTACGCTTTTGCAGAGTGTCCTTTTTACAACAAGGATCTGACAAGAAAGATGTTTGACCTTCATTTACAGAGTGCAAGCGAATATACATTTGCAGATGGTTATTCTTTTGGTTTTGCTCCAGAAATTTTGAATGTCGGTACTTTAAATATTCTGAATGCGCTTTCTCAAAAAGATTCAAAATGGCAAAAAACAAAGATAAAAACGGATTCAATTTTTGAAATCCTTAAAACTGATATAAATTCTTTTGAAATTGAAACGTATATTTCTGATGATGATTATCGTTTTCCTCGATTCTCCTTTATCTGCTCGAACAAGAATACCTCTCTTTTGTGTAAAAAATTGTTCGATTTTTATCCTGATAAGGAGTGTCTTTCATGGGATGTTGAAAAAGTGAATGCTTTTGCCGTAAAACAAAGTGAACTTTATCAGAATTTACCTCAATATTATAACATTCAAATCTGTGCATCTTGTTCTTCGTCTTGTAGTTTTTGTCCATATCCGGCTTCTTTTAGGGATAAATTTGGAAAAAATCCTTCTTTGTCCGATGCGATGATGAAATATGATGATTTTTCTCTTCTTGTCGATAAAATCGCCGCATTTTCAGGAGAAGCTGTTGTGTGTCTTTCGCTTTGGGGAGAAGCAATTCTTCATCCTCAGTTGGATTTATTTATTGAAAAAATCCTTACATATTCAGGCCTTTCGGTTTTGATTGAACTTTCCGGCCGAAAATTCAGCGAATCAATGATTGAAAGAATAAAAGAAGTTTGTGAAAAAGCAGATGAGAGAACGAACGGAATGAACAATATCTATTGGATAGTTTCGCTGGACTCAGTCGATTCAAAATCATACGATTGTCTTCATAATGAGGGAAGGTGTTCTGATGAAAATTCCTATGAAAATGCCATCCGTAATCTTTCACTTTTAAATGCAAAGTTTTCTGGATGTGTATATCCGCAGTTTTTGCGTCTTAAAGAAAACGAATCAAACCTTGAATCTTTCTGGCGCTCATGGAACGAAGAAAATGGCGGAAAACTCATAGTTAAAAAATACGATTGGTTTTCAGGGCTTCTTGAACAGAAAAAAACTGCCGACCTTTCGCCTGTAAATCGAAACATCTGTTGGCATCTTTGTCGCGATTTTGCAGTGCTCTTTGACGGAAGCGTCCCGTTGTGTCAGGATTTTATGTTTGGAAATATTCAGGGAAATGTTTTCACGGATAGCCTTGAATCAATTTGGGAAAAAAGAAGACCATGCGTAAAGGAACACTCTGAAGGCATATATCAAGATATTTGTGAGAAATGTGATGAATACTATATCTTCAACTTTTGATGAAAAATTATGCAGCTGCACAGTTTTAGGATCCTCGGACGTTTTGGAAAACGCTAAATTTCCAGTTTCGGTTTTGATTTTGAACCGCAATTCAGGAACCTTCAAGGAGCATAATTTTGAAAATCTTTTGAAATGCGGCTTTGAATCCATCATTTCAATGGAAAGTCCAAAGGAGAACTTCAAAATTGATTCCTATCTCAAACGTTTTCCGCAGATTCAATATGTAGTGCCTTCAAAAGAAATTTCAGTTGGAGAACTTATAAACTTAGGTTTTTCTATTTGCTACAGTCGATATCTTCTTGTGATATGGGATGATTTTGTCATAAAACCTGGTTTTTTTACGGAAAATGTGATGAATAAAATCCTGGAGCAGCAAGCCCTTTGCTTTGCTCCGGCTCTTTTGAACAGTGAGTTTCAAAATATCTACGTAAAAATGTCACCAAAAATCGAAAGATTTAATTTTTCAATTGCTGCAGACAGTCTCTATTATGACAACTCCAACACCCTTTTTCCGTTTGATTTTGCAGGTGTGTACGACAAGAGCAAATTCATTTCTATCGGAGGATTTGACTATTCAATTACGAGCCCGCACTGGCAGCTTTTGGATTTTTCGCTTCGCTCATGGCTTTGGGGTGAAAAAATCATCGCAAGTACAAGTTATAAATTTTACTATCAAGGACAGGAACCTGTCGCCGACGTGACTATTGACGACTCCTATTTCAGATTCTTTCTCAAAAATATCGCAATCAATAAAAAAATTGATTATGCCTATCTTCCTGTTCGAACTTTCATCACTTTTCATAGAAATTCGAACTATTCGTTTGGACCTGCTTTGAGTGAGTTCAGAAACGTCAGACGATGGGTTTATCAAAATAAATACAGGTATAAAACTGAAATCAAAAAACTTACTGAAACTTGGGATGAAGACGTTCAATGAAAAGCATAGTTGTTGTACAGTGCAGACTAGGATCGCATCGCTTAAAGGAAAAAGCCGTCAGGAAAATCAACGGCAAAACTGTTTTGTCTTATGTTTTGGATTCAATGCATAAGGTTGAATCTTTGGATTATTATGTTCTTACTGATTTTGCGTCCGAGCCGATTTTGAAACCTATTGTTGAGGAACTTGGCTGGAAACTTTTTGTCGGCAGTGAACTTGATGTCTTGAACCGATTCTGTTCTTTCCTTCGTTTTGTTGAAATCAACGATATATACAAATTTCCAGATTACATTGTCCGTGCGACCGCAGACAATCCTTTTTTGTTTGTAGATGCTGCAAATGAAATGTGCCGTAAATACGAAGAACTTTGCGGAACGAAAAAAATTGACTACTATACTTGGACAGGTCTTCCTCATGGAAGTGGAGTTGAAATTCTAAACGTAAAATCTTTGCTTGAATCCGAAAGTTTTACATCTGATCCGTACGATCACGAACACGTAGGACCGGCTCTTTATAATCATCAGGATAGGTACACCTGTGTTTTTGAAGAAAGTCCTGAAAAATACAAATATCCACAGTTAAGAACGACGATTGATACTTTTGCCGATTATTTCAAGGCCCGAAAAGTCGTCTCCCTTGCCAAAAAAGCAAATCAGGAATTGACGACCAAGAATATAATCGAGCTTGAATCTTCCGACAAGGTGAATTATCCGATTCTTTTTGTCCCTGCCATGCAGTTAAAAAGTGGTACTGGACATTTCAGACGCTGTCTGGAACTTGCAATCAGGTGTGATGCAGACCTTTACTGTGGAAATAGTGAAGTTTGGGAAAATCCTGTTTTGGAAAAGCTTTTTAAATGCGACTTGGAGCAAGGAAAAATAACAGAGGATCAATTGGTGTTCGGTGATATTCCGAAAGACTATTACAAGCTTATAGTTTTGGACGATTTTTCAAGTTCGAAAGCAACAATCGATTATTTTTCGAGTTTCGCTCCTGTTGTAACTGTTGATGATGGCGCTTCTGAAAAAATTCTTGAAAAAGCCGTCTACAACCTCAATATCATCCCGTCATTTATCGATGAAAAAAATATCAACATGAAGTGCCCGGATTTTATTCCTCTGCCTCAGTCATTGAATCAGAATCGTTTTTCAAAAGATGATGATTACCAGACGAATCTTTCGAGGGTAAAAAGAATTTTGTTGCTTTTAGGATCAAACGGAAATGAAAAACTTTCTTCACAAATTCTAAATGCTTTTAACAATCTCAAGTCTCAAAATGCATCCTATGATTTTGAGTTTGAAATCGGTTCTTCTAAAATCGAAGGACTTTCCGAGGATTTTCATAAATACGATATCGTAATTACCTATTACGGATTTTCAGCTTTCGAAGCTATTTCGGCAGGCTCTTTGGTTTTCACTGTTTCGCCAACCAAACTTCATAGAAACCTCTCTCTAAAATATGGTTTTGCCGATATCCCTCAGCATAAGATTCACAGTAAATATCTTATCGATTATTTAAAAAAACTTTTTGATCTTGAACTCTATCATCCGTCAGAATTTATCGAAACTTTAAGGCATAATGCCTTGGAAAAAAAATGCGCAAGCGAAAATCTTTCACTGTTTTTCGATGATCTCAAGTTTCAGCAGCCTTATAATTGTCCTTTGTGTAGAAAAACGAACTCTCATTTGTTTGATAAGGTTGTTTCTCGCGATAAAATCAAGACTGTAAGGCGCTGTTCAAAGTGCGGAATTGATTACATCAGTTTTCTCAACACCGAAAAACGAAAATATAACTCGGATTATTTTGATTCCGAATACAAAACTCAGTATGGGAAAACTTATCTTGAAGACTTTGACTCAATTAAGGCAAGTGGTTTAAAACGACATTCTTATGTTTCAAAGTATGTTCAAACTTCTGAAGTGCACAAAAAAGTCCTTGATGTCGGATGTGCCTACGGACCTTATCTAAGCGCCGTGAGCGAAAGTGCAAATTGGATTCCTTACGGAATCGACGTTTGTGAAAGCGCAATTGCCCATGTGAATAAACTTGGTTTTAACGGAAAGGTCTGTAGTTTCAATGATGGATTTACCGAAGAAGGGGAATTCGATGCTGTTACGATGTGGTATGTAATCGAGCATTTTGAAAATCTGGAAGTAATTTTGAAAAACGTAAAGGAAATCCTTAAAAGCGGTGGTGTTTTTGCGTTTTCAACTCCTTCTTCAACGGGTGTTTCTGGCAGAAAAAACTCATCTTCATTTTATGAAAACAGTCCTTCTGACCATTATTCGATTTGGTCTCCAAAATTTGCTAGAAAAATTCTTGAGAAAAACGGTTTTAAAGTCAAAAAAATCGTTTCGAGTGGAATTCATCCTGAACGACATCCGTTTATTAAAAAACATAATTTGACTGATAAGAATTTCTTTTTTAAATTGTTCGCTTTTTCTTTTAAACTTTTCAAGATGGGCGATACTTTTGAAATCTATTCGGTGAAAAAGGATTAATCTAAATGAAAAATATCCTCATCCTTGGTGCAGGCTTGATGCAGATTCCTGCAATTACAAGTGCAAAAGAATTGAATTGTAAAACTTTTGTTGCTGATGGAAATCCTGAAGCAATCGGTTCTAAATATGCCGATGAATTTTTTGTCGTAGATCTTAAGGACAGGGAAGGGCTTTTTAATCTTGCAAAAAAAATAAACGATGAATCACATCTTGATGCGGTTTTTACAGCCGGAACTGATTTTTCTGCGAACGTTGCTTACATTGCAGAAAAATTTGCTCTTGTCGGCCATAGTTTTTCTGCAGCGATAAATGCTTCAGACAAAATTCAGATGAGAAAAAGATTTGCAGAATGCGTTGTTGGAAGTCCGAAATTCGCAGAGATAACACAGAGTACTTTGGAAAAATTGTCAGATCAGGATAAAGTAAAATCTTTTCTTTTGGATTCTGGATTTGATTCTTCTTCTTTTCCCTACGTCGTCAAACCATGTGACAATATGGGCGGACGAGGCTGCAGGATGATAAATGATATCAGTGAATTTATTCCAGCAGTTGAAAAAGCAATCGGTAATTCAAGATCTGGTCGTGCAATCTTTGAAGAATACATGGACGGCCGTGAGTTTAGTATCGATAGTCTTGTAATAAACGGAAATGTCACAATAACAGGCTTTGCGGAGCGACACATTTATTATCCGCCGTATTTTATTGAAATGGGCCATACGATGAGTGCAGAACTTACGGAAAACGAATACAACCTTCTTAGAAGTGAATTCGTTAAGGCCGTCCATG
>JAQYSN010000246.1 GCA_028725265.1 Spirochaetales bacterium | reverse complement strand
AGAATTTTGGTATGAAAGCATTTCTTTTTGATTTGGACGGTGTTGTTATCGATACCGAAACTCAGTACACGGTTTTTTGGGATATGGTCGGCCGTGATTTTCTGCATATCGATGATTTCGGTCCGAAGATAAAAGGTCAGAGCCTTGAAAAGATTTTCAAAGAACATTTTTCTGTTTGCACTGAAGAGCAAATAAGCCAAATCAAAAAAATGATGTATGATTTGGAAAAAGATCTCGTGATAAATTACATTCCTGGCTCAAAAGATTTCATCCTTGAAGCGCGTTCAAAAGGAATTAAGACAGCCGTTGTGACAAGTTCTACCAGACGAAAGATGGAAGTAGTGTACCGCCAGATTCCTGAAATGCGACAGATGTTCGATGCGGTTTTGACTTCCGAAGATTTTCCACTGGGACGAGGAAAGCCTTCTCCTGATTGCTATCTGATTGCAGCCGAAAAACTTGGTGCCGGAATAAAGGATTGTGTCGTGTTCGAAGATTCTTACAGCGGTTTGCAGGCAGGAAAAAGTGCCGAAATGAAACTTGTCGGTCTTGCTACGACCCACACGAAGGACGAGATAAAAAATAAGGCCGACATCGTCATTTCTGATTTTGTCGGCTTTTCGGTAGATAAATTACTCTCGATTTAATTTAATGGTCAAGAAATTGTCATTTTCCAATCATCATATTGTATTCTGCAATTTTCTTTTCGATTCGCTGTTTTGCATTGATGTTGTCCGTAATTTCGTACAAACGCTCTGCTGCCATAAAAAACGTGTCTGTTGTTTTATCGCAGATTAAATCATCAGTAAGGTATTTTTTTATCAGGGTTTCTGCCTGATCAAAGCGTTTCATTTCTACCATCAAAAATACGTTAGAAGCCACACCGTATAGATCATTCGGGTATTTCTTTAGCCATTCTTCCCCGAATTCACCTGCTTCATCGATATGACCCATTTTTTCTAGGGCATTACCTTTTCTAAACATATATTCAGAAGGAGCTTTACTCTGCCATTTGAAAAGAGGCATTAATTCGTCACAAGAATCGATAATAATCTGCCATGCATGTTTCTCTTCAAGATGATTGAAATATTCTTCCAAAATATCGCTAAAATCGTATGTTGAACCTGTTGCTTCTGTCAAATCCTTGAGTTCGGTTGCAAACTCTGGATATGAAACCCTTTCTTCTTTGATTGATTTTATCAGAGAATCAAAAGCTTGTTTCCAGTTTTCTGTTGATGCGTTAGTAACACCGATTAAACTTAAGTGACACTGCCTGATTTGTTCAATTGTTTTGCTCCACGATTTTGCCGTTAAGTCTTTATGCATTGATTTTGCCCCCTGAAAAAAATGACGAGTACCGGACTCATTTTGTGTGAAAATTTACCGATACTCGTCTTTGTTAAAAATTATTTAATAATTTCTGAAAGTTCTGTGAAAATTTGTCCTAATGCAAATGCACCTGCATCTGGATATCCGATAGATCGTTCACCAACAGTACCTGCACGACCCATGTGTGCAACGTGCTCAGCTGTAGCAGCAGCACCATCGACACCAGCTTTAGCACCTTTAACGAATGCTGTCTTGAGGTCGTCTCCTGCTTTTACGCTTTCCTTCCAAGAATCTGCACATGGAACAAGAGCATCAATCAATGTCTTATCACCAACAACAGCTCCTCGTCCGAATGAACGTTTACCTGTTTCCTGTACACCATCAACAGCAGCTTGAAGCATATCTGCAAATTCGCTGACTGTAAGGGCTGTTTTGTTTCCTGCGAATTTTCCAGCCATTCGGAATGCAGAACCCCAAATTGGACCTGAAGCACCACCACAGTTAAGCATGATAACCATAGCAGCAGCATCGAGGAATTCTCCGATTGTCTTTTTTTCGCAGATTTCTGCCCATTCTCGTTTGAGCTGTCGGAAACCTTTTGCTACTGACATACCGAAGTCACCATCACCAGCGTGTGAATCAAGTTCGCACCATGGCTGTTCATTTTTAATGATGATTTCAGCCATCTTATCGATAAGATAAACCATTGAAGGAAAATCAATTTCTTTTCCATTCTTAATTGTTGACATTTTTGATGTGTCAGCTGTGAATGAAACGTTTGTGTTGTCTTCGTTTCCACATGTGATTGGTGAGTAAACTGAAGCTGGAACTGATCCCATTACACGGAATCCTGGAGCTTCTGATGGGAAGTCGAGCATTGTCTTGAGTTCATCGTCCATTTTAAGAATAGAAATTGATGCACCCAGCATATCGATAGATGTCATGAAGTTTCCTACGAATACGCGGTAAACTTTAACACCTTTGTCTGCCAAAACTTTTGCAACAGCGTTGTTGAAAAGATACAATTCCTGGAGTGGTGTAGAACCAAATCCGTTGATAAGAACTGAAACTTCGCTTGAGCCCGGATTAACTTCCTTAAGGAGGGCAGTAACGATTCTTTCAGCCAATTCATCAGCTGTAGCGATTTTTTCTCGTTTGATACCAGGTTCACCGTGGATACCAACACCAAATTCCATTTCGCCAGCAGAGATATCAAATGTAGGTTTTCCTGCAGCAGGAACTGTACAAGAACTGAATGCAAATCCCAAAGATTTTACGTTATCAGCAGCTTTCTGTGCAATTCGTTTTACTTCTGCAAGGTCTTTTCCCATTTCAGCGGCTGCACCTGCGCATTTGTGAACAAAAACTGTTCCTGCAACACCTCGTCGTCCTACTGTGTAGAGAGAGTCCTGAACTGCGATGTCGTCTTCTACTTTTACGTAGTCAACTTTAAGTCCGTCATCACCGGCAAGGTAAGCACCGTTCTTGAAGTTCATCATATCACCAGAGTAATTTTTGATAATCATCAATGAACCTTTGTCAGAAGCGATTGCTTTAAGAGCCTGATAAACCTGAACCTGTGAAGGAGAAGCGAAAACGTCACCACAAACGGCAGCATCAAGCATACCTTTTCCTACATATCCTGCGTGTGCTGGTTCGTGTCCAGAACCACCACCTGAAACCAAAGAAACTTTGTCCTTGTTGATTTCACGCTTTTTAATAATCTTGTATTTCTGGATAAATTCCAATTCTGGATGTGCATTTGCAATACCGTTGCACATTTCTATTACGACTGTTTCTGGTCTGTTAATAATTTTCTGCATTTTGACTCTTTCCTTTTTTTTAATTTTGTAATAGATAAAAAAATGACACTGCCCGCGAAATATAACGATAGATTAATCGCAGACAGTGTGTTTTAAGCGGATTTTTGCTTAGTCAGCAAAATATTTAGCTTTGTATTCTGATCCAATTTTGTCAGCTACTCTGATGGCATCTTTTACCATTTCAACAGTTACAGGGAATGGCATATTGTGGATTGATTCTTCTGGAATACAAGCTTTTTCAGCGATAGCCTGAAGTTCTTCTTCGCTAACTGAATCAAGTGCCAAATCTTTAAGACAAACTGGAAGACCTACTGAGCAGCAGAAGTCAAGAACTTCATAAAGTTCTTCTTCTGGAGCGTTTTCAAGAACAAGCTGTGCGATTGTTCCGAAAGAAACCTGTTCACCATGGAACATAGGTCGGCTCATCTTCTTTTCCATTACAGTAAGACCATCGTTGATGGCGTGTGCAGCTGCAAGTCCGCCTGATTCAAATCCAAGTCCTGAAAGAAGGATGTTTGTTTCAACGATTTTTTCGAATGCCTGTGTGATACATTTGTTTTCACAAGCTGTCTTAGCTTTAAGACCGTCTGTGATAAGGTTTTTGTAGCACTGTTCAGCAAGTGTGTATGCTGTAAATGTTCCGTATCCAAGTCTTTCACCTGTTGTTCGGTTAGCACCGCAAGGAAGACCTGCGTTAACATTTCGGAATGCCTGCTGGTTTGCACGTGCTTCGAAATATGTTGAAAGTGCATCTCCCATTCCGCTTACGAGGAATCGTACTGGAGCTCCTACGATAACTTTTGTATCAATAAGAACAACGCTTGGGCTCTGCTTGAAGTATGCATAATCATCAAAAGAGTGATCTTCATGATAGATAACTGCCGAGTGTGATGTTGGTGCGTCTGTAGCGGCGATTGTAGGACAGATGATAAGGTTTACACCTGCAGCAACACATTTTGCTGTATCGATAGCCTTTCCTCCACCAAGACCGATTGTACATGCACACTGATTATCTTTTGCAAATTTCTGGATTTTTGCGATAACATCTCGTGAACATTCACCCTTGAAATCTGTAGAACGTACGAATGTAACTCCAAATTCTTTCTGTGTTGCTTCGAGCTTGTCTTTAACCAAGTCAAAAGCAAATGGATCTGCGATAAGCATAGCCTTATCACCAAAAGTTTTTACGAAGTAACCCAAGTTTAAGAGTTCATCTTCTCCCTGTACGTATTTTGTAGGGCAAATAAATGCTTTTCTCATTTTTTTCTATCCTCCTTATTGATAGACGACTTTTTAATTTATTTTTCTTGTAATAATAGTAAATCTAACTTTTCTATATGTCAATTTTTTTATTTTACAATTTTTTTACATTTCGTAAATTTTTTTTGAAAATAATATTTTTTTTGTTCATGTTGATTTTTTTACGTAGATGAAAGACAATGAAAGCATGAAAATCGTTATTGTAGGTGCAGGTTTTACAGGTCTTCAACTTGCAAAAATTCTTGTTAATGAACGAAATGATGTTGTTCTCATAGATAATGATGAAGAACGTACCCGATATGCCTCGAATACAATTGACTGTTCAGTTATGCATGCTGACGGAAACAGTCTGGCAACTCTTGAAAATGCTGAAATATCCAAAGCGGATGCCCTTGTTTGTGTTACCGAAAGTGATGAGGTTAATATAGTAACATGCTCGCTTGTTGATGCAATCTATCCTAAAATCTTGAAAATTGCCCGAGTCAGAAATTATGAATACTACGTGAACAGGGATTCTGTCAAAAAGACACGGGAAAAAATGCAACAGATGAAAAGTGATTTAAATCTAGCAGATTTGAAGTTGCAAGATATAAAACATCCTGAATTGAAAATTGCAAATCAGAAAATTTTTGAAAAACTGTTCGGACAAGGATCATCTTCTGTGGAAGAGAAAAAAGATGATTCTAAAAAAGGTGATATTATCGAAAAAACTTCCTCTGTTTCACAAAAAGATTTTGAAAATCAGCGTCCGATTTACGGAATCGATTACATGATTCATCCTGATGTCGAAGCTGCAAATGCAATCGTGAGGGCTGTTGAAAATGGTGCCGTAAGTGACGTAATTTCTTTTGATGATTCAAGCCTTCAGATTGCGAGAATCACGATTATGCAGGGAAGTATTTTGTCTGGGCATAAACTTATGGAACTTCGGAACTTGACTCAGATAAAAATGTTGATTGCATTTGT
>JAQYSN010000245.1 GCA_028725265.1 Spirochaetales bacterium | reverse complement strand
TTGCATCTGTCTATCCTGCTGTCTTTTATTGTTTCTAGAGATTCTTTTAAGTTCATTTTTACCCACCTAAAAGAATCTTATTAGATTTCTTAAATTTTAAATACTATTCATTTTAAAAGTATTTTAAATGCGGAGACCCTGCAAGACCCTCCGCTTGAGCATATTTGAACATATCTCAGCCAACCCAACGCTTTTGTGTCGTACAAAGCGGTTCTGGTACAGGACTCATCCCTGGGACTGCAAGCTCCAAGCTTTTCGGCACATCAATAATCCTTTGATTTGAACTTCCCCTAAACCGCAAATCCAAATTCTTGAGCTCTAAAACAAACCTTCCGTCAACCAAAATATCAATATTACGCAAAAGCTCAATCTGATGCACATCCCCACATGCAATCAGATACTCCCACGTAAATCCAGTATAGGCAGCAACTTCATAACCGTCAGATTTCAAAGCCTTCGCAAGTTCCGCAAAACCTTCAGCCTGAAAAAAAGGATCACCGCCACTAAATGTTACACCATGTACAAGAGGATTCGATTTTATTTGTCTGATGATTTCCGTTATCGTGTAATCTACGCCAGTCCCAAATTGATGTGTATCTGGATTATGGCATCCTTCACAATTATGTTTGCAACCTTGCGCAAATATCGTAAAACGGATACCGGGCCCGTCAACGATTGAATCATTAACGAGCCCGGCAATATTGAGAATAGATTGCATAGCCTGATGGGTGCTAATTTATCAAATCTACATTCCGTGTTTAATACGGTCGTGTTCTTCAGCTCGTTTAGCGTCGTTAAAACGATCCAAAGTTCCTACCAAATACCCTGTAATTCGTCGAATTCTTTCAAATTCAACTCCCTTACCCAATTTAGCCTCAATGTTCGTGCTAATCTTGTTTGTTGTTTCCAAAATTTCCTCCCAGTGTACTTTTTTGAATACACTTTATGTTTTATTTGTTTATATTAAATTTTCCAATTCTGAAGTGATGGAATGTTACGATATTTCAATCTTAATTCTTCCATTTTCTCCACCGTAATCGGCTCACCTGTTCGTCGACCACAACGTGGGCAAACCTCTCCGATTACACCAACATAACCACAAATTGGATCACGGTCAACTGGATGGTTGATTGAACCGTAACCAATTCCTGCATCATGCATACATCGAATAATGGACTCGAAAGCTTCAACATTGTTAGCTGTATCGCCATCAAGCTCGACATAACTGATATGACCAGCATTTGTCAAAGCATGATACGGAGCTTCCTTGTTGATTTTATCGAAAGCACTAATCTTATAGTAAACAGGGATATGGAAAGAGTTTGTATAATAATCCTTATCCGTAACTCCCTTGATTACACCGTATCGTTTTTTATCCATTCGAACAAAACGACCCGAAAGACCTTCCGCCGGAGTTGCAATCAAACCAAAGTTCAACTGTTTCTCTTTGCTCAAATCGTCCAAATATTTTCTCATGTATGATACAATTTCAAGGCCCTTTTTCTGCATCTCATCACTTTCACCATGATGATGACCATAAAGAGCAATCAAAGTTTCAGCAAGACCGATAAAACCGATACTCAAAGTTCCGTGCTTCAGTACTTCACCTACAGTATCATTATAACCGAGCTTCTCGCTATCAATCCATACACCCTGACCCATAAGGAAAGGATAATTATAAACATGCTTTCTTGCCTGAATTGCAAATCTGTCCAAAAGCTGACCTACAACCAAGTCCATCATGTTTTTAAGACTGTCGTAGAACTTCTGCTCATCGCCATGAGCTTCAATTGCAAGTCGTGGCAAGTTAATTGAAGTAAACGAAAGGTTTCCTCTACCAGGTGCGATTTCGTTACTTGGGTCAAACACGTTTCCCATAACACGAGTTCGACAACCCATGTATGCAATTTCTGTTTCAGGATGACCCGGCTTGTAATACTGCAAGTTGAAAGGAGCATCGATGAAGCTGAAGTTAGGGAACAAGCGTTTTGCACTTACTTCACAAGCCTGTATGAAAAGATCGTAGTTCGGATCACCTTCGTTATAATTAACGCCATCTTTTACACGGAAAATCTGAATTGGGAAAATCGGAGTTTCGCCCATTCCAAGACCAGCTTCCGTAGCCTTGAGGATGTTGCGCATAACCATACGGCCTTCTGGGCTAACATCTGTTCCATAGTTGATAGAACTAAATGGAGTCTGAGCTCCTGCCCTTGAATGCATTGTGTTCAAGTTATGAATAAGCGCTTCCATAGCCTGATAAGTTGCTTTTTCAGTTTCCCGATATGCTTCCTTAACAGCAAAAGCCTGCGCCTTTTTTACGCCCTCTTCATCAAATCCATCTTTAACGAGTATTTCTCGTTCAGCGTTGAGATAATTTTCATCAGTCGTAATCCTTGGATACGCACCAGTTTTTGCCTCGATATCTCGTGCAATATCTTTCAAATCATACAAAGTAAGATCACCAAGAATTCCGTCAGACTTATCTTCCGTTTCATCAGGTTTATCAGACGGAAATATAATCTCCATAGCCTTATAAAGATTTGATGAATAGTATTTTTTGTAAGTCTTCATTACACCTGGTGCAAGTCCGTAGTCAAAGTCTACGATTGACTGACCGCCGTGCTGATCGTTCTGGTTAGACTGAATTGCAATACAAGCCAAAGCCGAATAAGACTGAATATCGTTTGGTTCACGCAAAAAGCCGTGGCCTGTTGAAAAACCGCCTTTGAAAAGCTTTGTAAGCTGAATTTGACAACAAGTAGTCGTAAGAGAATAAAAGTCAAAGTCGTGGATATGAATCCAACCTTCGCGATGTGCCTTTGCCTGCTCAGGTGTCAAAAGATATTTTTCATAATAATCTTTTGCAGCTTCACTACCATACTTAAGCATTGTGCCCATAGCAGTGTCACCGTCGATATTTGCATTATCTCGTTTAAGGTCACTTTTTTTGGCATCGACATTCGTGAGTTCGTCGAAAACCTTCATAAGGTGAGTATTCATTTCACGAACACGAGTTCTGCTGGCTCTGTACAAAATATACTGTTTTGCAGTTTCTTCAAAACCTGCACTCATGAGGTCTTTTTCAACCTGGTCCTGAATCTGTTCGATTGTAGGAGGATTAGAGCCACAAAGCTGCTCCAAAGAAGCCTCTACTGAATTTGCCACACCAGCGGCATCTGATGCATCGCCCTCACCCGAAGCCTGCATCGCTTTCAAAATTGCATTTGCAATTTTTTCTTCATCATAAAGGACTACTCGCCCATCACGCTTTTTTATACTTTTTATCATACATTCCCCAGCTGTATAATACTGATTTCTGCTCACTTAATTTACTGGATGATATTTTCAGCAAAAACACTAAAAACACTACCTGTAAGCACATTTACAATTATAAACACTATATTTAGTGGTGTCAATGTAAAATCTTGTTAAAAATTTGTGTAAAACCTGTGGAAAATTAGATAACTATTGAATATTCAAGGAAATAGAAGATTTTAGTTTTTTAAAGATTTTTTAAAAGAATACGTAGTCGGCAACTTTTAAGATAGTACCAGACAAAATAAAAAAGCCCAGTCAAAAATTGAATTAGCATTCAACAAATGACTGGACTTTGTGTCGTGGCTCAGCAAAAATGCAGGCCACATTCATTCTCCGCAAATCACGGAAAATTCAAAATTAAGCGTTCTCTTCGCGAGCCATAGCTTCGTCGAAATCTTTTGATCCAACCCAAAGTTCTTTTGTGTATGGATTTGTTTTTGTAGCAATAGCTTTCTTGCAGATAGCAGCGAGTACGCAAACATTGATAACGAGAGCAGCAATAGCAACAATACCCTGAGCTTTTGGATCAGCTGTGATTCCCATTTCAGCAATAGCATCAGCAACTGCACCATCATTGATGTGTCCAGCATTGTAAAGTTCCATTGATTTCTGCCACATAAGTTCTGCACCTGTTCCATCAAGTGGAGCACCTTTGTAAAGTGAAGGAAGAACTGAGAATGGTTTTGTCAACTGGAATGGTATAACCTGAGCGAACATACACCAAATTGAAAGTGTGAAAGCTCGGTTCTGAATCCATCCACCTTTGTTCCAGAATGAAGCAGCAAAAGTAGGAGCAAGCAAAAGAGCAAGACCGCAGTACCATGTGTGTGTAGGAAGGTTCAAATATGTATATTCGAAGTTCCATACATCATAAGCAAGAATGAAAGCCCAAGTCATGTCAGGCCACAACATATCCTGCTGTCCGAGTTTTCCTTTGCTCTTTG
>JAQYSN010000244.1 GCA_028725265.1 Spirochaetales bacterium | reverse complement strand
TCCAGCGCCTCATTATAAAGGTCCGAAGAAGAATCGGAAGAGCCCTTCTCGGCAGTACTTTCATCGACTGAGCCATTCTCAACCGAGCCGTCCACAACCGAGCCGTCTTCAGCCGCGCTTTCATCAACTAAGTCGCCCTCAATCAAGCCATTCTCAACCGAGCCGTCTTCAGCCGTGCTTTCTTCAACTAAGTCGCCCCCAATCAAGCCGTCCTCTACCAAGCCGTCTTCAGCCGTACTTTCATCGACAAGACCATCATTTTCAAGTTCAACACCATCAATCTCCGTGACAGGAACGATTTGGTCATCATCATCTGCGCTGATAATTTCATCATCATAATCCTGAGAAAACTCATCTTTTTCAGAAAGAGCCTTTTCAAGTTCCTTCATCAATTCTTTATTTCGCTCCTGAGATTTTTTTAGACGAAGCTCATATTCAAGTTTTCGAGTTTCCCTTTCGGTTAAGAGTCGCTGAATTTCGAGCTGTAAAAGTTCTTCTTGCATTTCATAATTGATTTTTTCACGTTCTTGCTCATACCAAGCCTGGTTGGCTTCATAAATCAATTTCTCGATTTGTTCTCTTTGATTCGTATCAGGTTCAAGCTCAAGATAACGCTTATAGTCTTCAGAAGCTCCCTTAAAAACATTAAGTTTCAATCTGGTATTTCCCCTGTTTAATACAGCTGATGGAAAATCAGGATTTAATTCTATTGAGGCCGTATAATAGATTTCGGCATTTTCGTAATCACCCATTGCAAAAGCTGCGTTGCCTGCGTTATAATAAAGAATGTATCTTAGTTTACTTGGAAGTTCACATCCCTTGACAAATGTTTGTTGTGATGCTTCATAATCAGCAAGTTGATAATAACAAAGTCCAAGTAAATTATATGCCGAAGGATTTTTAGGATTTTCTTCAAGAGCCTTCTGAAAATAGATTAAAGCGTCCAGAGGGCGATTTTCGCTATATAGTTTTTCACCCTCGGAAAAAGCATCAGCGAAGCAAAGACTTGCTGAAAGTTGCAATAAGACAAAGATAAAAGCGAATAGATTTATTTGAATACGTTTCAAAATAAACTCCTGATAATTCATTTGCTTTTATATTATCGGAGGAAATTGTTTAAATGCTGATAGTTATTCTAATTCCCGTCATTCTTGTTGTAATCGGAGCCCTCGTATTTGCCATATTAAAATCAACCTCCAACCCAAAACACCTTGCAGGTATCGAAAAATTAATCAAACAAGGAAAATATGCAGCCGCAATTAAAGCCGCAAAAGCAATGATTCAAAAAAATCCTCAGGATTTCAAGGCTCACTACGCACTCGGGCAAGCCTATCTTGCCGACAACAAAGCAGAACTTGCACTGATGGAACTCAAAATCGTAAACAAGACTGCAATTTTTGATCAGGATATTGATGAAAGAGTTTTCAGAAATCAAATCGCATCCCTTTATTCTAAATTCAGACAATACGAAGATGCACTGAAAGAATACATACTTCTTACAAAGCTGGAACCAACGAATGCAGAACATTATTACAATGCTGCAAAAATTTTCGAAGAACACAATAAGCCCGAACAGGCTCTCTCATATTACCTCAAGACGATTCAGCTTAATAAACGACACGCAAAGGCTCATGCAGCCCTTGCACTGCTCTATTACCGAGGAAAAAACATTCAGGAAGCCAAAAATCAGATTGATATTGCAATCCGTCTAAACCCAGATACATTCTCAGCTTATTATTATCAGGGAAAAATTTTCAAAAACAGTAAGGATTTCACAGGCGCACTGAATTCTTTTGAAAAATCTGCACGTGATCCAGAATTTAAGCAAAAATCACTTATCGAACGAGGTTCTTGCTATCTTGCCCTTAATGATATGGACAGAGCAATAAGCGAATATGAACGAGCCATTAAAGCTACGAAGGATGAAAATTCACAGGAAACATTGTATGCACGATATTTTCTAGCCGCCTGCTATGAAAAAAGCCGAAAAATTGACAGTGCCCTTGAACAATGGCAAAAAATTGCATCCGTAAACAAAAACTTCAAGGATGTTTCCTCAAAGATTCAGGAATACAAGGCCTTGCAGACAAGTGACCAAATGAAAGAATTTCTCACAGCATCTGATGACAACTTTATTGAAATCTGTAAGAAAATGCTCTTGCAAGAATATAACCTTTCACCAACCAAAATTACAAAATCAAAAGCCGGCTGCACAATGATTGCCACCCAGAACAAAAAGGACAACTGGATGAGCGTTCGAGAACAAATCTTCCTTGTATATATATCTCGAGATTCTGAACCAGTCGATGAAAATATCATCCGAAAAGCCGCAGACGAAATCAAGACAAGAGGCTACATGAAGGGCTTGGTTTTTGCCTGCACAGACTTTGCACCATCCATCGTTCAGTTCGTAGAAAATAGACCTATCGAGTTGATTGGCAAGCAAAAACTGATGTCAGTTTTGAGCAAACTGACATTCTAAGCAAAAAAAAATCTCCATTTTTGACAGGTCTCTAAAAAATATTTGACGACTATACTTTTCAATGTTACAATTACCTTGTTGAAGTTTTATAAACTATTGGGAGTATAATTTTGGATTCGCAGATATTGACAATAATTCTGTCTAGTTTAGTGGCAGCATTCAGCTTAACTTTATTTATTTTGACTTTGGTTGCTTATAAAAAAGCCGCAACAAAACCTCTTATGGTTACAGTAGGTTCTGCCATAATGTTTGCAGGCGCATTAGTTTCAATTTGTGTTCCCTTTAAACCACTTCTTTTCATCGTAAGCATGTTTTTCATAGCCTGCCTTATTGCACAGTCAGTCATCGTTCTTGTAAATTCAAAGAATGATAAATACGACAATGATGACATTGATTTGACATTCCCTGATTTTGAAACACCAGTTGGTGAAAACAAAGTTTCACCAGACATTTCTTCGACAGGAAGAAAATATTTCATGCATGCAGCAGAATGTTTTTCTGATGACTCGAATCTTGAAAAACTAGTTGAATTCATAAACAAAAGTTTAATTGAAAAAACAAATTCTGACGGAGGAATGATTCTTCTCCTTGATGATTTCGACGATGTTCTTACGGTTAAAAGCCTTGAAGGAAATTTTCCTCCTCCATACGAATTACCATCAGATTTGCCGCACAAGGAACTTCGCGTAAAATCAAACATGCGCTATGCCCGGCTTGAACTTACTGGCAATATTCTCGGAGAAATTGCTTCGTCAGGAAAATCAGAACTTATCAAAGACGCTCTTTCAGATGCAAGGGTTTTCAAAAACGGTCCGGAAGAGTTTCTTCAACCGGGAAGTTACATCTTTATCCCAGTTACAATTAAGGAATCAACAGTTGGCTTGATTGCCCTTTCGCGAGACAACGGAAAAAGTCCGTTTGCAGAATCGGATTTTGAAACAGCGAATGCACTTGCAAAATTTGCAGGAGCGGCAATCAACTGTGTATATGTATTCAATCAGATTCAAGAACATGAATTCCTTACAAAGGATTCAGACCTTGCATCGGAACTCCAGAAAAAGATTTCTTTGAAAA
>JAQYSN010000243.1 GCA_028725265.1 Spirochaetales bacterium | reverse complement strand
TTGCATCTGTCTATCCTGCTGTCTTTTATTGTTTCTAGAGATTCTTTTAAGTTCATTTTTACCCACCTAAAAGAATCTTATTAGATTTCTTAAATTTTAAATACTATTCATTTTAAAAGTATTTTAAATGCGGAGACCCTGTTTTCGAAATAACTTGCAAACATTGGATTTAAATTCTAATATACACTATGGAATTACTTGAACAACGTATTAAAGAAGATGGTGAAGTTTTACCAGGAAACATCCTTAAGGTAAATAATTTTTTGAATCATCAGGTGGATACAAATCTTTTGGACAAGATGGGCGAAGAGTTCGTGCGTCTTTATGAAAATGTTGAAGTAACCAAAATTCTTACCATTGAAGCCAGCGGAATTGCAATTGCATATCCAGTTGCGCGTCAGCTAAACGTTCCCCTCGTTTTCGCAAAAAAACATCAGAGTCTCAATGTTAATGACGACGTTTACGTTACAAAGGTTTGGTCGTTTACGCACAAGGATTTTTACAACGTTGTTGTTGCAAAAAAGTTTCTGAACAAAGATGATAAGGTTTTGATTGTCGATGATTTTCTGGCAAATGGCAATGCCTTGAAAGGAATGATTGATATTGTCGAGCAGGCAGGAGCAAAAGTTCAGGGTATCTGTATCGCTATTGAAAAGGGTTTTCAGGAAGGCGGAAAACTTATTCGCGAGAACGGTTATCGTGTTGAAAGTCTTGCCATCGTGGACAAAATGACCGATGACGGTCAGATTTATTTTAGAAAAAACAGCTGAGTTTACTTCGGCTATTTTATAGAATTTTTTCGGAGGAAAAAAATGAAAATCAAGAAGATTGCAATTGCAGTTTTAGCAGTAGCATTGGCTTTTTCAGTTGTAGGCTGTAAAAAGAGTGGAGATGCAGGAAACAAAGCCAAAAAAAGTTATGTTGATGGCATAAAAGTTGGTTTTGTTTATATTGGTTCAATCAATGATCATGGATACACAGAAGCTCAGGATAAGAGCCGACTTGCACTTGAAGAAATGAACATTGAAACTTTGTACAAAGAAAATGTTCCGGAAAACAGCGACTGCGAAAAAGCAATCCGCGATTTGATCGATGCCGGATGTAACGTAATTTATACAACAAGTTTTGGATTTATGGATTCAACAATCAATGTTGCAAAGGAATTTCCAGAAATCAAATTCGGACATTGTTCAGGATTCAAAACAGCTGAAAACGTTTCAACATATTTTGGAAAGATGTATGAAGCTCGATATCTTGCAGGTATCGTTGCTGGACTTAAAACAAAGACAAATAAAATCGGTTATGTAGCTGCATTTCCAATTTCAGAATGTATCCGAGGTATCAATGGTTTTGCACAGGGCGTTAAATCAGTAAATCCTAATGCAACAGTTGATGTAGTTTGGACAAACACATGGTACGATCCTACAAAAGAAAAGCAGGGTGCTTTGGAACTTTTGAATCGAGGTTGCGATGTTATCGAACAGCATCAGGACACGACAGCTCCACAGGTTGCTGCTGAAGAAAAAGGTGCTTTCTGTATTGGCTACAACGTTGCAACACCTAATGCAGCTCCTAAAGCATATCTTACTGCTCCTGTTTTTAACTGGGCTGTATTCATCAAAGACGATATTTCTAGAATTAGGGACGGATCTTGGGAAAGCCGAAAATACTGGGAAGGATTGAGTACAGGAATGGTTGATTTGGCTCCTTTGAGCGACCTTGTTGCAGAAGGAACTGCTGAAAAAGTTGCTGAGGCAAGAAAAGCCATTGAAGACGGAAGCCTTCAGATTTTTGCTGGTCCTATCAAGGATAACGAAGGAAAAGTTCGAGTTCCAGCTGGTACAGTAATGACAGACGATGAAGTTTGGAACATGGAATGGTTCGTTGAAGGTGTTAACGGAATCATTAAATAAATCAATTTAAAGTGATAGAAGGGACTGTTTCTTTTTGAGGCAGTCCCGAATTTTTCTTATGGAACAAATATGCAGTTGAATGCGCAGGAAATTGCGGTTGAAACTAAAAACTTAACTAAATCCTTTGGAACCGTAAAATCAAATCAAAATATTTCTATCTATATTAAAAAGGGCGAAATTCTTGCACTTCTTGGAGAGAACGGAAGTGGAAAAAGCACGCTCGTAAATATGCTTGCCGGAATTTATACTCCGGAATCTGGAAAAATCATCATCAATAACAAAGAGAAACATTTCAAAAGCCCTCAGGATGCGATAGCCGAAGGAATAGGAATGGTTCACCAGCACTTTAAACTTGTTGAAGTCATGAGTGCTCTCGAAAACATTACGCTCGGTGAACGACACGGTGGATTTTTTATCAACAAAAAAGCGATACAAAAACGAATCGAAGAACTTGAGAAACAGTTCGGTTTTGACATCAACTTAAATCAGAAAATATATACGATGTCTGTTAGTGAAAAGCAGACAGTTGAAATTATAAAAATGCTCTATCATGGGGCGCGAATCCTAATTTTAGACGAGCCAACAGCGGTTTTGACGCCACAGGAAACAAAAAGACTTTTTGAAGTTTTGAGGCGAATGAAAGCAGAAGGATGTTCAATTATCATCATCACGCATAAGTTAAACGAAGTGATGGAAATTAGCGATCGAGTTACTATTTTGCACAAGGGTCGACTTGCGGGAACAGTTGTTACTAAAGATAGTAGCGAAAATGAAATCGCAAGTATGATGATGGGCTCAAAAGTTGAAATCAGTTATGAATACAAAAAAGTCGAATTAAGTGAAAAGCCACTTCTTACGGTGGACAAATTGTCCTGTGTTGATAAAATCGGGAACAAAAAACTTGATGAAGTCAGTTTTGAACTTTATGGTGGGGAAATGTTCGGAATTGCCGGAATTGTCGGTTCGGGACAAAAAGAACTTTGCGAGATTTTGACTGGATTACAGAGGGCAAGTGGAAGCGCCATTTTTGAAAATTCTCAGCTTTTGACGATGAGTCCTCTTCAGATAAAAAAACTTGGAATCAGAATGAACTTTGTTCCAGAGGACAGGCTCGGAATGGGGCTTGTTGCTGGCATGGACGTAACAGACAATATCCTGCTTAGGACTTATGATATTGGGCATGGTATTGCAATCGATAGGAAAGGCGGGGATAAAAAGGCTGAATATGTAGTAAATCGTTACGAAATTTCTACTCCGAGTATCAGGCATAAGGTAAAGAATTTGAGCGGTGGAAACATCCAGAAAGTGCTTTTGTCGCGTGAAATAGAAATGAGCCCGAAGTTCTTGATTGTTGCCTATCCGTTCCGCGGACTTGATATCGGAGCAACGACGAACATAATTCAAATTTTGAACGAGCAAAAAGAAAAAGGTGTTGGAATCCTTCTGATTTGCGAAGATTTGGATCAGCTTTGTGCAATCAGCGATAGGGTGATGGTTTTGCACGACGGAAAAAATATGGGAATAATTAATCCTCATAAGGTTTCTAAAAATACGATTGGCTTGATGATGATGGGCAAAAATGATGTGCTTAATGAGGAGGATTCATCATCAAATGAAGAAGGGGTGCAGATATGAGATCGATAAAAATCCGTACGGAGGCTCGCCCTCTTTTGAGTCAAAAAAAGAAAATCAGTATTGAGATTTTTGCCGTAATCATTGCAATTGTTGCTTCGATGATTGTAATCGGCTGTATGGGAAAAAATCCGTTAAAGGTGTATCAAAAAATAATTGAAGGCTCGCTTGGAAACTTTTATAGATTCAAGCAGACAATCAATAAAACAATTCCTCTTGTTGTACTGGGACTTGGAACTTGCATGGCATTTAAGATGAAATTCTGGAACATCGGTGGAGAAGGCCAGTTTTATATGGGAGCCTTTGCTGCAACTTGGGTTGTTATGGCAATGCCAGATTTACCTGCCTTTGTGATGATTCCCCTTATGATGATAGCAGGATTTGTTTTCGGTGGACTTTTGGCTCTTATTCCGGTTGGACTTAAAGTAAAGTGGGGTACGAGTGAAACGCTTGTTACGCTGATGCTGAATTATATTGCGCAAAAGTGGGTGAGCTTTTTGAAATA
>JAQYSN010000242.1 GCA_028725265.1 Spirochaetales bacterium | reverse complement strand
AATCATGTGACAACCATCACATACGTTACCCTTTACGGCTACGATACCCTTATTATGCTTGCTTTTAACAATTCGAGTAAACTTAAAGATAATCTCAGGATCAATTCCTTCTGAAAATTCAGCTTCTTTCTTTTCAAGTTCCTGAAGTTTAATTTTCTTTGCATCAATTTCGCTATCAAGAGAAGCCTTGCTACTATTCAAGTCTTCTTCCTGAGCAGAAATCATCTCAAGGCTACCTTTCAATGTGTCATTGAGTTCAGCAAGAGTCTTTTCTTCTTTTTCAAGATCTTTGCGGATAGCATGGCTTTTTTCTGTAGCATCTTTTATTTCTTTATCCAATGCCTCATATTCACGATGAGTCTGGATATCATCCATACTTTTTTCGCTCTTTTCACGTTCTGCTTCCACATCAGAAAGTTCAACCTTCAAACGAGCTACTTTTGCCTTAACTTCTTCGTATTCAGCATTTTTTTCAATCAATTCTTTCTTAAGACGAGCAAGAAGTTCACCCTGTGAAGAAAGCTGTTTTGGAGCTTCTTCGATTTCAGACTGCAATTCATATTTTTCAGAAAGCACATCCTGAAGGCTTCTCAACTTATCAAATACTTCTATCATTCCATTATCCTCTTTATGAAACACAAACTGTTTCAATTATACAAAAATATATTTTAACTGTCTAGATAATCCTTAAGTCCGCTTGAACGGCGTGGATTTCTGAGCCGACGCAATGCCTTTGCCTCAATCTGTCGAATTCGCTCTCTAGTTACATTAAAACACAAACCAACTTCTTCCAATGTAAGAGAAAATCCTTCTTCAAGACCGAAACGCATTTTCAAAACCTCTTCTTCTCGAGTTGGCAACGTAGATAGCGCTTCATGAACTTTTTCCTTAAGAAGCACATAAGCCGTCTGATTTGCAGGATTTTCAACTTCCTTATCTTCAATAAAGTCTCCAAGCAACGAATCTTCTTCCTCACCAATCGGAGTTTCAAGGGAGATAGGCTCTCGTGCAACATTCTTAACAATCTTTACACGATTTACTGCCCATCCAAGCTGCTCTGCAATCTCCTCGTCGGTCGGTTCACGGCCATATTTTTGCATAAGCTGTCGGCTTTCCCTCATAACCTTGTTAATTTGCTCTATCATGTGTACTGGCACACGGATAGTTCGAGCCTGATCAGAAATAGACCTTGTAATTGCCTGTCTAATCCACCACGTAGCATACGTAGAAAATTTATATCCCTTTCGATACTCAAATTTTTCTACAGCTTTGATAAGACCGATATTTCCTTCCTGAACGAGATCAAAGAACTGAAGTCCTCGGTTTGTATACTTTTTAGCAATAGAAACTACAAGTCTAAGGTTTGCGTTGATAAGACGAGTTTTAGTAACCTCAACCATCTTCTTTCCGCGAAGGATTTCCTTGGTCATTTCCTGAATTTCCTGAACGTTATTCTCAAAATCATACTCAAGACGACGAAGTTTTCTGTCAATTTTCTGAATCTGCGTGTAAACGTCACGAATCTCATCAGCAGACATTCCAAGTTCCTGCTCAAGCTTCAATCTTTCTGACTTAATCGCAATCTTTTTACCAAGGCTTCTGAGTTCTGAGTAATCACTGATTCTAAGTTCCTTAGCCTTTCGTTCCTGTTTATGCTGATATTCATCAATTTTCTTTGAATTTTCAATAAACTTATTAGCAAATCGCTCAAGTTCTTCTGTCTGAATATCAATCTTCTGAAGTTCAGGAAAGATTTTTGCCCTAAGAGCCATCAATTCCTCGTCTTCAAAATAATTTACTACATCAGTTTCATAAAGCTGCTTTTTAAGAGCGGTATACTGTTTCAATTCAGGAAGAATCGGCTTTAATACATCAGCATAGGCACTCTGAAGTCGCCGTCTTTCGGCTATTTCCTCATTGATTTCTTTTCGCACCTTACTCGTACTCGGCTGTTCAACCTTCGTAAAAGCTTTTTTTGCAATTTCATAAAATTCAGGAATAATCATTCCAGAACTTTTAATTACATCCTTGATAATGTTTTCACCTTCTTCCATCTTCATAGAAAGTTCAACTTCCTGTTCAGCCGTAAGAAGATTTTCCTTACCAATTTCTCTTAAATATAATTTGATAGGATCATCACCACTGCTACCAACTTTCTCGCCGGTATAAACCATTCGTTTTTTCTCAGTGGTAACTTCTTTTACAATGTCATCCGAATCTTCATCGTCAAGAAGATCATCATCCTCTTCTTCATCATCCAAATCGCCTTCATCTTCAACAAACTCAATATTGTTTTCTTGAAGGGAATTATAAACCTTCGACATTTTTTCAGCATCTTTGATGAAGTCAGCCGGTAAAAGCTCGTTCAACTCATCCCAATTTACCTGTTTTTTATCCTTAGCATAATCAACAAGTTTTGCAATTGCAGAATCCAGTTCGATATCTGTCATCCGATAATCCCTTTAGTTGTTTTTTTGTAATTCTGAAAAACATCATCAGAAAAAAACTCTTCATCAGAACGAAACTTTTAAAATCCCACCAGCAAACGGTCAAGAATCAATTTAGAAAAAAAACTTTCTATTCTCGAAATGGCAGCCAAACCGACTAAAAAAAACACGGAATAATAACTATACGGCTCTTTACAATTTTTATTTTATCTTTCGGAATGTACAGAATGATTTTTTTTGCAAATTGGAACTTTTCACTGATGAAAATCTCTTATTACGGCCTCAGGGTGTAGAGTTTTAGCCTGACAAAACTTTTTCAGACTCAGATTTTTTTTAATCGACAGTAGTGACTATAAAAAATCAGCGTAGATATTAGCAGTAAATTCTATTTCTGTCAAGGACTTTCTTTCATTTTTTTTAATTTTCAAGTATATTTTTTTAACTCTGCATCCAATCCCATTATTTCGGAAAGCAAGAACTCAAGATTTTTCTTTTCCTCTAGTGTACTTTGAGAAAATTTACATACCTGATTCTGGAGATGATCGCGTCTCCTTTTTAGGGAATTGCGCTTTATCAAGTTGATGCAATCCTGGAACACCTTATCGTAGTTTTCCTGAAACTCACCTTTCGTCACGGAATTAACAACAAGCTCGCGAACCCTTTCATCAGTGCAACGAGATAAAAACGAATCGAAACTTGTAGATCCCTCTCTAAAACACTCCTCCAACGCAATGAACATATCGCGCGCCAATGGATCTTCAAAATCGTCAACACTGAGAACTGAACGCATTTTGGAAAAATTTTCCATCCGAGAAACAACAGCAAGAACCGCCCTGATTTCAGCATTAATCTTTACGGGAGTTTTCATTTTTTTTGCCGTTCCTTCTTTTTCAGGTACAATATATTTTTTTTCAGTAGTGATTGAACTTTGACTTGAAAAATCACGTCTTACAGCCTCAGGGTTCAAATTATAAGTCTGACAAAGCTGATTAAGACAAGCTTCCTTTTGGATATCGGATTTTAAAACACGTATATATTTGAAAAATTCGTATGAAGCAAGCCTTTTTCCGTCCAAAGTTGCCACATCGTAACGTTTAGCAAGGACAGAAAGTAAAAAGTCCGCATCGATTACGGCATTGTTAATTGCATTCTGCAAGGATTCTTTACCAAAATTATTTAGTATTTCAGCAGGATCCTTACCACCTTCAAGTTTGACAATTCTTACAGAAAGTTCGTTCGAGCGGCACATCATAATAGCCTTGATGGTCGCATCAATACCGGCATTATCAGAATCAAAGGAAAGGTATACGGTATCTACAAAACTTGAAAGCATTTTGATATGGTTTTCCGTAAGTGCCGTACCACAGCTTGCTACAGCATTTCCAATTCCAGCCTGATGATATGCAATTACGTCGAAATTTCCTTCGCAAATTACGACTTTTTTAGAAAGACGAATTTCATTTTTTGCAAAATTAAACCCGAAAAGTGTTTCTCCCTTTTTGTAATGTGCAGTTTCAGGCGTGTTCACATATTTACCAGTTTTTTCAGGATCACCACGCAAAAAACGTGCACTAAAGGCAACGACATCACCTCTTCTGTCAAAAATCGGGAACATAAGACGATCCCTAAAAAAAGCGAAGTCAGGATATTTTTTTGAAAAAAGTCCAGTTTGGGCAAGAAAATCGTCAGTATAATTTTTTTTCTTCAAAAAAGACTTAAGCCACTTCCCATCGGCAGGCGAATATCCGATTTTGAACCGCTCTGCCATCTCTTGTGAAATGCCACGACTATCCAAATAATCCTGAGCAAATTTTCCCATCTCAGTTTCAGTCAAAAAATAACGATAGGTATCGGCAAGCCTGTTATAAAGACCTACGTATTCATCACGTCTGTTTACGTTCTCTTCTTTGACAAAATCTGCATTTCCTTCATAGACAACTTCAATACCACTTCGTTTGGCAAGCTGAAGGACAGCCTCCGGAAAGGAAAGCTTTTCCATCTCCATAAAAAAATTGATTACGCTACCGCCTCGTCCGCAACTGAAACATTTATACATGCCTTTTTCAGGAATAATGTGAAAAGACGGCGTCTTATCAGTATGAAACGGACATTTTGCCCAATATTCATTTCCGCGTTTTTCAAGACTTGCGTATTCACTTACGAGAGAAACAAAATCTGTCCGCTGATTGACTTCATCAATCGTTGAAGAAGAAATCTTTGCCATCAGACTTACTTAACCAACCTTCCAGTCTCTGTATGTTCTTCAAAATCAGTTGAAAAATGATGGCGGCCCTGAACAGGATCCACGAGTCTGAAAAAATAATATTTGGTTCTTGGTGTATTTGTAGATGCATCCAAGGCTACTATTCCAGGATTTGAAATAGGCGTCGGAGGAAGGCCTGCATAAAGATAAGTGTTGTACGGACTGTCAATTTTCAAGTCATTGTAAGTTATGACCTCCGGATGAGGTCTTCCTTCAATTTCCGTGATGATATATTCTACGGTCGCACATGAATAAAGACCTATTGTCCTTCGAAGACGGTTTGCAAAAACGCTTGCTATAAGAGGAGCCTCTTCTTCAAGGCGATACTCTCGTTCGACAATAGAAGCCAGACGAAGCGTATAATACATTTCGTCTATAGAAAGATCTGAAAAATTTTTGATAGCAGATGTTCTTGCATAAAAATTATCCACCATAATTTTAACAACATCACTACCGCTCATGTCAGGTGAAAAATAATATGTATCTGGAAAAAGGAAGCCTTCAAAATTGACAATTTTCTCAGGATCAAAACCAAAACTTCTCAAAAGCTCAGCATCTTTACATGCTTCCAAAAACTCTTCTTGGCTACAAACTTCATTCGTCTGAAGCAACTCGCCAATTCTTCTCATCGTAAGACCTTCCGGAACGGAAACTATGATAGATTCCTGTTTTCCGCTTTCGAGAATATCAAGAATCTGCGATGGATTTAAAGATGAGGAAACAGAATAAATTCCAGCCTTTACACTAGGTTTTCGGATTCTGGAATAGATATAAAATACATACTTTGATTTTATGATTTTATTAGCCTTGAGTTCAGCTGCGATCGATTTTGAACCTTCGCCCTTTCTGACCTTAAGACGATATTCGACGGCATTTTCTTCGTTTGACCTTGAGGTGAACATGCTTGCAAAAACTCCAATTGCACAAAACATAACGGCCACACAAGCACAAACAATAATTACAACAAGTTTCTTTTTAGTTTTCATTGAAAAATTCTTCCGCCTCTCCAATAGACATTACTTCAGATAGATAATTTGAAATTCTGACTTCCAGATTATTAAGAAAAAACGAACCATCAGCTTGTCTTCTTCTCAATAACAGGCAAAGTTCTTTTGCCTGATCTATAGACAATGATAATTCAAAATTTTCAATATCATCCTGATTCTGTTCCTGAATATCCATACTCAAACCCTTAAATATCAATTTCCTGATGTTCAACAGCAAGATCTATTTTCAAAGGTGATTTCAAGACCTTTTTTGAATACTCTCTCGCGTTATCACGGATTTCATACAGTTTTTTATCATCATACATTGGCTCATGATGGAACATATAAAGATGTTTGACATGCCAATGATTTGCAAAATCAACCATGTAACAATAAGAAGAATGCCCCCAACCTTCTTTTGCATGATATTCAACCGGCAAATACTGACAATCAGCAATCATGATATCAGCATTTTCAAAAAAATCCTTGCGATCATCAGTATATTCAAAATCAGACAAGCCCAACTCGATATCGGTTGCAAAAATCAACCGTTTACCATTCGGAAGGATAAAAAGATACGAATAAACGGTATTAGGATGAGTCATCTTCCGAGCTTTGACATAAACCTTACTTACGCAAAACGCATTATCAGTCGAAATGTTATGAAAAACAATCTTTGCTGATAAAGTATTAAATTCAACAGGAAAATATGGCCCCTTCATCTGATTTGCAATGATTTCTGGCATTTTTAGTTCAGGAGAATAAAAATGGATTTCAACATCCTTATTGAAAAAAGAATCAAAGAAAGGAATTCCCTGAATATGATCCCAATGAAAATGCGAAAGAAAAATATGGATTTTTTTGACAGATTTAGAAATGTTTTTACCAAGATCGCGCAACCCCGTTCCAGCGTCAAAAACAAAAATCTCATCTTCATTGACCGCAAGCTGAACGCAAGAAGTATTTCCTCCGACACAAGACGTAAGGTATTCAGGAAGCGACATTATAAAAGCCTGCTTAGAATCCTGATTTTTCAAATCCGATTCCTTTATACGTTCAATAACCGACTGAATCCTTCCCATCAGGCTTTCTGATGACATGAAGGTTGGAATTGATCCACGCACTCCCCAAAACTTTAATTTCATTAATTTCCCTTCTCTATTTTTTTGACTAAATCCGCAAATTCACTTTTTTTAATAGGTACGTTTCTTTCGTACAAAATGACTTTTTCTGTTATTTCCGAAAGTTTGTGCATTTCACCACTGTCAATCCCAGGACAATTCGATTTTTCAGAAAGCCATTCTTCACGACTTTTCAAAAGACAAGTCCAAAAAGGATAAGTACTGCACTGAATCGGCCGTTTTTCGTACGCGGAACAACCATCCTGCCACAAAATGCAATCATAGTTCTTTTTTTCCTGCAGGCACAATACTTCGCTACCGTCATAATAGCCTACCCAGCGGCAGAATTTTTTTTCAAAGTCAGCAGGAGACATCTTAAAAAATTCAAGCAAACCCATAAAATCCTGTTCAGAAAGATAAACATAACCAGGCTCTCCGCCACAACAATGCGAACAGCGTTTGCAAGAAAATCTTAATCCGTCGGCAAAAAACATATCTGCCATAAAAACTCCACGACTATTTTACATAAAAATTAAATAAAAAAAAAGGTGTTGAAATTAATTTCAACACCTTAATTTGGGGAGAGAAGGATTCGAACCTTCGAAGCGATAAGCAACAGATTTACAGTCTGCCCCATTTGACCACTCTGGAACCTCCCCAGATTTCGTCAAGCCTTAACTTAAAGCAAGAACTTTTTAAGCCAACTTAGGGATTCGAACCCTAGACCCCGAGATTACAAATCACGTGCTCTGGCCAGCTGAGCTAAGTTGGCATAACGAACGATTAAGAATATATATTTTTAATGAATTTATGTCAATAGCTAATCCAATAAAATTTTCTTGTAATAAGGCAAAAATTTATTCTTAATTATCGAAGCCCAAGAATATTTTTCCTTGACAGTTTTTGCAGCCAAAATTCTGATATCCTTGATTTTTTCAGGCTCACTCTGCAAAATTTCAGAAGCCCGCAACATTGCAATGTAAAGATTTGAAGAAGTATTGTTCGAATAGGTAAAACCAGTTTCTCCATTCACGATTTTATTCAATCCGCCGACAGCATGTGCAATCGGAATGGTACCGTAAATCTGAGCGATAAAATCCTCAAGACAACAAGGCTCAAAAATACTCGGCAAAACAAGAAAATCAGCACTTGCAACGCAATTTCTCGCAAGAGTCCTATCGTATCCCTTTATGTAAACATAGCGCCCCATATATTTTGAGGCAAGTTCTTCCTGTATTTTTTCAATATATTCTTGACCCTGGCCATGAACCAAAAAGCATACGTTTCGATTTTCACCGAGCATTCTGTCAGCTACATCCGAAAATATCTCAACTCCTTTTTGAGAAACCATCCTACCTTGGTACACAAAGCAAATCGTATTTTCGTCGATTTCAGAAAAATTACCGCAACATTCAAGCCCCAATAGCCTATCATGACAAGAATTGATTTTTTCAAAAAACTTATTTTTAAGTTGTCTTTTACCTTCAAAATCGCCGTCACAAGGGCTAAAAACAGTCTCCAAAAGTGATACATCCCGGTTTTTAGGATCATAACTGTCATAATCAATACCGTTTGTAATGCCTTCGATTTTTATTCCGGACTGCGAAAAATCCCTGGCTAGAAGGCAGAACTGATTACTCGTATCATAAAGCTCTTCAGCGTACCAAGGGGAAACTGTAGTAAGATGCGAGTAATAAGAAGCAAGAAGAAACGGCTCCACAGAAGAATCACTGTAAAAGGAACGACCTTTTTTCAATACATTTTCTGGAAGATTCGTTATTCGATGAGCAAAAGTGATGTCAGAAAATGACTGGAGGTAACCCGGCCCTGCGTTATGAATCGTTACGACAAATTTTGTGGAAGCAAAAAAACGCACGAAAGGAAAAACATTCCGTGCAAAAACAGGAACCATAGCAGTTGCCGCATCATGGCAATGAATTAGCGAAGGACAAATTTCCGACTTATAACCATAGAAAAGAATCGATTGCTGAAAAATAGAATTCATTTGGAATGAATCCTTATGACCTATTCCTTTCACAAATTCAGGATTTTCCTTCGTGTCCTCGTCCGTATAGACATAAACAGCTCTTTTGGAAGAAAAAATCTTGAAAAAAACAAAAATGATTTCCAAATCACCCAAAAAACAACGGCAAAATACAAAATTCAACACGACTCCGTCAACAGTGATATCTACAGAAAAATCAAGTTTTTCAAAGTCTCGGACGGCAGAAAGATCCGTGCATTTATAAAGTGGGATAAAGACCGTAGTTTTCACCCCTATTTTTTGTAGGTTTACTGCCATGGAACATACTACATTTTTAACGCCACCTGCTTCTGCAATGTGATTAAACTCCCGGCTTACAATCCAGATTGATTTCAAAAGCGAACAATCAATTTCATCCTGCATAATCTATCCTAAAATATTGATTAGTCATTCGTTAAATCTGGCCGCAAAGCCTGCGCACCGTTTAAATAAACACTTTCCGGTTTTTTATCAGAATACGCGTGTATCATGATTCTAATTACTTTTTTCAAGCTTTCCTCGAAAACAGGTTCCTGCGCACAAAAAAGAGGTGTCGAATCGGCATATCCTGAAAGCCTAAGAGCTTTTGCTGGATTAATGGCCGTCAAATCAGGAGTCGTCGTAAACTGAATGGAAATCATATCAAGCTCAGAAAGATTGTTCTTACTTACCAGAGTTTCGTACAATGATTTTGTATTGTTTATTATATCCGCCTGAGTATTTTCTGTGCATATTGCACCTCGAAACGCATAAACTCTTTTTTCTACCATGCTAACCACCCATCAATATGATAAATATTATGATTGAAATTTGTCAATCGATAAATCAGAAAATTAGATTTCAATTATACTTACATACCAGAAACCATACCGGAAGCAAAAAAATCAAAGGCCGTGAAAAAATACATCAAGAAAAACGAAAAGGCCATAAAAAGAAAAAAAGGTATGATATAGAAAAAATAAGATTTTTTGCGTTTAAAACCGTAAATAATGGCAACCACAATTGAGACAATGGAAAAAACGAAGGCCCCGATTGAAAAAATCGTATTCATCCTGACCATAGCAAAAAGTAAGGAATCCAAAAACATTTTGAAATTTCCAACGAGATAGACGACTATGTTCAGTAAGATACAAAGGAAAAGATAAATATTAGTTCTTAAAATAAGCGTAAAAAAAACACTTTTATCTTTCGAAACCATAAAACAAGTATATATTAAAGTTGCAAAAAAAACTATAATTGATAAAATATAGATATGAGAAAAAAAACAAAATTTTGGATATCATTTTTCATCATCCTTGCATTCGCAATTGCCGTGTTTTTTACAGGATGGGTTCAGCTTAGAGTACCTGCTGGAAAACATGCCGTTATGATAAGCAAAACAAATGGTATCGACAAACAGACTATAGAACCAGGAAAATTCGCATGGAGATGGCAAGCTATACTCCCGACGAATATAAATTTCAGGCGATTCAATCTCAAACCTTATGAGTACGAAACAGAAATCGAAAGTCAATTGCCTTCTGCACAGATTTACGCAACGATGATAGAAGGTTCTCCGGATTTTACATTTGATTTATACATAAAAACCGAAATTTCTATGAAAAGTGATTTTCTTGGTGATTTCGTCGAAAAAACTGATGCAAAAACGGACGCCGAACTCGAAGAATACCTTGAAAAACAGTCATCTCAAATTGCAAAAGACGTTTCTCGCTATCTTGCAAAAGAAGCGATTCGAACCCTAAACACAGAATGCTACTACATGGAAACCGAAGACTTGAAGAAAGCCATCCATGCAGACGACAAATACAAGTGGATTGACATTGCAAGAATCGAAATTGAAGCAGACCATCTTCCTGATTTTGAAATGTACAACTTGGCAAAAAAATCCTACGCCGAATTCCAGCTGCAAGTGAAAAAAGCCGTAATTCAACTGAGCAAAGAAGAAAGCTTTTTCACGGCAGAAGATTACATCCAGCTTGAAAGATTTTCACGATGGGGACGAATCCTAAACGAGTACCCTATCCTCATCGAATATTTTAAATATACAAGTAAAGATGCACCGGAATTTTTGAAAAACGAAAATGGAAAATTCTAACAACTGCTGTTGCTGCCAAAAACTGACAGAAAAAATCGAAATACCAGATATTCTCAGACAGATGAACAAAATCTTTGTCCGAAACGGATTCGAAGCCTACCTCGTAGGTGGAGCCGTCCGCGATATTCTTATGGGACAGAATGCATCAGATTGGGATGTTACCACTAATGCAAAACCAGATGACGTAATGAGAATTTTCAAAAAAGTAATTCCAACCGGCATTGAGCACGGAACAGTCACCGTCCGCTTCATGAAAACAAGCATCGAAGTAACGACCTTCCGAAATGAAGGAAAATATACTGATGGGCGTCATCCAGACAACGTTTCTTTCTGCGCATCCTTAGAAGAAGACTTGAGCCGCCGAGATTTTACGGTCAATGCGATTGCCGCAGAACTCGAAAGTGGAAAAATCATAGATCCGTTCGGCGGAAGAAAAGATATACTCTCGAAAATCATACGTACAGTCGGAAATCCTGTGGAACGATTTTCCGAAGACGGCTTAAGAACAGTTCGCGCCGTTCGTTTTGCTGCAAAACTCGGATTTCAGATAGACGAGGCAACTTTTTTTGCCATTCCGATGTGCCTTGAAAAAACAAAATCTGTTTCTATAGAACGATTTCGAGATGAATTCTGCAAGATGCTTCTTTCTCCAAAACCTTCGTTGGCGTTGCGCCTTATGGAGCACACTGGAATTATGGAACTTTTTCTGAGAGAACTTCTTACTGCAAGAGGTTGCATTCAGGCCGATTTTAGAAAATTCCACACATATGATGTTCTTGACCATCTTTACACCGCCTGTGACGCATCAACCATTTACGCAAAAGGAAACCTTATTATCGCTCTTGCAGCACTTTTCCATGATATCGGTAAGGTACAGGCAAAAAAAGTAACCGATGAAGGCAAAATAACTTTTTATAACCACGAAATTTATAGCGAGAAGATTTGCCGATCAATTATGACCAGGCTCAAATTTTCGAACGAGCAGATTGAAAACGTATGTCACCTTGTAAAAGAACACATGTTTCATTATGAAAGCAACTGGAGTGACGGTGCTGTTAGAAGATTCATCGTAAGAGTCGGAAAGGAAAATATTGAAAAACTTTTCGCACTGAGAATGTGCGATGTTTACGGCAAGGACGGAAAAGAACCATCTTCAAATGACGAAAATATGATTCTTCTGGACGAACTGAAAAACAGAATAGCAAACGAACTTGAAACCAGCAATGCCCTTACGTTAAAGAACATGGCCGTAAATGGAAATGATTTAATGAAAAGCGGCATAAAAGAGGGAAAAAAAATTGGGATAATCCTAAATCTTCTTTTGGAAAAGATTCTAGACAATCCCAAACTTAACGATAAAGAAACTTTATTGAAACTTGCCATTGAGGCAAATCGCCAAATCAGTTAAATTACCATATTCATGACACTTCGAACTTCATCCAGCGTCTTTATTCCGATTTCACGCGCCTTTTTGCTTCCGTCAAGCAAAACCTGCCTGATATAATCAGGACTTGCTTCAAGACGAGCTCGTTCTGCACGCAAAGGCCTTAGTTTTTCGTTCAAGGCTTCTGTAAGTTCGCCTTTAAGCTGTCCGCCACCGCCCTCACCGATTCTACTAGCTATGGATTCAGGAGCTTCACCTGTACAAAGCGAAATAAGCATAAGAAGGTTTGCAACTTCCGGGCGGCGCTCAGGTTCGTAAGTGATAAGTCGCTCGCCGTCAGTCTTGGCTTTTTTTATCAGTTTTGCAGTTTCGTCTTCGGTTGCACAAAGCATGATTGCATTTCCGCGGGATTTACTCATTTTCTGGCTTCCGTCAAGACCGAGAATCATCGGAGTTTTTGAAAGAAGTGCCTGAGGTTCTGGGAAAACGCTTTCTTTTCCTGCATCAAGGCAGAATTTTTTGTTGAATCGCTTTGCAATCGTACGAGTCATTTCAAGATGCGGAAGCTGGTCTTTTCCGACAGGAACGATATTTCCCTTACAGAAAAGGATGTCACAAGCCTGATGAATCGGATATGTGTACATTCCAGCATTGACATTTTTGAGGCCTGCACTTTCGATTTCTTCTTTTACGGTCGGATTTCTTGAAAGCTCTGCGTTCGTAACCAAAGTAAGGAACGGAATCATCAGCTGATTGCATTCTGGAACGTAGCTGTGAGGATAAATTATGACATCCTGCTTTTCAGGATTGATTCCGGCAGCCAAATAGTCGATTACGAGTTGCTTTGTGTTCTGGCTGATTTCCTGATAGGCATCGTGATCGGTCAAAACCTGATAATCTGCAATCAGAATCATAGTCGGCAAGCCCATTTCGGCAAGTCGGACGCGGTTCTGCAGTGAGCCAAAATAATGCCCGATGTGAAGCCTTCCTGTCGGACGGTCACCTGTGAGAACGCGGTATTTTTTTGGATTGATTTTTATGTCTTCTTCAATTTTGCGGCTGATTTCAAGTGCCGCTCGATATGTATCTGTTTCACTCATATTTACATTCTAACAAAGAAAAACAAGATAGACAAGATGATTGTCCGTTCCAAATACATTTAGGACACTC
>JAQYSN010000241.1 GCA_028725265.1 Spirochaetales bacterium | reverse complement strand
AGATTCCAGAGTTCCGTTTATTGTCACAATCTTTATAAAATTGCAATCATTGGCATCAACTTTATATTCGGCATATCCAGTAGTAGGATTGATTGAAAAATTCGACCTAGATATTTCTTTGTACAGCCCGAAATTTGAATTATCATCTGAGGAAAGAATCCTATAAGAATACTCATTATTATAGTCACCACCCAAATTTTTATCCCCCAAAGCCAAGGAGAATACAATTTTTCTTTCAGAATCTGAAGATTCAACAAAAAGAGATTTTGGAGGACTTAAGAGGAATGCCGTTATAGCTTCTGAGGATTCGCTCTTACATTCCCTTTTTCCTTCATTCGTGTCTTTGTCGTAAAAAGCAAGAACAGAATAATAATATTCAACATTTGGAACAACATCCGTATCAGTAAATGTTGTTAATCTATATCTTGAATTCAAAGCTTCTTTTTGAGAGTTAGAAGAACTCGTTCTATAGATTTTGTAATAAATATCATTTGACGGATCGGTAATCGCATTCCAACTGATTGAAATCGAATCAACAGAAGTTCCCCTAGATTCAGTGTCTACTTGCGGAGTTTCCGGAGCTCCTTCTTCTTTTGCATAGCCCATTGAAAACGCACTCAATACTGTAGAATTTCCCGTTCTATTAATTGCCTGAACTTTATAATAGTACTCAACTCCCTGATTTTTACTTGAAATTGAGTCTTCATAAGAAATTGTGCTTGTCGTAGGATAAACGTTTTTCAAAAAAGTATAGTTTCCGGTTTCTGTTTCACCTCTATAAAGCTTATAATACTGTGCATTTTGAACTTTATTCCAAGTAATTTTGATTTTATCATCATATTTTCCACAAGTAGCATCGATTTTAGAAGTTGTTGAAAACAAAGTTCCGTAAACATTACAGTCGGATGCATCACTTGATTCATAGCCATCAGCACACGCCGTAATCCTATAATAATAGCGATATGAAAATTCTGATGAATTGTAAGATGGTTCCTGTGAAAAAATTATGTCCGTATATGTAGAGTCTTCCGTGTATTCACACACACATAAGAAACTGCTCGCATCAGGTTCAAAATCTGACGATATAATTTCGTCCGGAGTTACAACACAGCGTTCAATCATATAGTATTCAGCATTAGGAACCTCATTCCAGGAAACTACAATTTTCTGGCTAAATTCGTATTGTGAAGCATCAACTTGGGTTGGTGTAGAAAGCTGCTTTTGTGAAGAGCGGCCGCTCGTAATATCACCCAAACTGTTATAGTCCTTGATAACACCATCTACTTTGCCCTGCAAAAGATTGGCACAAGATGAAAAAAGCAGTGAAAATATACAAATTAAAACAATATAAAATTTCGAAAAGTTTTTCATTACGAACACTCCTTATCGCCACCAAGGACTATTATAAAGTGGAAGAGATGAATCATAAGAATTTACGGCACTTGGATATGAAGTATGCAAGTAAAATGGAAACCACTTTACAAATTCATCATATGAAGGAGTAGAAACTATAGAAGATCCATTAACTTTTATCACTAATGCCCAACTATCTTCTTTTGGGTTTCCTGTCAATGACATAGAGCCATTTTCACCAGCTGTAAAAGCTACTGTGGCAGAATGACTTGAAATCCCAGATTCAGAAGTTACTTCTATTGAAAGTTCAGGAAGATAATGCAGTTTATTTTCCTTTATTCCAATTCCTTCTGCATTATCAGCAGTAAGAATAAAATCTGAAACCAACCGTACATCAGAATCACAAGGAAGCCCTCCACTAAAAATATGTTGATAAGAAGAACCTTCAAATCCCCATTTTACAGTATTATACCAACCCCTATGATAAATCATAAAAGAACCAGTTTTTCCCGCTCTTGTAATAGCAGTTCCAGCTGAACCAGCACCTGTTTCAGTCGGGATTCCACACTCATACAACGCATCTGCAATAATCAGACTTACGCATTTTGCAAGTTCTGTATCTGTAATTTGTCGATATGCATAAACGCTTTCATCCCCTGCCTGCCTATCTGTGTAGCCATTTCCTGTAATATTAAGGCTGTAATAGTGCTTCGTGTCGCGCATTACAAGCAAAAGACCTTCAGTTGTTTTTGAACCATTTACTAGACTCATAGGCCTTATAAAGGCTCCATAATTTACAGCAGTAACATCTATATCATCATCATCAGAAGTAGTATTTCTACGCACAAGTTCGATTACACCTGATGAATTGATAGAAAACTGTGCAATCGAGACCCAATTAGCAGTAGAAGAAAGATTCTTGTTCATGATACAAAGCTCAAAAGTTTCCGGACAAATTGCTCTTTCATCAAAATCCCAAGGTTCGGTATTCCACTGAACATTTTCTTGGAAATAAGTTAAATCTCCAGGTTCAGAACGACTTCCTCCACATTCTGCATAAAGTCCCTTTATCGCAAAAAGATATCCCTTATTTGAAGGTTCTTTATCTCTGGAACCAAAATCATAATTCTGGTCGTCAGTAGAAATTTCAGAAAGATACAAGGAATTAAAACTAGGATTTGTATTAGGAACATACTCTACCGCATATTCAAAAGCCCTATGAATATAATCATTTTTATCTTTGCCCTTAAAAAAGGAATCACTAAAGTCATCTTCAAATTTTGTTGCATCTTGATTAAAACCATAGGCAACTTTTACCCAACTATTACTTTCACCAGATTCAGGAGAATACAATCTCCTATAAACAACAGGGGCTGCAGAAGAAATATCATTCGGTTTTTTCCAAGTTACAGTAATTTGCGAGGCACTTTCGCTCTTTGCGGCATGAACGTTAAGACCAAATCCCAACGTACAACAAATCTTCGGTGCAATATTTCCAGTAAGAGAATCAAATGGTATTAGCGAATTTGAAGCAAAACTTGTCTTGTCTCCAGAAAACAATAATGTTTTTTTATCTGCATTCTCTTTCACAGGGAAAACAACATATCCGTACGGCAAACCCCATCTGATTTTATCTTGGTTCACCACATAACCGCTGTCTTCTTCAGCATCCGCACAAACATCTGTAAGAGTATATTTTCCATTTTCGTATACACAAGTCGTTCGTCCAGTCGTTGTCTGACCTTCATTCAGTTCGGTCACAGAACACGTCGTTGCGTCAATTAAAAGTTTGTCGGCAGAAACTATACTTGAACAATCCTTGTCTCCGTAAGAAATTCGATATACGATATATTTTTTTGCACCATTTGCTGGAGTCCACGTAAATTTCAGAGTATCTTTCAATCCCAAACGCGGAGCATCTCTTTCTATAAGAGCTGGACCCAACGTATAAACATCCAAAGCAGAAATAGATGTATCGTTCGTAGAATTATTCTTTGCAGATACGTTAAAAACAATAGTTTTTCCAGAACTTGAAGAATCATCAAAACCTTCTGGTTTGTTTATAATACAAGAGACTGTATCATTTTCCGTCGAAAGAACCGTAAATCCATTAGAGTTCTCATCGGAAGTCTGGATGAGCTCAGTGCTTCCATCAGAATAACGGGCACTTACTTCATACGAATCTGCCATCTGGACGACAGGCCAAGTAACAGTT
>JAQYSN010000240.1 GCA_028725265.1 Spirochaetales bacterium | reverse complement strand
AAAGACACAACAGAAAAAGAATATATAGATAACATAATTTCCGGTTATACGAATGCAACTAATACCTTGTTAAGAATGGTTGTAAATTTGCTAAACCAGAATGGGAAAATAAATCTTATAAAAGGAAAGGATTTTTCTTTTATAAGTTAAAAAGCACTTGTGGGGATAATTCCGAAAATATTTGACAAGAATGTATTATTGTAGTATATTTTACTACAAGAGGTAGCAATATGACTACAATATCTGCTAAAATTGATAATAATGATAAGAGTCTTTTTGAAGGTATCTGTAATTCAATAGGACTCAATGTTTCTACAGCAATTACAGCGTTCGTAAAAGCTACAATTCGTGAAAATGGGATTCCTTTTGCTTTAAAAGCTGCCGATGACCCTTACATCTATTCAGAAGAAAATATGAAATATCTTCGACAGGGAATTGCACAAATTGAAGCAGGCAATGGCAAAACTCATGAACTTATGGAGAATAAGTAATGCTAAAAATTTGGGCTGATGTTGCTTGGGATGGTTACTGTAAATTTTTTGAACTGCATCAACAAAAGCAAATAAAAATGACGCACGAATTAATAAAAGATATAGAACGTAATGGTTATGATAAAGGTCGAGGTCAGCCAGAACCTTTAAAGCATGAGTTAACTGGATATTGGAGTCGGCGAATTGATTCTGAAAACAGGCTTGTATATAAAGTTGACGATGAGAAATTATACATAGTTCAATGCGGAACGCATTATCAACAATAGATTTCAGTAGAAATAACTTCAGTCTGTCAATCTTCCATCTTTTATGTGGATTAATCGGCGGCAGTGATCCATGACCATCCTGTCATGTGTGGAAAAAATGAAAGTCGTGTTGTGAGAAACGTTCATTTCCTGCATCAGTTCGATGATTTTTACGGCATTTACAGAATCCAGGTTCGCTGTTGGCTCGTCTGCTAAAATTACGCTTGGATTTTTAACTAGTGCGCGTGCAATCGAAACTCTTTGCTGCTGTCCGCCTGAAAGCTGATGCGGTTTTCTATTTTGAAGTCCATCAAGTCCGACTTCGCTTAAGATATCGTGGGCCATTTGGGCTGTTTGTTCTTTTGAATAGGTTCCGATGAGATTGAGTGCAAGTTCGACGTTTTCTTGTGCCGTCAAGACTGGAATCAAATTGTAGCTTTGGAAAATAAAGCCGATTTTTTGTTTTCGAATTTCCGTTTTTTCTTTTAGGCTGAGTGACGAGATGTCTTGACCGTCGAGAAGAATTTTTCCTTCATTAGGTGAATCAAGGCAACCTATCAGATTCAGAATTGTTGTTTTTCCCGAACCTGAAGGACCTGAAAAAGCCGTGAACTCGCCGTCGTGAATTACAGTTGAGACATCATCTAGGGCCTTCGTTATGGCACTTTTTTTGCGTTCTTTGTCATCGAGTTTATAGATTTTTGTTATGTGCTCAATTTCTACCATATGCTACACCTGAAAAATCAAACCTGAAACAGAATGTCGGCATAGGTCGGGAAAGGCCAGTACTTTGAAGGGACTTTCTTTTCTAGTTCATCGCACGCGTTTCGAAGCTCATCCATAACTGGAATTACTTCTTTTGTGTAGTATTTTGCTCGTTCTGTCATATCAGAAATTTTACGAGCTTCAACTTTGCCAATCTGGAGAGCCTTTAGCATCGTATTCGCTTTATCAAGTAAGTCGCCGATATTTTTTGCAATTGTAGCAGGTATGTTATCAGCAGTATCCCCAAAATGATTTCGATAAATGATAGAAAAATCACTGAAATTTCTTGCCATATCAGAGGCGTATTCTATGCAGGCTGGAATAATTTCTTTTTCTGCCATATCAAGCATTGTGTTTACTTCGATGTTCACAAGTTTTGCATATTCTTCCATCTGAATTTCGTAACGGGCATGAACTTCAGTTGCGTTGTAAATTCCGTGTCGTTCAAAAAGTGCGATATTCTCATCTTTGATGTAATACGGTAGCGCATCAGTTGTAGATGGCAAATTCAAAAGTCCACGTTTTTTTGCTTCTTCGACCCATTCAGCAGAATAACCGTCGCCATTAAAAATAATCCGCTTGTGTTTGATGAGCGTTTTTTTGATAAGAGCATTCAAACTTGCGGTAAAATCTTTGGCACCTTCCAGTTCATCGCAGAATTCCTTGAAAACATCAGCTACGATTGTGTTAATCATAACATTTGGGCAGGAAATTGAAGCACTTGAACCAAGTGAGCGGAATTCAAATTTGTTTCCAGTAAAGGCAAATGGAGAAGTTCGATTTCGGTCTGTGTTGTCTTTTGGGAATGTTGGCAGCGTGTCGATTCCAAGTTTAATTTCCTGCTTTGCTTTTTTATCGTAAGTTGTGCCATTCATAATGGATTCGAGGATTGATGTAAGTTCGTCGCCCAAGAACATCGAAATAATTGCAGGAGGAGCTTCGTTTCCGCCGAGTCTCAGGTCGTTTCCTCGGGAAGCAACGCTAAGGCGCAATAAATCTTGATGTTCATCGACAGCCTTGATAATTGCAGTTAAAATCAGTAAGAATTGAGCATTTTCTTCTGGCGTATTTCCTGGCTCAAGGAGATTTTCACCTTCATCAGTTGAAATTGACCAGTTATTGTGTTTTCCAGAACCGTTCACTCCGGCGAATGGCTTTTCGTGAAGGATGCAAACCATGCCGTGTTTTTGAGCAACATTTTTCATTACTTCCATTGTCAGCTGATTCTGGTCAGCACTAAGATTTGTTGTCGTAAAAATCGGAGCCATTTCATGTTGGCAAGGTGCAACTTCATTGTGCTTTGTCTTGGAAAGAATTCCGTAGCTCCAGAGTTCTTTATCCAAGTCTTTCATGAATTCAGCAACGCGAGGTTTTATTTGTCCGTAGTAATGATCTTCCAGTTCCTGGCCTTTAGGCGCCTTTGCTCCAAAAAGCGTACGATTACAGAAAATAAGGTCTTTTCTCTTTTTGAAAAGTTCTTTATCGATTAAAAAGTATTCTTGTTCAGGTCCAACTGAAGAAGTTACTTTCTTAACATTTTTTCCGAAAAGTTTAAGAAGACGTTTTGTTTGTATGTTCAAAGCTTCCATTGATTTAAGAAGCGGAGTTTTTTTGTCTAGTGAACTTCCATCATAAGAGCAGAATACAGTCGGAATATATAAAGTCGTATCTTTAATGAACGCGTAAGAAGTTGGGTCCCATGCTGTGTATCCGCGGGCCTCAAAAGTTGCTCTAAGTCCGCCTGATGGAAATGATGAACCGTCTCCTTCGCCTTTAATCAGCTCTTTTCCTCGAAATTCCATCAAAACGTTTCCGTCTTCACTGATTTTTTTTGTAATAAAACTGTCGTGTTTTTCGGCGGTGATACCAGTCATTGGCTGAAACCAGTGGCAATAATGTGTGCATCCGTTTTCCAGTGCCCACTGTTTCATTCCCTGAGCAATTTCATTTGCAAGGTTGATGTCTAGAGGTTTGCCTTCTTCAATCGTTTTTTTAAGAGAAGAATAAACATCTGTAGAAAAATACTTTTTCATCTTGGAGTTATTGAAAACTTTAGCACCAAATTGAATCGTATTTATATTTTGACTTACAACTGAATCAGTATTATTTGCTTTATTCATAAAAAATCCTTATGTCTTGACAGTAAAAGTTTTTTTGGAAAACCTCAAATTTTATTTTATCGTACCTTAAACATGATTCCAGTCAAGGCAATCGTTATTAGAATTTGAAGAATCATGAACTTAATCAAAACCTGAGTAGGCGACCAGTTCTTTACCTTTCGGAAATGATCGTGCAAAGGAAACCTGATATTCGCAAAAATCTTGATTTTGAAGAATCGGAGCAAGAAAACTTTCAGCAAGCCCATTCCACCGTTCAAGAAGAAAATTGTCGAGGTGACCAAAATCAAAAGCGGATTTCCACTGACCATAACGCAAACACCGATAAAAAATCCGATTGCACGGCTTCCTGCATCGCCCATGAGAACCGAACTTGGGAATGCATTGTGCCAAAGATAGCCCATCAGGATTCCGACCAAAGTGAAAACCATCAAGCCCCAACTTGCTCCATCATTTAGATGAGGAACGAGTAGGTATGCAGAAATTTCTTTGTGACCAAGAATGAAGTAGAAAATCGTACCCATGGCAATCAGGGCGATAAGTGCGAGAGTGCTGGAAAGTCCGTCCACTCCATCGGAACAGTTCGTTATGTTAATGGAAACCCACAACATTATTGTGGAAATTAGGACGTAAAGCCAGCATGGAACATTGAACATCTTTGTTGTAAACGGCAACCAAAATTGAATTTTTTCACCATTCATAACTCTTTCATTGAAAAAATACAGTGCAAAACTTGCAGTCAGGCAGATTAAAAGGTCAAGGATCGCTTTCCTGTATTCGCCCCATCCCTTTACGGAACGGTCGTCGAGGTAGCCTGTAAGCATACAAAGCCATGTGAGAACTAATATAGAGGCTTGTTGAAGGTCGAGTTTAACAAAGAGCAAAACGGTAAGTACAAAAAAAGTGATGAAAACGACTCCGCTTCCTGTAGGTTTGCCTTTTGCAGCTTCGGCATTGTCTTTAAGTGTGAATTCTCGGCCTCTGTCAGATGGCAAAAATTTATAGAATTTTGGAAGAAGAAGAAACGTCAGTAAAAAACCGAAAAACAGTGCAAGGGAAATCAGTACGGCGTAAGATGTTAAAAGTCGTGCTGGTCCGAAAGATTGTTCAAGTAATGTGCCTAAAAAATATAACATAGGAAGATTGCTCCCATCCTATTAAAAATAATCGGGGAGATGCAAAGCGCACCCCCGAGCTTGCGCCCACGCGACCAATCGAAAGTTGAAACTTTCGATTGGTACTTTAATGTACAAATATCGTGAGCGGTTAGCGCACGATATTTAAACAAACATTAATGTTGCATCGGCAACATTGCAAGCAGAATTAAAAGTTTCAACTTTTAATTCTGTACTTTAATGTCAAATTTCTGTATGCATATACAGAAATTTAAACAAACATTAATGTTGCATCGGCAACATTAATGTTTGAAGTGTCTAGTTCCAGTGAAAATCATCGCAATGCCGTATTTGTTGCACGCTTCGATTGATTCCTGGTCACGAATTGATCCGCCTGGCTGAACAATCGCCTTAAT
>JAQYSN010000239.1 GCA_028725265.1 Spirochaetales bacterium | reverse complement strand
GTTTTTTCTTCGTTTTTGCTTATAATAGTTTTCATAGAGATTGTTCCTTTTTTATTGTTTTTTGTGGTTATTAAACTTTAACAAAGTTCAATCTCTTTTTCTATTTTAAACTAGCTCATCCACAACTTTTGAGTATAACTCAACTTTCGAAAATGCAGCATTATGGGATTCCTACAAGATTGCTTGATATTACTAAAAATCCTTATATAGCGTTGTATTTCGCTTGTGAAAAGCATTTTAATGAATATGGCGTAATTCGTATATACCTAACTACAATTGATAAAATAAAAAACAACGATGACGTTGAATTAAACCAAAATTTGGAAGAAGTATTGAGAAAAGTTTCCCCATCAGGTCAGCAGAGTAAAAAATGCGAAGACTGCATAGTTAGACCAAAACTTAATAATATGCGCATACGGAATCAACAAGGTTTGTTTATTTGCAGCGGAAATGTTGATTCGGAAGAACTTGGCGCGAATTTTGTCTATAAAAAAGAAAATAACAAAAAATTAGTTTTGTTAATTCCTGGAGATAGGAAAAAAGGAATTTTATCAGAATTAGACACATTTGGTATTTCCTCTGATTTTGTTTATCCAGAGCTTGAAAAATCGGCAGAGTATTTGAAATCAAAATATAAAAAGTGATATAAGGAGAAAAAAGGAAGATGAAAAAAGTAATTGTAAATTTGGTGTGCTTTTTTTTCGCAGGAATGACCATTTTCGCTCAATCAAAAGCTATAGCAGTTCCTGTTCCAAAAACTGTCAACATGCCATCTGAATTGGATTATGTACCGATTTCGATACAGGGAATTGTTCAATCTGATTTGAGAAAATATGGTGATTTGAAAGTTGTTGACAGATTGAACGAGAACATGATAAAGGCAGAGCAGAAACTATCGGAAAGTGTTTTTTATAGTGATGATGATTTGCTGCAGATTGGTAATATGACAAAGGCACGTCTTATTGTTGTAGGAAAAATTTTATATAAACCAGCGACATCTTCTTTTCAGTTAAATTTTAATATTAATGATGTGGAAAAAAATGAAATTAAGGCTACTGCAAATATAGACAACTGTTCATTGGTGACTATAGAAAATGGTGATGCTATACACGAACTTTCTTATAAACTTATGAGCGAGTACGGCATAAAACTTACAGAGACTCAAAAACAAGAATTAACTAAAAAAAGTTCAAGTAGTACGAATAATTTAAGTATAGAAGCGCAGATAAATGTTGCGAAGGGAATGATTGCCGCTCAGAACGGTCAGAATGTAGAGGCCCTGTCATATTATATGAAGGCAAAGACTCAGGACAAAACGTTTATCGATGCTGACAAATTGATGAATCAGATGACTAGTGTGGTTACGGGCGGAAACTTTGGCGAAACAGCGAAGAATTTGATTAAACTCAGAAAGGATTGGATAAAGCTGTTGGAGGAAACTGCTAAGTTTATTGCTGATAATGAACCTATGTATGATTTTGTGTATGACACATATATGGAAATCGATAAGATAGACTATGAAAACGAAAAATTATCTATTAAATTTCATTATCCAGCTGTATTTAAAGAACAATCAGAAATTAATAAAAAAGAACTGATGGAAAAAATAATAGCTGCTTATAATAAAATTCCAGAATCCAAGGATTGGGGAATTGATATAGATAATTTTGACACTGTTTATGCAGGTCGTTATTGGGATTATAAAATAAGTCTAAAATTTGAATTATTTAATAGTGATAAGAAATGCATTGCTTCAAAGGAAATAGTATATAATACATCGGAATCTCTTCATCCTGGAAGAACTTCAAAATATGCTAATGAATCAAAACAAACAACTATAGAACTGGAATCTGATGGAAAAAGACCATATAAGTATGAATATAAAAAATTGGAAAGCGGCGGCTATAGTATGCGGTGGTACAAAACGAGCGAAATAGCTTGTTTTATTTTATCAGATATACCCGTGGATAATGCTGATACGAGTACGATGTACATAAAATATAGGATAACTTCTCCTAGAAAAAATGTTTCTGTCTATTCAGAGGAGCAATTTTCTAACTATGTAGATAAATGTAATGAGAAAGCCAGACTTGCAGCTGAGAAGAAGGCAGTAGAAGAGCGAATAAATGAATCTAAAAGAACTTGTATTTTATCAGATGACGGAAAAACCGTAACAGGTCTGAAGAATAAAGAGGTTACTCAACTAGTTATTCCTGATGGCGTGACGGAAATCGGATATTATGCTTTCTCAGGCTGCACGAGCCTTACGAGCATCACGATACCAGACAGCGTGACGATCATCGGGAACAGAGCTTTTTCAGGTTGCAAGAGCCTTACGAGCATCACTATACCAGACAGCGTGACGATCATCGGGAACAGAGCTTTTTCAGGTTGCACGAGTCTTACGAGCATCACGATACCAGACAGCGTGACGAGCATCAGAGGCAGTGCTTTTTCAGGTTGCACGAGTCTTACGAGCATCACGATACCAGACAGCATGACGAGCA
>JAQYSN010000238.1 GCA_028725265.1 Spirochaetales bacterium | reverse complement strand
TACCATGTACACACCGCCCTTTACCATCAGCGCAAAAGCAATAAACCTTATCTCAGAAATCTCCGCAAACTTGGAGCGGTTTGTTATCCACATGGAATCGGAAGACGGAATCAGGCTGCGCAAGGTAAACCGCATGAAAACCATTCACGGCACGCTTGCAATCGAAGGCAACACGCTGAGCGAAGAACAGGTAACGGCACTGCTCAACGGAAAGCATGTTGTGGCTCCTGCAAAAGAGGTTCAGGAAGTTCGCAACGCAATTACGGCTTATGATTCCTTTATGGACTTCAATCCATATAATTACAAAGACTTGCTCAAAGCCCATGGTCTTATGGCTCTGGGACTTGTTGATAATCCTGGTCATTTTAGAAAAGAAAGTGTCGGTGTCCTTGGAAAAAATGGCATCGCCCATATTGCTCCTCCTGCCGACCGGGTTCCGCTTTTGATTGGCGACTTGTTTGAATGGCTTAATAACTCTCAAGATCATGTGCTTATAAAGTCCTCTGTCTTTCATTATGAGTTTGAATTTATTCATCCCTTTATGGACGGCAACGGCCGCATGGGACGCTTCTGGCAGTCAAGGCTTCTGGCTGAGTGGAATCCTTTTTTTGCCCATCTTCCTATTGAAAACATGATTTGGGAAAATCAGAGTGCATATTACAAGGCAATTCAAGATTCCACCGATGCCAATGATTCAGGGATTTTTGTTGATTTTATGCTTGGCATTATTTTGGACGCCTTGAAATCTCACCGAAAGCTGGCAGATGAAGATGAAAAGGTGACTGTAAAGATTACTCAAAAGGTAACTGTAAATCAGCAGAAAATTCTTGATGCCATAAAACAGAATCCTCATGTCACTCAGGGCGAACTTTCTGCCATCGTGGGAATTGCCCGAAAAAATATCATTTCCAACATGAAAAAACTTCAGGAAGCAGGACTGCTTGTCCGTCATGGGGCAGATAAAAACGGCTGGTGGGAAGTGACCGGCTTATGAAAACCATCCCCGTAGTAGCAGCCATCATCTTCCGCACCTCCCCCCAAGGCACTCGCTCCGTCTTTGCCACTCAGCGAGGTTATGGCGACTGGAAGGGCTGGTGGGAATTTCCTGGCGGAAAAATCGAAGAAGGCGAAAGCCCCGAAATTGCACTTGTGCGAGAAATCAAGGAAGAACTGGCCACAGAAATAAGCGTTGGCGAGTACATCGACACAATCGAATACGACTACCCTGCTTTTCATCTTTCCATGAAGTGCTTTGCCTGCTGGGTGCTTTCTGGAAAACTAGAACTTCTTGAACACGAAAATTCTGCCTGGCTCACGAAAGAAACGCTCTGGTCTGTAAATTGGTTACCAGCAGATGAATTGATTTTAGACAAGATTGCGATGTTTTTACGCAGTAAAAACTCGTAGGCAAGGTGCAAGACTTGCCCGTTACCTGCAGATGAATTGATTTTAGACAAGATTGCGATGTTTTTACGAAGTAAAAACTCGTAGGCAAGGCGCAAGACTTGCCCGTTACCCGCAGACATTACAATTTTAGACAAAGTGCAAAAACTGCTTTAATCAACTGATTCATTTTGAAGCAATTCTACGGCCGCCTCGAAGCGAGTTTCATCTTTTGGAAGCCAGTGAATTTCAACGCCTTTTCTTTCCATACCGCGGAACCAGGTTTCCTGACGCTTTACGAACTGATGAATGGCCGTGTTTAGCTGACTAAAAAGTTCGTCGTAGGTGATTTTTCCTTGTAGATAAAGCGAAACGAATTTGTATTCAAGGCCGAGCCGCTCAAGTCTCTCCCACTCTATTCCGCCATCGTGGATTTTCTGCACTTCATCAATCATTCCCTGTTCCATGCGTTCTTTTAGGCGAATCGTAACCCGCTGTCGTACAACAGAACGCTCAAAGGTCGTCCCAAAAATGAAGGGGCGGATGTCAGGGCGCACAATTTCGTTTTCGCTCAAGCTTGAATTATCGCAATTGTCAAGATTTTCAGTTTCGCGCGCAGTTTCAATTTCAATCGCACGAAGCAAACGATGATGCTCCAAAGTATCGGTCGTGTTGTGAAGTTCTTCCCCATGTTTGGCTTTCAGTTCACGCAGGATTTGAGCAAGTTCTTCCACGCTTTTCCCCTGCAAGTTTTTGCGCAATTCCACATTGATTCCAACCTCGCCCATTTTGTAGCAGCGAACGATTGCATCGATATACATTCCAGTTCCGCCGACCACGAAAGGCAGGATTTTCTTCTCAATAAGCGAATTGAAGCACTCGTAAAAATCCTTCTGGTAGCGAAAAACATTGTATTCTTCGGAAACATCAACTATATCGATTAAATGATAAGGGATTGTCCGTTCAGTCGGTTTTCCTTTGTCCAGCGTAAATTCAACCAAATCTTTTCCGCTTCCGATATCCAGACCTCGATAGACTTGCCTTGAATCAGCCGAGATAATGTGAGTCGGTTTTCCGTTTTGAGTGAGGTAATCTGCAAGACGAACTCCAAGTCCCGTTTTTCCGCAGGCCGTTGGTCCCAAAAGAACGATACAGTTATATTTTCCATCGTCAAAATTTGCCACGAACTTCTCCTGAATTTTTTTCTACAAAACGCGAGCAATCACGCACTTAAGATAGCGGCTCTTCGGATAACCTGCAAGAATCGGATGATCAGGACCTGCTCCAGAAATTTCAAGAATCTGAAGGCTTTTTCCCGCGTCACGAGATGCGTGCATCAGCATATCCAGAAACATCGGTTCTTCCATAAAATGTGAACAAGAACAGGTCACTAAAATTCCGCCTTTTGGAAGAATTTTCATAGCACGCATATTGATTTCCTTGTAGCCGCCGTACGCTTTTTCGATGGATTTTGCGCTTTTGGCAAAGGCTGGAGGATCAAGAATGATAAAATCAAAGGCATCGGCAGAACCGTTTTCACCAGAATCCAACTGGCGTAAATAATCAAAAACATCGGCACAAACGACGCTCATCACCTTTTTTGCACCATTGAGTGCAATATTTTTGTTCACGACTTCGACCGCCTCTTCTGAAATATCGACGGAAACGACTTTTTTTGCTCCGCCCGAAACTGCGTTCAAACCAAAGGCTCCAGTGTGAGTGCAGGCATCAAGAACTGTTTTGCCACGTGCAAGTTCTGAAACACGACGACGATTGAATTTCTGGTCAAGGAAGTAACCTGTTTTCTGCCCGTTTTCGATATCCACATTCAAAAGAATGCCGTTTTCTTTTATCGTGATAGTCGTGTCGTGCGTGGACGAATCGTGCGCACAAAAATCACTTCCAATCCAGCCTTTCACAATCGGCAATCCTTCTTTTTCGCGGACATCAACATCACTTCGCTCATAAATGGCAAAAGGATGGCAAACTTCGTTCAATGCGCGGATTATAAACTCGCGGAAAATTTCGACTGCAAGAGCCAAAAACTGCACGACAAGAATGCTTCGGTTTTCGGTATCGACAAAGCGTTCCACGATTAAACCTGGAAGCAAATCTGCCTCGCCGAAAATCAGGCGGTAAGAATCAGATTTTTTATAGAACATGAAGCGCAAATCGTACGCTGCCTGGATACGTGACTTAAAGAATTCGTAATCATATTCGGTATATTTTTCGCGGCTCAAAATGCGCACCGAAATCTTGCTTTTTTTGTTGAAAACACCGCTACCGAGGAAAATTCCACCCTTTGAAAACACGTCAACAATCGAGCCGTCCTCAAGGTTGCTTTCGGCAAAACTCGACTGCGTTCCGTCGGAAAGTTTTATAAAATCAATTTCGTTATCGAATGCCCAGGGAAAGCCCTGCTGAATTTCTTTTTCTTCCTTCGCCTTCAAAAAAATGCGAGGTCTGTTTTTAGTATCTGGTTTAACTTTTTTTTGTGTCATTTTATCTTTCCTTTCAAATTTACTTCAGAATCTCCCAATGTCCGTTTTTGTCTGCGCCAACTCGTTTGATGATTCCTTGCTCCTGCATTTTTTTCATGTTTTTATTGATGTTAAGGCGTGCAATTCCTACAATACTTGATAATTCTTCTTGTGTGACAAAAGGATTTTCTTTAATCACATCAATTATTTTCTGTTGATTTACAGTAATCTTTACAGTTATCTTTTGAGTAATCTTTGCAGTATCGTTTACAGGCAGATTTACAGGCAGATTTTGCACCGATTTTTTTTCATTTACACCGAACTTTTTGATGTATTCATCATAATCAATATGGGTGTAGCGGTTTTTAAGTTCGTTATTTTCACCTAAAATAAGGTTGCGGAAGAAGCGTTCCAGATACACTGTATTTTCTTCGATTCCTGCTTTAAGATTTTTGTAATTGGCAC
>JAQYSN010000237.1 GCA_028725265.1 Spirochaetales bacterium | reverse complement strand
ATAAACATATTGAAACAGACTGATTTTTCTGAGTTTACAAAGGCAAAGAATCTGTCTATTTCTGGAAAGCAAATGCTTTGCGATAAACACGAAGGATGCCTTGAAAAAGTTGTAAAAAATGTATAATGCGGAAGCCCTGATGGCAAGAGAGGGTAGAAATTTTCAATTAAAAGATAGATCGCCGGCAAATGTCTTCGAAAAAAACTTTTTGCCGGCATAAGAATTAATTAATATCGGTTTCTGGATAAATGAATCTAAAACAACTGTTTTCGCTTATATTTTCAAGATGAGAAGGATTTTCTGGGTATGCCAAGAAAAAATCTCCGACCCGTTCAAGTGTCAGTATGCAAGATTCTTTTAATCCATAAACTGAAATAGAAGCTTTTTTTACTTGCTCTGCAAGATCTCGCTTTTCAGGCACGATGTAACAGACAAGACATTCATCATCCATGGAAAGCACAATTCCATCATTCGAATGAATAGGATTTCTTGGAGATGATAAAAAGGTTTTGTCAAAATATGATACCATGCTGTTCAAAGATTCGAGGGACTTCATTTTTTCGGTTGCCAAAATTTTTAGTTCACGATTTGAATCCTGCGCGATTTTTCCCATGGCAACGACATATTTCGAAAGATCATTTTCATAAGGAATCGAGTCCACGTAATCTGAAATCGTCTGTATATCCTTCATTTTTTGAGCGATAGATTCCGAGTCGTCGCCAAAAAGAGGTTCTTCATTTTTTTCATCTGATGAAAATGATGAAAAAAGGCTCGTGTCATTCGCCGTAACATTCGTGTTCTCAGGATTTTCCAAAACATCCTCTTTTGCCTCGCTTTCAGTCACAAAATGAGCAGCTGCGATTATATTTTCATCAGTTATGACAGGATCCAAAACTTCGATTCGCTGCTGATATTCCAGGATTGCAAGTTCTACAGCTCTTTTCTGGTCGATTACTGCCTGCTTTTGCTGGGCTGCAAGTTTCCGTCTGAGTTCTTCAAGCGCTGCTTCATATTCTTTTTTCTGAGCTTTCTTTTCCATTTCATAGAGCTGTCGCTCTGAATCGATTATGTTCTGTTGTTCCCAAGCTCTCTCCAAATTCGAACTTTCGTAATTTGCAAGCTCATCTTCCAAATCGGCAATCGTAATTTTCAACGAAGCAATCTTTTTTCCATAACTTGCACGTACCTTCTGCCTTTCAACTTCGGCGGTCTTTTCGGCTTCTTCCGTCTGATTTCGTTTGAGACTTGATGGAATTCGCTTTTTGGAAATAAGGTCTTTTTCTGCTTCAAGCTTCAAATCAATGCGGCTAATTTCCGATGCCATATCGAGTTCCAATCGGCGCTTATCATCTTTGGCTGAATTCAACTCGCTCTGAATCTGTCCTACGATGTTCAAAAGATTTTTTAGGTTCAAATCATCGAACACTTCGATATCAACCTCTATGTTGCTGTATTTATGATCGATGTAAGCTGTAATTCCAAAAGAAATTCCTACAACAACGACAACCGTAACAGCCAGAATAATTATGTTTTTAAGAGATTTGTTCTTTTTTGTTTTAGCGTACTCTTTTTCAAGGTCGTACATTTCCGGCTTTTCAATTTCAGAAAAAAGCGGACTTTCGCTCAAGAAAAGTTGAACCTTGTTACTTACGTCACCTATTTTGTTGTCATTGTCCATATTCCACTCCAATCAGAAGGCGCCTGTTTTGTGCCAATTCTGTCTAAGAAAACTTTTGCCAAATCTATTCCGCTTTCCTTGAACTTCTTTCTTGCAGCCGTCCAATCGCCTTTGTAGTAAGACTGAAGGCCTTCTTCGAAAACGTCGTACTGGCTCATGATTTTCTCATCCGTCAAAGCTCTTTCCAATGGCAGATAAATTCGTTTTCCTTCCGTCTTTCCTTTTACCTGAACTATATCAATTTCATAAAAGACATACTTATTGGTAGTTTTTTGAACTTCGTTTTTGACATACTCACTGATGATAACTGGAAGTGAATAAAACCTCGTCAAACCTTCCAGACGAGAGGCCGAGTTTACGTTGTCCCCAATTACGGTATTTGTCATTCGCTCTACAGATCCGATGTTGCCGTAAAAAACCTTTCCTCCGTCGATACCTACGCCAACATCAAGCAAAACAGCCTTGTAAACGCGTTCTTCGGCTTCGGTAAGTGTATGAGTCTTTTCAATTTCCTTTCTGCGTTCTATCATGATGCTTCGAAGTTCAGCCGTAACCCTCGTGATAGCCCACGCTGATTCCAGCGCATCAAGGCTCTTGTTTCCGGTCGAAAATTCGCCCTTCTTGGTGTTTGGATCCAAAGCAACGTTCCCCTCAAAATCTGCAGGATCTACCGTTCCGTAAACTGCAAGGATTGCATCCCCGATAATCGAACCGATAATTCCATCCCGCTCGTGAATCTGATGGATTACGCGGTCATAGTGGATATTCAACAGATTGATGATTTCGTTTCCGAGAGTTTCTGTCATATAAGTAAAGCCGCGGATATCAGAAAAAAGAATCGTAAGTTCGCGCTGTTTTCCTGCAAGCTCTATGTAATGGTCTCGATATGCCTTGTTTACAACATCTTTCGAAGCAAACTTCTTGAAAATTTCCATCAGGCTGTTAATCGTAAACGAAAGCGAGTTGAAGGAAGCCGCCATATACGAAATATCATCGTTCGGAGACTGGCTCAAATCTATCAAATCCATCTGCTGATTTTTCTGCATCTGATACAAGCTATCCGTAATCGTGCGCACATTTTTCAAAATTGAGTTGAACATCACAAGACCGATTACCAAAAAGATTATCGTAAGCACAAGAATGATAACGCTGATAATTGAATAGGTTTTATACAAGGCTTTTTGTGTGTCTTGAACTAACTCTGCCCTAACGATGTAGACATCCCAATCTTCGCTGTATTTATAGACACCGAAATATTTTCCAAGATGATTTTCAAAATGTAACGAGCCATCATTTTTTCCATTTTCCATGTCGGAATTAAGGGATTCAAGAACGGAAAGATTATCGATAGCTGGATTCTGGGAAAGATCAAACTGAGGGTTCGCACAAGCAAAAAAGAGGATTTCGCCAGACTTTGAAATACCAAAAGCAATGCTGTTTTTTTCCGTAAAACCCGAACTTGAAACATCTTTCATTGTTTTGATAGCATCTTCGCGCGAGCCAGAATATTTAGAAACAGAAAACTGATTTGAGGCTGTTGTGTAAATATCTTTAAGCTGATGAACCATAATATCATTCGAAAGCGAGATAACCTTGCCTTGCGAAAGTCTAAGAGTGATGAAGTTTGTTGCCAGATTTGAAAGCAATATCATGCAAATAAATACGATGACAAGTTTAAATGAAATCGGAATTATATTTGTTTTGCCGACTTTTTGAAAAATTTTTACTTTTTTCATCCAAAAATATCCTTAGTTGTAAACTGGCTAATTTTAGCTTTATTGAAAAAAATTATCAAGAATTGTATTCTTATCAACCATGGAACAAATGGAGCAAATTGAAAAAAGTAAAAAAAATCGTTCCCTTGCTAAATCAGGAATAAGTCTTTCGCTCTTAACTCTCCTTTCAAGAATTTTAGGGCTCATCCGTGAAATGACAAAGGCGGCATTTCTAGCAACCAGCGGATTGGCAGATGCTTTTGGGGTCGCTTTTATGATTCCAAATCTTTTCAGAAGGCTTTTTGCAGAAAACAGTGTTTCTGTTGCATTCATCCCAACTTTCAAAGCTTATCTGGAAAAGAAAAACAAGGCCCAGGCTGATAAAGAAAAAGAAGAAGTCCAAAAAGAAATAAAGCAGTTTGTTAATTCAACCTTCACTTTGGTAACTTTTTTAACAGCTGTGGTCGTAATAATCGGAATCGTGCTTTCACCATGGATTGTAAAGCTATTTGCATCAGCTGAAACCATAAATGCTGAAGACGGACAATCCGTTTTGAACGAAATGAACATTCTTACACGGATTATGTTCCCGTACTTGTTTTTTATTTCGATTGCGGCCCTTTTTCAGGGAATCTTGAATGGTATCAAAATTTTTGCTCCATCAGGTTTTACGCCTGTTCTTTTCAATTCAATCGTAATTACTGCAACCTATTTGCTTTCGCCTTATGCAAAAAATCCGGCAAGAGCAATGTCTTATGGTGTTCTAGCCGGCGGTATCGTACAGGCTGTTTTCCAGCTGCCTTTCGTAATAAAAAACGGATGGGGCGTAAAATTCACATCGCTCAAAAAGACCTTTACAAACAGTGGAACAAAACAGGTTCTAAAACTCATCGCCCCGACCATCATCGGTATGGCAGCTTATCAGCTCAACGATGTAGTTTCAACCGCAATAGCAAGCCGAACAGCCACCGGTATCGTTTCGAGCCTCCAATATTCTCTTAGACTCCAGGAATTAATTCTCGGAATCTTTGCGGTGTCAATCGGAACAGTAATTCTTCCGGACCTTTCTGGTCTTGCAAAAAGTGAAAAATGGGAAGATTTCAACAAAATGCTGATTCAAGCCCTTAAAATCATCACGCTGATTACAATTCCGATTACATTTTACGCACTGATTTATGGTGAAAACCTTATTATTCTTGTCTACAAATCAAAAAAATTCAGTGACGAATCCGTTGCCCTTACGCTGGAAGCCTTCCGCTTTCATATTGCAGGACTTTTCTTCATTGCGCTCAACCGAATCATTTCGCCTGCTTTCTACGCACAAAGTGATGCAAAAAGTCCTACTTGGGCCGGCATGATAGGATTTGCCTTCAATATGGTTTTGGCATTTGTTCTTGCAAAGCCAATGCAAGGCGGTGGTATCGCTTTGGCCTTAACGATTGCAAGCGCCGTAAACACGATTGCACTTTTAATTTTCATGACTAAAAACAAGAAAACAAACGTAAAAGGCCTTGTAAAAGCCCTGCTTATCTATGCACTGAAAATTGGCATCTTTTCGCTAATCGCAAGCGTACCAGTTTACTTTTTGAAGACGCCGCTTCTTAATCTTTTTGCAGGACATAACCGATTTGTCTCACAAGGAATGCCGGTTATCATTAGCGCAATTGTTTTTGGGACTGCAGGAGTTCTCCTTCTCATCATTACAAGAGATGAAATCGTAAAAGCCATTTTAGGCAAATTTTTAAAGAAAAAAAGTAAATAAGGATATATAAATGGACAAAGCGCAAATCAACGAAAATTTAAATAAACGAATCAAAAAATTCTGCCAGGCGATGCAGGAAGAAAACATCGATATTGCCGTTTTCAGAGATTCAGAGGACGAGCGAAATCCAGCCGTACGTTATTTTTCAAAAATGCCATCGGATGCAATTCTTGCCATCAAATCTGATGGAAATACAATCCTGACGGCATGGGATATCAATCTTGCAAATAAAATTGATGCCTATGCAGGAAAAATCCTTCCGTACACATCAGGACGAGCAGAGCCTGCTGAAGCAACAAAAAATTTGGTAAAAAAACTTGGCGCAAAAGAAAACGACCGAATCGAAATAAATACAACGACTTCGTATCCTGACTTTCTCGAATACGTCGACAATATCCAAGAATATGACATTTTATGCAGAAAAGAAGGATGCCATAGTTTTGTAACAAAAATGAGGGCTGTGAAAGATGAGTACGAAATAGAGTGTACAAAAAGAGCAGCCGAAATCACGAACGAAATCATCGAAATCATAATTGAGTCGGTAAAAAACGGAACGATAAAAACCGAAAGCGACGCCGTACTCTTGATTGAAAAAGAATGCCGAAAACGCGGATGCGAAAGAACGAGTTTTGAAACGCTCGCTGCAGGCCCAGGCCGAAGTTGGGCAATTCATGCTTTTCCGAACTACACTGATGCACCGTTTGCTACGGAAGGTCTTTCAATTCTGGACTTTGGAGTTTGCTACGAAGGATATGCAAGCGACGTAACTCTCACCTTTGCTCGCGGACCTTTAAGCGAAAAGCAGGAACTAATGCTAAGCCTAGTACAAAAAGCCGCAGATGAAGCCATCGAATTTTACAAGCCTGGCATTCCAGTTAGGCAAGCTTCCCTAAAAGTCGATAAGATTTTTGCAGCCCACAAAATGAAAATGCCGCACTCGCTCGGACACGGGACAGGGCTTGAAATACACGAAGAACCTTTCGTAAGAAGCCGAGCCTCACTCGAAGATGTTTTTGAACCAGGCAACATCGTAACGCTTGAACCAGGCCTTTACGAAAGTGATGCAGGAGGAGTTCGACTTGAAAACGACGTCCTGATTACAGAAACTGGCTACGAAGTTTTGACAAAATCACGAATCGTGCGATTATAGAAAGAGTCGAAAAACAAAAAAAGGCGGGACAAATCGAAGTTTTTGAAGTGCACCCCAATTATTGGACACTTTAACTAGGCTGATTTTAAGGACTGATTCCTAAATTGTAAAGGGGTCAGTCCTTTTAATTTAACCTTAATTCTCTTTTCGTTGTACCAAGACAAGTATTCAATCAATTCCTTTT
>JAQYSN010000236.1 GCA_028725265.1 Spirochaetales bacterium | reverse complement strand
GAAGACCCTCTTTTTTAAGACGTCGCTCGACTACGTTCTGGGTCGCAATTCCTGCGTGGTCAGTTCCAGGAACCCAAAGAGTATCTTCTCCCTTCATACGATGATAGCGGACAACGATATCCTGCAACGTATTATTCAATCCGTGTCCCATGTGCAAAACGCCAGTGACGTTTGGCGGCGGAATTACGACGGTATATTTAGAAGATGGCTTATTTCCCTTATCACTTGCAGGTTTAAACTCACCTTTCTTTTCCCATTCAGAATAAACCCTATCTTCAAAATCTTTAGGATTATAAGCTTTTTCAAGTTCGATTGCTTTCATAGCTGGAACGCCTCAGTAAAAAAAATTTGTGAATATTCTACTTTTTTTTCTAAGACTTTTCAACATATAGGCAATTCTAGGTTTTCGCATTTTTTTTGATTTATGTATTATTAAAATGAAAATAAAATGCAAAAATTGAAATTTTTAAAGGTTGTCATTATACTTTTTTTTCAGATGGAACGTAATTCTAAAATTCAGGCTCTTGTCCTGCACGTAAAGCAAATCGGAGAAAACAACAGACTCGTCACATTTTTAAGCGTAGAAAAAGGTGTCTTTACGGCAGTTTTGTATGGAGGACCAAAAAGCAAACTACGATCTCTTGTTTCACCTTATCACTTTGGAAACCTGTGGATTTATACCGATAAGGTGAAAAACTCCACTAAAATCACTGATTTTGAAGTAATCAAATATCATTCTGAAATCAGAGAAAACCTTTACAAAAACTGGTGTGCATCGTTCTGTGCAGAACTGGTAATCAAAACTGAAGCTAGCGGTGAAAACGAAAAATGTTTCCGTCTTGCAAACGCATTTCTTGATGGCATCAGCATAAGTAGCGAAGATGAGTGCAGGATAGCAATTCTACGCTTCATATGGAGATATCTTGATCTTATGGGACTTCAGCCAGAATGTAAATGCTGCGTTCACTGCGAAGAAGGACTGGATAAAAGCGCATTTTATTCAAGCTTAGACGACGGATTCATATGCGAAGACTGTTCCTTGCAAAATGAAACAACATCCGCAAATCCGAATGTCGGACAATTTCACCTTTCAAGCTCAGCCATTGCATTTCTTCAAAGCGTGACATACCTTAGCGCAAAAGAAGCTAGAAACGTTCCTCTTAGATACTCGGACAGTTCCGAACTCCATGAATTTCTATTTTTCTTGATTGACACTGCAACAGAGCACAAGCTTAAAACTCTCATTCTTGAACAAAGTCTTCGTTAAGCTCTGAAAACTTACATGATTGGCGCTATAATTCTCAAAAAAGATTGCCATATCGTGACAAAAGGATTTGAAGAGCAGTCTTCAAGCCTGATTTCCTTACAATCGGTAAAGACAGAATCAAAGTCTGAACGGATTTTTTTTATTGATGAAGTCTTATACAGACAAGTTCCACATTCAAAATGATGGTACAAACTCCTATAGTCAAGGTTAATCGATCCAATAACGGCTGCCTTATCATCAGAAAGAAAGACTTTTGAGTGCATAAATCCAGGAAGATATTCAAAAACACGAACTCCACCTGAGGTAAGTTCGCGGTAATAGCTTCGACTGATTCTCCGTACAAGCTTTTTATCCCATTTGTGCGGAAGGATGAGCCTTACGTCGACACCGCTTTTTGCCGCCAGAATCAAGGCAGAAACAAAACTGTCATCTACTATAAAATACGGAGTTTCTATATAAAGATAATCTTTTGCATTGTTAATAAAGTGTAGATAAATATGCTCTGCAACGTTTTCATTATCCGTAGGACTGTCGGCAAATGGTTGGATAAAACCGTCGCTTGCAGACTGGCACTTTTTTTCGTGCCAAGGGAAAAAACTGCTAAAATCTTCATCGGTACGGGCAGAAAAGTTCCAAAGTTGAAGGAAAATAACAGAAAGATTCCAGGCAGCTTGCCCCGAAATCATTACAGCACTATCTTTCCAGTAGCCAAATCGCTCCCGCATATTGATGTATTCATCAGCGATATTGATTCCACCAGTAAATCCGACTTTTCCGTCTATTACAGCAATTTTCCTATGGTCCCGATGGTTAAGGCTTACAAGAAAGAACGGCTTGAATCTGTTGAATGGGATGCACTTTATTCCGTTTGAACGCAAACGCCTTGCAAAATTATGATCGTGCAGTAGAAAAGAACCTACATCGTCATAAATAATCCTGACATCCACTCCATTTTTCGCCTTTTCCTTGAGAATTTCATAAATTCCGTTCCACATGAAGCCATCATCAATTATGAAAGTTTCGATGAAAATATATTTTTCGGCCTTTTTAAGTTCTTCACAAAGCCTTTCAAAATAAACTTCTCCTGGCGACAGATAATCCGATTCGCTCTTATCAAAAACAGGAAAACCAGATGTCTGCTGAAGGTAAAAGATATTTGACGAAAAATCCTCGTTTTCATCGATAGCCTTCTGATAAGCGCTATCACTCAAAAGAAGTTTAGGTCGGGTTGCAAACTCAAGTTTTGTAATGGAACGACGGAAATTCAAAGTTGTGGCCTGAAGGTGGAAAAAAAGATATGAAATTCCACCAAAAACAGGAAACAAAAGCACTAGGACAATCCAAGTGAGTTTGAAACCGGCTTTTTCGCGGATACCCATAATGTGAAGTACAACAAGAAAACTGAGCAAGCGAAGAATTGCACCGACCCATTCAGAAAGCTTTGTAGTACTGAGTATCAGATAAAAAAAGACTGCTACCTGCAAAAGTATCAAAAATATGACAAGGAGACGATTAACAAAATGCTGAAACTTCTGTGTTCTGTTTTTCACCAGGAACTCCTTATTTTTTCATCAAATCCAAAAGACTTACAGAATCAAGATATCCTGATATAAGAGAATCCAGTTTTTCCCACATAGGCAAGGTTCTGCACTCACTTTTGCGTTCACACTCAACCGTTGCTGAAGCACAGTCAAGGCAGGAAACAGGAGCCAAAGTTCCTTCTGTCAATCGCAATATTTCGCCAACCTTGTAGTCCTGAGGAGGACGTTTCAACTTGTATCCGCCACCTTTTCCGTGGACACCATCAACAAAACCATTTTTGGAAAGAAGCGTCATTATCGATTCGATGTATTTTTGAGAAATATTCTGTCGTTCAGCGATTTCTTTCAATGGGATTCTTTCGGTGGCAGAATGTTCGGCCATATCGACAAGCACCCTTAGAGCATACCGACCTTTCGTAGAAACAATCATAATCACTCCAAATAAAAATTCGATATACCTATTATATCACAAGGTTGTTTTTTTTCAAATATCACATGCAGTGTTCGCATTCACCTTCGCAGTGAAGGAACTGGCTCTTATCGTATTCGATTCCGTTTTTGTCGTAGTAATCCTTTACCGCAAGTTTGATTGCTTCTTCAGCCAAGACAGAACAATGCATCTTGTAAGCAGGAAGTCCGTCCAAAGCTTCGGCAACGGCCTTATTCGTCAAAGAAAGAGCGTCGCTAAGAGGCTTTCCTTTGATAAGTTCGGTTGCCATTGAGCTTGAGGCAATTGCGCTTCCACATCCGAATGTTTCGAACTTCACGTCATCGATGGTTTTTGCTTCATCGCTGCCGATTTTAAGATAAATTGTCATGATGTCACCGCATTTTGCGTTTCCAGCTTCACCGATGCCGTCTGCATTTTCAATTCTACCAAGATTTCGTGGATTTCTGAAATGATCCATAACTTTTTCACTGTATAATGCCATATTTTTTTCTCCTTAGGGAAGAGACACCCCCTACTCAGATTCGCAGTGTAACTTCCAGCGAGCGAGGGTTTCTCCGCTTGAAACTTCGTTGCGAGTCCCCTAAAACCCATCACTTCCCGGCACTGCTTAGGGGTTGCCCCCCTAAGAACCCCGCGGGTATTTTATTTTTTTTATCAAGTTCAGTTAAAAATTCACCTGGGCATGCTTATCGATGCAAAAGCAAATTTACTCGCTTCTGATTTTTTATGCCGTCCGGAAATCAGCCTAACGTTGAGAACGCGCCCCAAGCCGTGCGGCTGCTGGGCCCCGCCTCGTAAACTCGGCACCCCCAGATGCACGTTGTGTCGCAACCTCAACTCCGGTGATTTCCGGCATATCTAAAAAGCCGCTAATTTTATTGTGTTATAACGGCTTCATCTTTTTCATTTAATTGTATCTACAAAATAAACTTTCGCTTGCCGTTCTGGAGGTCACGCCAAAAGGCTCCCACCTTATCCGCCATACAAACACGGCTTCCGCGCTACGCTTGTGCAGATTGTGTTTGATGCCGGGCTACGGTTCCGCCTTTGCACAAAACCTCTTTCACAATTTTATATCCTTATAATATCATCCTATAAAATAAACTTTCGCTTGCCGTTCTGGAGGTCACGCCAAACTGGCGAAATTCCTCGCAAGTACGAAACCACTTCTGCGACTGACTTTACGATATAGTCGATGTCCGCTTCTGAAAAAGTTTCATCAATCGTAAGACGCAGAGAACCATGCGCTACATCGTGAACTCGGCCTATTGCCAGAAGGACATGGCTCGGGTCAAGAGATCCTGAAGTACAAGCAGAACCGCTTGAAGCACAAATTCCTTTATCATCAAGAAGCAGAAGGAGGCTTTCTCCTTCGATTCCTTCAAAACAAAAA
>JAQYSN010000235.1 GCA_028725265.1 Spirochaetales bacterium | reverse complement strand
TCAAATGTCATACCACAAACGGTTACCGTATCAGGGGTGTCAGTAGATGTTCCATCAGAAATATCGGTATTATTAGTATCTGTCGTTGGATTCTCAGCAGGTACCTCTGGGTTAGAATTAGGATCAGGACAACCGGTAAACAAAAACAATGCACATGAAAGTGCAACCAAGAATAAAAAACTCTTTTTCATAAAAAACTCCAAAAATATATAAATAATCCGCAGCCTCAAAATTTCTGAACTGTCCTAAAATTTGGGGTCAGTTCAGTCAGTTCATCTAATGAATCATACCCCCCCCCGCCAATTTTTGTCAACACATTTCTAAGAAAATCCTTGCTTTTTCGACTTTTTTTTATTTTTTTCGGAAAAATTTAACGGATTTTGCGATTTTCTTTCCATAATTAATATGTACCGCTCTGAGGCGAGAAATATCAAAAATTATGGAGGAAAAAGATGCCAGAAAACAGAGAAGTAAAATCTTCAGTATTCGCGGACTTGTTCTGCGATGATGAAATTGACGGAAAGAAAAACTTTTTGTCGTTATACAACGCGATTCATGGGACGAATCTGACGCTGGAGGATACGGTTCTCGAACGAAAAGTTATTCCACAGGCAATCTACAAGACCTTTAACAACGACATTTCGATGCTCGTGAACGGAAAACTCATCGTGCTTGTCGAACATCAGTCTACTCTTAACAAAAATCTACCGCTTAGGTTTTTGGAATATTATGTTCACATTTTATATGGAATAGTCCCTCATAAGGCTCGCTACAAGGACAAACTTTACAAGATTCCGACACCTGAGTTCTATGTCTTCTATAATGGACAACGTAAGCCGAAACACTCGGACACGCTAAAGCTCTCAGATGCATTCATCGAACCACAGGTGAATCCACAATGCGAGCTGACAGTACAATTTGCGGACATAAACCTGAAGCATGAACAAAACTTGCCGATTCTCCAGAGTTGTGATATTCTGAAACAATATTGCGAGTTCATGAAAATTATTTTCCGCTACCAGTCGGAACTTAAGAAAAATCCGACCAGCGAAGAAGCACAGAATTGCTACGAAAAGGCGATTCACGAAGCGATTTCTAAGAATATCCTTTCAGAATATCTTACGCGAAAAGGCTCGGAGGTCATAAATATGTTCATTGGCGAATATGATTACGATTTGGATATGCAGGTCAAGGCCGAAGAAGCCCGAGAACAAGGTGCCCACGACAAGGCAATCGAAGCCGCAACAAACCTCTTGAAAATGCAAGTTCTCACCATTGAGCAGATTGCACAGGTTACCGGGCTTTCAATTGAGGAATTAAAAACCCTAAACGAATAATACTTTGCGGCAGGCTATGGAGCACCGAGCCGGAACTTTTTCAAAAGTTGCGGTGAGCCGACCGCAGCCAGCTACAATTTTGCTGGCGAGGACGGTGAGTGACTAGCGAAGTGCGGAACAGCCGTCAGCCGCCCAATATAACAAAACTGCACAAAAAAACACTACCTTGACAAACAGGCCTAAAAAATTATTTACTATATATATGGAAACTTCACTGCAGAAAAATTTAGAAAAATATTCAGATTATATTGAACCTGACGTTCTTGAGTCATTCAAAAACTTTCTTACAACAGATGAAATTTCAAAGGTACAGGAAGAAGCAAAAAAAATCGGAGATACTTTTGGAGCTGGAAAAGAATTCAAAAATCTCTTGTCATCCGATATAAATGAGAAAAATATTGCAGAAACAAAACTCGTAAACAGTTTCCACAACAATCTCAAGCTTTTAGTACAGAAAACTTGGGTTGAAAAAAGCGATGAAACAATCAAAGATCAACTTTTAAACCGACTCGACACTCTTTGTAACAAAATTGAATTGAAAAAATATTCAGAAACCTATGCAGAAACGCTTTCCGTTCTTAGTGAATCAGTTGCGCTAATGTTCGGAGCAACTGATACATCAGAGGAAGATTTTTCTGAATATGCTCTCCGAATCGACCCTCTTTTCGGAACTTTTTGGTGCTTCATACAGTGTCTTCCAAAAGATGCTCAGTGGGATTCTGAAAAAATCCGACTTTCACTCATTCTTGGAATGAGTTTCCTTGCAAATTATTAAGGCAGCCATTTAAATCACGGCTCGCCTAAAAGGCGGAAAATATGGAACTTTCACAGGCCTACATTTCCTTGCGTTATGGTGCAGAGAAACTAGCACGACTTAACGCAAGCGAAAAAAATGCTGCTCTTCTCGCAGCCGCGTCTTCAATCGACAAAAACAGAAAAAAAATCCTCGATGCAAATGCAATCGACGTTAAAGCAAGCCGGGAAAAAGGGGTTGCAGAAAGTCTGGTTGACAGGCTCTCTCTTAATGACAAACGAATCGACGGGATAATCGATTCGATAAAACTTGTTGCTTCAAGCGAAGATCCGATTGGTTCTGTAGTTGCAGGATGGAAAACACCGGAAGGTCTTTCAATAAAACAAGTCCGAGTTCCACTTGGAGTTGCTGCCATCATTTACGAAAGTCGCCCGAACGTAACGGCAGACGCCTTCGCGCTTGCCTACAAAAGCGGAAACGCAATTCTTTTGCGTGGAAGTTCAAGTGCACTTAATTCAAACAAAGCAATCGTTTCAGCAATTGTTGAAGGTTTGTCATCCGTAGAATGCGGAGTTCCAGAAGGTATCGCACTTGCACAAAGCGGAACTCACGAAGAAGTAAACGATATTTTAAGCGCCAAAGGAAAAATCGACGTCGTTCTTCCGCGCGGTGGTGCAAAACTTATAAAAATGGTCGTTGAAAACGCAAAAATTCCTGTCATCGAAACTGGGAGCGGCGTCTGCCACATCTTCGTGGACGAAAGTGCAGATTTGGAACGTGCTGCCATCATCGCTGAAAATGCAAAATTACAGCGACCGGGCGTATGCAACGCAATGGAAACTCTGCTCGTTCACGAAAAAATTGCCGACAAGTTTTTGCCACTTTTAGTGCGCCAGTTCAACGGCCGTGCTGAACTTAGGTGCGACGAACGTTCGCTTGCAATCGTAAATGAAGCCATAAAAAGATATTCAGAAATGGCAGGCTACGGCTC
>JAQYSN010000234.1 GCA_028725265.1 Spirochaetales bacterium | reverse complement strand
GGCACAGGATTGTGCAAACACAGATAACGGTGCTCACACAGGTGAAATTTCTACAGCAATGCTCAAAGATCTTGGAGTTTCAACAGTAATCCTCGGACACTCAGAGCGACGACATGAAATCGGCGAAACAGACGAACTTATCAACAAGAAAGTTCTCAAATGCCTCAAAGACGGACTCGATGTTGTACTTTGTATCGGAGAACTTCTTTCAGACCGAGAAGCAGGAAATGCTGAAAACGTTTGTGCATTCCAGCTCAGCGCAGACCTTTCTGGTGTAACAGCTGAACAGATGGCTCACGTAACAATCGCTTACGAACCAGTTTGGGCTATCGGAACAGGAAAAACAGCAACTCCAGCAGATGCTGAAGCTATCCACAAGTTCTGCCGTGACCACATTGCAAAACTTTACAACAAGGACGTTGCTGACAAAGTAATCATCCAGTACGGTGGATCTATGAAACCAGAGAACGCTCAGGAACTTTTGAACCAGCCAGACATCGACGGTGGATTGATTGGTGGAGCAGCTCTCAAAGTAGACTCTTTCGAAAAGATTTGTAAGACATATTAAGTTGAATAACAAAGATTAACATGATATCAAAGATGTACAAAATCTTATCATGTTTGATATCCTTGTAATCTTTTTTATCTTTGTTAATTGAAAGCGATTTGTCCGCACATTCGTGTTGTGAAGTGCGGGCATTTTTTTTGCTTTTGGGCGGTTCCCGATGAAAGCGGAAGTTTTTTTATTTCATCCCATCCATCCTTGCTAAATGCATGGGGGGGGGAACACGCGGAATCGGGGTTTTCGTTCGCTTTCGCGAACTATCGAGTTTTCGCAATACGAAAACTCGCGGCAGCTGCACCTTCCCGCGAAAATTGGCCTGTTCTCACGCGATTTCGGGTTGACGAGGGGCCAAAAATTGCTCTTCGTCAACCTTCCAGATTTCAATAATTTCCAACCATTTCCGAATAAACTTTCAAAACCGATTTGGCATTGGAGACAATGAACCACAGATTAACGCGGATAAACGCAGATGATAATAGCCGATTGTTCACTCAGAACAGTCGGTTTTTTTTATGTTGTCGCGAGCGATCAGGCGTTCTTTTTCTTTTGCAACGCCAGCACTTCCTCGAGAGGGAGACCTGTTGCCTGTGCAATTTGTTCTGGAGTTAGAATATTCATTGCAAGCAAATTGCGGGTATTCTGAACTGCATTGTCATGTGCGCCTTGTTCGAGTCCTGCTTCCTTGCCGTCCTCGAAAGCTTCTTCGGCCTTGACCTGCATATCCAAATCGTAATCATATTCGCCAATGAACATATTTATGACCTCCGAACCTTTCCGCGTAAGATATTCTGCAAGGATATTCCTGGAAATTGCTTCGTGGATTGCCTTTTCGTAGCAATTCTGGGCTTCCTCACTAGTCGGGTTTTTCTTCAGTTCCGACTGGTAGCGGAAAATGATTTCCATGAACTCGCAATACTGTTTCAGAATATCACAACTTTGTAGAATCGGCAAGTTTTGCTCATGTTTTAAGTTTATATCTGCGAATTTAACTGTTAGTTCGCATTGTGGTTTTTCCTGGGGTTCGATAAAAGCGTCTGAAAGTTTCAACGTGTCCGAATGTTTTGGTTTCCGCTGCCCGTTGTAAAATACATAAAATTCAGGCGTCGGAATTTTATAAAGGTTGTCCTTGTAGCGTGCCTTATGGGGTACAATACCATACAAGATGTGGACATAATACTCCAAAAATCTAAGCGGCAGATTTTTGTTCAAAGTGCTTTGATGTTCGACTAGCACTATGAGTTTTCCGTTCACGAGCATCGAAATGTCATTATTGAACGTTTTGTATATTGCTTGCGGAATAATTTTTCGTTCAAGAACCGTATCCTCCAGCGTCAGGTTTGTCCCATGAATTGCATTGTATAGCGATAAAAAGTTCTTCTTTCCGTCGATTTCATCGTCGCAGAACAAGTCCGCGAATACTGAAGATTTTACTTCTCTGTTTTCTGGCATAATAAAGCCTCCCATAATTTTTTTCTTCCCTCATAATAATTATGGTATCGAAGTATCAATTTTGAGTAAAAATTTACAAAGATTTTACTTATCTTGACATTTTTTTTTTTGTCATTATAATTTGCCGTCTTTATAAATATAAGGGAGATGAAAAATGTCTGAAAAAATTGATGAAATTGAAGAAAAACTTAAAGATAATCCTGTTTTTCAAATGTCGCTAAGCTCTAAAGAGTTGTTTCATAGCAACATTATTTCTTGGTTGTTAGAAGAAAAGGTTGGAGATGGAAGTCCTTCTGAAAATGCAAAAGCACTTTCAAAATTGTTTGCACCAAAAGACACAGATTTGAATGACTATAAAGTCCTTACTGTTCTTCGCGAAAAGCATAATTTTGACTTGCTGGTCGTATTTAAGAAGAATGATAGCGATGATTTTCGTTTCGTGGTGGTGGAAAATAAATTTAAATCTGTTCCAGAAAAAGCACAACTTGAAAAATATTCAGAGAAAATTTCTGGAAATATAGATATTACAGAAGATATTTCAAATTACATTGACTTAAAAGATAAGAAACAAAAAATCAACGAAACTAATACTACCTGCTATCTGTTTGCCCCAAAATCTTCGCTGGAAGCAAAAAATTGGAAAAACGAAAAATGGAATGAAGTTTCGTATGAAGCTTTCATTGATACGATACAACCTTGCGGTTCGGATTTTGAAAAAGAATTTGTCAAAAAATATAAAGAGTTTGTGATATTGATGCTTAATTTGGGCGATACAATCAAAGATTATTTTTCTGTTCCCGAATCAAAGGCCTTTCCAGAAAAAAATATAATCGAAAAATTAAAGCAAATTCGAATACATGATTTTTATGAAAAACTCTGGTTTAGTGTTTTGCTTTCCAAACTTTCTGAATCAAGCAAAATTATTTCAAATTTAGAATTAAATGTTCAGTATTCGCGTGGTACTGGCGGTTTAGATTTTAAGTATCATAAAAACAAAATCGTTTATATGATTGAAATTCAAGGCAGTCAATTTAGGATTATGGTTGGTCCTGAAAAAGGTTACAAATGGGAAGGTAAAGAAAATGAATATGTACCTATAATTCAGGGTTTTTTAGAAAAAATTCTTGGTCATAAGAACGATGGAAATAAAGAGCTTAATAAGTTTAACTCGTACAAGTATATATACGAGAAACTTGATGAAGGTATTAAAGTTTCAGAACTGAGAGAAAAACTTGATGAAAAACTGGAACTATTAATAAATGAAGCAAATAAAAATGTATTACAAGGAGTAACACAATGATTAAATTAACTAAATCTAACAAGGTTCTTAGATTGATTGTATGCACACTTACAGCATTATTTGTAAGTCTCAGTTTTATGGGTTGTCCATCACCTTATGGAACTGATTTGCCTGATACAGATACAGAACAGACTGGAACTGAAACAGGTACAGGTTCAACAACAACTCCAACGGTTGATGCAGCTGATTATAAAGATTTCTATGTTCTTGTTAGCGGCCTTGATGACCCAGAAGAAAGTTATGTGATAACTGAAAACAAAGCATATTCAGATAAACAGAAAAATAATTATGCCACGAGAGCTGCTTATACAGGTGTTAACGGTGGACTCGATAATCTTAAAGAATTCATTAAACAGGAAATTATGAGGAATTCTGGCAGAGAAGAAGGCAATTTTATTCAAAATGGTTACACTGATGAAAATGGACAATATGTTTATGGTGTTTTTGAAGACTCTGCTTTCGATACTGAGTTACAGAGTCTTTGGGCAAGTATCGATGCTAATTATCAGACTTACAATTACATAGAAATTATGTGGCATGAAGACCATTATAACAGAGATTATAAAATTAAAATTGTTAACATTAAAATGTAACAAGTTTTGTTAAAAATATGTAATAAATTTTGAAAAGGGGCTGTCCAAAAAGAATGGATGAAGTGCACCCCAATTATTGGACACTTTAACTAGGCTGATTTTAAGGACTGATTCCTAAATTGTAAAGGGGTCAGTCCTTTTAATTTAACCTTAATTCTCTTTTCGTTGTACCAAGACAAGTATTCAATCAATTCCTTTT
>JAQYSN010000233.1 GCA_028725265.1 Spirochaetales bacterium | reverse complement strand
GGTATCTTCTCCTCTCTTAATACTTCACAAACAGTGGCTTATAGCTCTTTTCGCTTCGGCCACTGTCACGCTTTAATTTGTTTACATCGATTGCTTTGTGATTTTTGATTTCCTGAGTCAATGAAAACAATTTATATGAGTCGCTTATTCCGTTGTTTCCGGCAGGATATTTCAGAGCTTCCATTTTTTGTTTGTCGGCAAACATCACTTCCGACTGGTTTACTGTAAAAATGCGGACTGAATCCTTTTCGCCACTTCCACCGTACAGCACAATTCTTGAAGGCGTTATCTGCAATTCAAGACCACGCAAAGCACCTCGTCTGTCTCCAAGGCGGACATTGTAAAGCCTGTTTTTCAAAATCCATTCCAAATGTTCCTCAGACCTGTAATATCCCACAAGCATGTATCTGTCATCGGAATTGATTGTATAATTATCCGTAAGGATTTCTGTTTCTTTTTCAAATACCTGTATTTCTTTTTTTGCAGGAAACGGCTTTTTCTCAGGATTAGCGGCAAGTCGCATTATCTCGCCAACCTGCCTTTTATAACCGTCGTTTTCTTCATCAGCAAGATTGAACGGATAAACAACAAGCTTCAATCCATATTTTGCTTTTACTTCCTCATAAACAAAAGGTTTTAGCTCGGTCTGAAATTTTTCCGTATAAGGATAAACCAAAACAAGCTTTGGAATTATGTCCAGAAAATAACTGTCGCCAAGATGATACTTCTGTCCATAAGCGTACAACTGATACATGTCTTTTATGTCGATTAAATAATTCTTATCAGGTGCATTTGAATCCAGATTTTTCCATTTTGTATCTATGATGATTGTGTCGTAATAGGCAAAGTTTTTTGAATCTTTTGATTCCACAACGATGTCGGGACGCAGACGGAATTTTCCGTGTTCAGTGTCACCGTATTTATCAACCAGAAAATATTTTGAATGCTGGCTTGAGACAGCGTAGTCCTTTGCATATTTTTTGAACAGATGGGCGATAAAACTTTCAAAAAGTTTTTCCGCACTGAACAAAAGCGACTGGTTCACATGATTTCCGCTGAATGTGGTAAAGCCCTTGTTCAGAAGAAACTGACTGCTCCACTGCAAGAGATTTTCGTAATTTGAAAAGAGCCTGTTTGACCGCAGAGAAAAAAGCAAATCTGATTCAACATTGGAGCTTGGAGGAATATCCGAAAAAGCAGAAAGCAGAGAATAAGACCTGCTTACATTTACCGAGCTTTGAGATGTCTTTGAAAGTTTATAAAGTGTTGAAACAATTATTCTGTTCTGCGGAATATCTTCGATGTATTTTGAATAGCGGACGGCAAAACGTGTTTTGTCAACGCAATTTTTGGAAATCTGTTTATTGATTAAAAGCTTGCCTTTAAGAAATTTCTGATTTTCCTCAACCTGAAAATAATTCTTCTTCAAGCCGTCCATCAAAAGCCGTTCCACTTCGGAAAGATAGCGGCTGATATAGGCTTCAAGAATTGGGAAGTTTTCCTTTGTAGAAAGAGCAGCTTCCTGAAAAGACTTTGCCTGAGACTGCTGAAAACAAGAAAGCATCCGCAAAAAAACACGACGGCAAAGAGCAATATCTTCCTCTGCCTTGTCACCGCTTTTATAGATTTTTGGAAGAATCTCAATAACCTGCCCGTCTTTTGTCTGAACCGTTCCCACATAACGGCCAGTCTTAATGTAAGGGCGACCGCCTTTTACATGAACCGACATTACCTCGTCAGCGTCATCTCCGCCCTTGTTTTCAAGAATGAAATTCCACAGGTTTTCAAAAGACGGTTCGGAAAGTTGGGCTTCCTCGCCAAGATTAACCGTAGGCTTTTTTGCGTTGCTGAGGATTCCAAATTCATGAATGACGACAGGCTTCTTTTTTTCCATAGAAACTATTCCGATTTAGGAACAATATGACTGATGAAAGATGTTGCAGAATCTTCGTCGTTTACCGCAGAAAGTTTTGGATTCAGCTGATAGAAAGTCTTTTCATCGTCATAATCGTTTTGGATTAGTCTTGAAGCGTTTTCGGCTTCTTCATCTTTGATGTAAAAAGCATTGCCCGTATTATCATTTTCATTCAGAATCTGGCGGATTTTCTGAGCGTCATTATAGAAATATTCTTCAAGCAGAGGAATGACAGAATCTTTGACCGCGTTGAAGATATCCAAGTCATTTTTTGCTTCAATGAAATATGAGTGACCAATCTGATGATCTTTATCCAGCAGACATCGAATGCGGGCATTAATTGCCTTCAATATGGATTTTGCTTTTTCACTATTTTTTACCTCATTATAATCAGGCAGAAGCTCTTCAAAGCGGAAACGGCGGCGCAGAGCTGAATCCAAAAGCTGAATGGAGCGGTCGGCGGTGTTCATTGTTCCCACAATCATAAGGTTTGCAGGAACGGCAAAATCTTCTTTTGAATACGGAAGTTGTACAATCATTTCATTATCCGCACCAATACGCTTGCTCGGCTCAATCAGAGAAATCAAATCACCGAACACAGCCGATACATTGGCTCGGTTTATTTCATCAATACAGAGAAGGACGATTTTGTTTTCCTTGATTGCTTCGTCCATTTTTTCGTTTCTGTCAGAAGCAGAAATACAGTCTTGCAAAGAAGCAAATCCCGCAAGTTCAGCCGCACGCTCACAAGCCTTGTAGAAAATGCCTTTTTCAATTTTGTATTTTACATCGGAAGATGTGTCGCCATCGGGCTTATCTGCGAGCACAGGCTTGAGCCCTTCGACAAATTCCTCATAGCTGAAAGACTGATGGAAGGTTGTAATAAAACGGTCTTCCTTTGCAAACTTGTCGATGTAGTCGTGTTGCATTTTATAAGTTTTGCCAGTTCCCAGTGGGCCGTAGAGGATGAGAGGCGAAAGATTATTAGAAATTTGGCTTGAATGAAAGATGATTATAGAATTACATACTTGTTTGTACAATTCAATATTTGATGAGAGTGTATAAACTAAAGTTCCAAAATATCCACTAGCAGCTGTTGTTAACGGAACTATATTCAATATATATGAGCCCAATAAATCTTCACTTGCTCGCAATGTATTTTTTTCCAAACTTCCAAACTTCTTACTGTCTTTCAAATTTCCTATTAGAAAACAAAAATCATCTTTTGTTATTTCATCGCCTAAAGAACTGAAATCAACATTCGAAAACTGTGCAGGAATATCCACATACTGATTTTTGGAAATCTTATCCTGAATTTCATTTACCTTAATTTTTCTTGCTTCATTTAGTCTAAACTCTCTATCGAAAAAATCAAACAACTTTCTTAAAATTACAACAAGATCATAAGATTCTTTTGCCAAGTAGAAGTATTGATTTGGAATAATTGCATAATGTTTTGGAGAAGTCTCAACATAAAAAGAGCTTTCATTAAAAGAAACTTTCGTGCCATTCTCTTTCAATATCAAAGATTTTAATGATTCTTTCAATTGGCTAGGCAACTCAACTTCTGGAAATTCTGTTAAAGAATTCAGTTCATTCTTCAATTTTTCTGTTAGAATCTTTAATTTCATAAAATCAAACCTCCAAAATCTGTCTTCTTATTTCCTCTGATAAAACTGTTACAACAGGAACCGCAACGCTATTTCCAAATTGCTGATAGGCTTTTACATCTGAAGAAGGTATTTGAAACTCCTTTGGGAAGCCTTGCAAATTTGCGGCTTCTCTGGGTGTAATTTTTCGAGGATTTTTCCCTTTCTGTTCAATAAGTATTTCACTTCCATCTTTATAATATCTTCTTGAAAGTGTACTTGTATAAAGAGAATCTTTATTAAAAAGACAATACCCAAACCCATTTCCTTTCTGTTCATTTTCTATTCGTCTTCTTTGATGCCCTGCCCATAACTTATCAGAAATAGTATAAGAATCAGATACACTTTTCTCCAAAATAGAACCAACAGAAATTTTCTTTTTTAGAGGTTGAGGATAATCAAAATGATTAATACCTAAATCATCTTTCCATAAAATGATATATATTCGTGGACGATTTTGAGGAACTCCATAGTCTTTTGCGCTCAACACCATTTTTGAGGCTTCTGTTTTTAATTTTATCAAAGAGAAATTTTCTAATTGAGAAGGAGTGATATTACATGTATACCCCATGCTCATAATAGTTCTAAGCACTGTTTGAAAGGTTTTACCATTATCATTACTTATTAAACCACGAACATTTTCCAGAAAAACAGCCTTAGGCTTATGCAAGTTGAGAATTTCTGCAATATGATAAAATAAGGTTCCTCTTGTATCCTCAATACCTTTCTTTAATCCCGCATTACTAAAAGGTTGACACGGAAATCCTGCACACAAAACATCGAAATGTTCGGGTATCATTGCCTTTGTCTCAGGTTTTGTAATATCACCAAAAGGAACTTCCCCATAATTTTCATAATAAGTCTGTTTAGCTGCACTGTCCCATTCAGAAGAAAAAACGCATTCCCCGCCATTCGCCTGCATAGCAATCCTAAATCCACCGATTCCTGCAAACAAATCAATAAAAGTGAATGAAGGATTCTGTTGTGCAACAAACGGAATATGCTTGCCTCTGTACAGTTCTTCCGCAGAGTCCAATTTTTCTTCCTCAAATCCGAATTGCTGTATCAATTCCGTTCTTTTCGCGTTTTTTGCCTCCCCATCACGCATCATCAAATAATGAGTAAGCAAAGCGTAGTTTTCTTCGTTTTCGTTCTGGGGTATATATTGTGCTAATTCACTGTAGTTTGTCTTTTGAGAGGACATTATTTTTTTCCTGTATTAAATAAAATGTTCATCTGTTTCATAAACGCTTGCGTTCCTCCGGCCCGAACCATTGGCTCGATGTACAACAGGAACTTACGCTTGTTATTTTCGGAGAGTTTATCATATTTTTGACGAAGTTCCATTGCTTTTTGGGTGGCTTCGGTCATAAAGTCGGTGAATTCTTGGTCTTCGCTTGACATTATTTCTCCTGAAAAATCTTATTTTAAACAACATATTTCTTACTAAGCGGTATTGTCCTTAGCAGTTTGAACTGTTTATGATATTTTACCAATCTATGGGGAATAAATTTATAATCTTTAAAGTCTATTTCCTTTTTATCATCACGAGCATCAAAAATTAATAAATATCCACATCTCAGGCTTTTTTCAGTTGTTTCTGTTAATTCCGCAATATATTCAAGTGCTTGAATTACGCCATCTCGTGCTCGACTATCTGTAAACTTTGTAATACCATTGCCTTTATCATTTACAGAGCAACCAAGCCATTTTATTTCAATAAAATAAAAATCTCCCCTATTATCAAAATAAATATCAGCACGGCGTTTTGAACAATCCAATTCATTTTCTTTTGAAAAAGTCCCCTTCATATGCTCCTGTAAATATTCGTATAAATGATCTTGCATTAAATCTTCTGGTCTATTTCGTAAAATACTCATCTTATGAAATTCTGGCTTTAATTGATTTAATTCTGCTTCGTTAGCAAAAAAGATTGTAGAATTTATTGGTTTTACAATATGTTTACTTGCATATTCATTTATCACTTCTTCAATATGAGATATATCTTTTTTCATGCTATATAAACTGAATTCTTCAGGAGTATAAAATATATTTACATCATCCATTTCATTCCCATTTGAAAATCGAGTAATTCCGTTTACCCCAAAGAAAAAGACATAATTAGCTTTTGACTCAAAACGAAGTTTTTCTTTTATTTTTTCTCTATCCCAGTCTATAGAATCTGAGAATGTTGCTTTTCCTTTTTCATCAATCCGTATTAAATTACTATTTGTTAGCAAAGGTTGAATCTGACTATTAAAAGTATTTTCAAAAGTTTTGAAATCAATCAAGTCCAATAAATCAACAGGAAGAATAATGGCAAAAAGTATTTTATGATTTATCTGAGCCTCCCAGAAACGTTTTAATACACCTTTGGACAGAAGTAAATATTTCTCATTTGTCTCAATTTTTTCTTTCGAGAGAGCAATAATACGACTTACATCTTCATACGAAAAATCAAAATCCGTCATTTCTCCCCCCTTAAAATTTTCCCAAATACATATTCAAAATAAAGGCGCAGATATTCTTTGTTCTGCAGCTTATCTTTAGAATCTCTTATTTTATTTTCAAATGCCTTTTTAAAAGCATTAATGTATTTTACGGTGTCATTATCATTTCCAATATTTAATCTAAAAAGGGAATTGGATTCTAAAGAGTTTTTATACTCTGGATCTCTAAAAATAAAATCGAAAATTTTATCCTCACCATATATACCTAAAATGTATGAAATATCGTCAAACCATGGTTCTTTTACTTTATAGTTTTCAATCGATATTGTTGTATGTTCAATTTCCGTACATACATAACCTTCGTATGTATGAATAACTAAATCATTATTGACCAAATGAATAAGTGCCTTTTCAATTTCTGCGTCTTCAGGACCACTTAAAGTTCGAGAAAAATTATAATCATCCTTAAAAATATTCTGCTTATCTGGATATCTAAAAGAATATAAAACAGCAGATAAATACAGAATACGATTAATTGATGCTTCTCGAATTGCTGTCCAGCCAATATTTTGCAGTTTCGTCAAAAGCAGTAAAACATCTTCGCTCTTTAAGATTAGAGAAGAATAAGTATTCATATATTATGCATCCTCCAATTCATCGGATAATTTTTTTAAGACATCATGTCGTTTTTGAACTTCAGAGACTTTTCCGATTTTAAACAGATTTAGGATTTTTTTATTTTGCGTTTTTCCTAATATAGTTTTTATAAACGATGTATTATTTAAATTTGTGGTCATAATAAGGACATTTGGAAAACTAATGTATTTTATAAAAATATCAGCAGCATTTTCTTCATATGAAATATCCAAACTACTATCTGGTGTTTCACAAATATAAAATGACCCCGTCGTATAAAAAAAACTCAAAATACTCATCCTGAAAGAATAATCAACAAAAAAACGCTGGGATTCTGAGAGTTCCTCTTCATCATAACGAGCAACATTATCTATTACAGGAAAAAACAATTTAATCACCCTATCTTTTACTTTTTTATCTTTTACAGACTCTAAAGTTAGACAACATGGTAATTTCATAAATGCTCCTGCGAAATCTGCAAAAACATTTGAAATATTTCTTGTATTTTTCTGTAAACTATCTTCGATTCTTTTGGTTATTTCAGATGCATTTTTTAATAGTTCTTCACTTTTTTCCTGATGTTCTTCCTTTTCTTTATTTAATTGGTTGATTCGATTCATCATAATCTGATACGAGAAATCATCATTATCGTTCTCGTTGGATTCAAGAGAGCGTAAAATATTATTTTTATCAAATAATTGAATTTTTAAATTCCTATATTCTGAGTCTAATTTTCTTAACTTCTTTTCGTTCTCAATAATTAATTTCTCATATTTAGTTCTTTCGGATATTAAATTTGAAATCTCGTGTTTCAAATCAGTGATTTTTTCATTTCCATCAGAGATATCAGATATTTTTGTATGACAAAAAAAACATTCATCAGAAGAGATATTTACATTTTTACTACTTAAATCTGAATTACAAAAAGGACAGATTTTATTAATTTCATATTGTTTTTTGAAAATCTCATATTTAGGATTCAAATCTTTCCAAAGTCTATTTATACGCTGAGAATCATATTGTTCTTTTTCCTTTTCTTTCTGATTTATAGTTGTAGATAAATCTGCTGTTTTTTTATAATACGATTTCGTTTCTTTTTCAACCTCAGCTTGTTTTTTTTCAATCGAATCTTGTCTTCTTTTCAAAGAATCAATTTCATCCGATATTTTTGATTTTTTTATATCAGTATTATCAGAATTATCACCATTTATTTGCTCAATGACTCTATTAATAGCTTTTATTTCTTCTTGCTTATGTCTTGCCAAACTGTCCTGATACTTTGCTTCAAATTCAAAATCTTTTCTTTGCTTTTCATATTTTGGATCATTAAAAAAAGCATTCATCAATCTTTCCTGAGCATCTTCATTCCATAAAACATTTTCCCTAGATTCACCAAAAAATAAAATCTGATTCACAAAGAAAATAAAATCATCAAAATCTGATAAATTTGCTTCCTTAGCTACAAGCGTTTCATAATTAAATTGTAAATTATTTTTATTTTTTTCAGCATCGTTATAATCTTTATACGAATCCTGATTTATTGGCAGACCTTCAATTGTTGTTGAAAATCCATTTTTTATAACATTTGCTTCAATAATTTTTGCCTCGTATAAACTACGTTTTACAATAAATAAAACTTTATTTATCATAAAATGCAATTCAACAAAGCCGTATTTATCAGAATCTAATCTTTTTGTTCTATTTTTAAAAAACGAATCACTATTTTTATAACTCTCTCTTGTAAGTCTTTTTTCTCCTTTATAATTTTTTACATCTAACTGTTTCTTATATAATCCAATCAATGCATATTTTAGTATATTTATAAAAGTCGTTTTTCCAACACCATTTCCACCGACAATGAGATTCAGCCCTTCAATAAATTCATAATCAATATCTTCACTATAAAGAGAATAATTTATTATCCTAATTCTTTTTAATTTTGGCAAATAAACTTTATGGTCTTCCATATTTTACTTTTTCTCCAGCACTATTACGCCTTCCAACAATTTATCGACAACCGCTTTTTGCTGAGGGCTTGTCTTTAAATAACGAGCCTTTCTAATTTCGTTAACCGAAAAACCAATTTCTTCTGCTATGGATGCACAAATATCAAGTGTATTTATCTGAACATTAAAATATGCAGAATTTGAAACATTGAAATAAACTTTTCCGCCCTTACGCATTTTTTTATAGATTTCATTAAATAATGTTTCCATATCTACAAAATAAAGGCGGACCATATCAATAATTGAAGGATTCCAAACTTCAAAGTCCTTTGCAGAATTATTCAGTTTGCGTAAAGTTGATTTTAAAAGATTATTTTCAACATTAGCTTTATCCTGCCAGTGAATCTGAACATGAGAACGAAAAGTCTGCTCTCGCAAGTTTTTAATTTGAGCATTATCTTTTGTAAAACCAAGTGTTTTTAATTCCAGCATATAAGTGTCTGTATAATCACGGGAATTTAAGTATGGTGGTGAAGTTATAACCAAGTCTACAGAATTATCAGGAACCTGTGTATTTATAGCATACCGTGAATCAGAATTAAAAAGATATTCCTTATTGCTCTGAGAAATATTTGTTCGCATATTAGACGAATTTTTTATATCTTCCAAAAGTTCAGTTAAAACTTTATTATCAAATTTTTCAAAAACATCAGCTTCTGACAGCGTTGTTTCCGTCCAATTCTTTTTATATGAAAGACATTTTCCGTTTCTATATAAATTGGAAACATCAAGCAAAATAGCCGCTAACGCAATCGTGAATAAATCCTTGTATATTTTTTCGGTAATTGTATTGATTGAAATATCTAGCTTCTTTACAGCCTGACCGACTGATTCATCATAATTCCATTTTTTGCGATTTTCTGATTGGTATAAAGTCGGAAAAACGGAATTTAAGTCTATATCACTCAATCTTGAACGAGTTTCTTTTATGTCATTAAACCAATACAAGGTACGTTCGTATGTATATTCCGTTTCAAGTTTTACCTTTCCAATAAGATACATTAATGGATTTACTTCAAAGGAATAACATTTTATTCCCAAATTTTGTAATTCCAGTGCTGTAGTTCCGCTTCCAGAGAAGGGCTCAAGGCAGCAGTTTATGTTTTTGTCCTTATTTTCAGTTATGATTGATTGTATAAATTCTTTCGAGTATCCTTCAACAAATGGATACCAACGATGAATAGGCTCCTGCTTGTTCTTGTTGAACTGCATAATGCGACCATAAGTTTCTGTATAATCTTTATAGATATATTTTGATGCATTTTTCATTTAAAGACACCTGAATTAGCATATTATATCACAATTATGGAATATTTGCACCATTTTCGACTAAAATATTGAAACTACCACATATTCCATATAAACTACATCCATGCAGAATCCATTTCAAACTGGTGAAAAGACAAAATCAATTGCTGAGCACATTTCTATAATTCGCGAATACCAGCAAAGAGGGCTTTTGGATAGGACAAAAGCTCTAGAAGTTTACAAAAAATTTAATTTCGAACATGTAGATTACTGTACGCTTATGAACGCAACAGCGGCTGCTACTAATTCCAGTATTCAAATAGATTCAGCAAGAGACCAAATTCTTGTAGATAACTTAAAAAGACAGGCACTATGGGCTGTTGGGGGAAGAATTTCTTAAAGGTATTGGGATTATAATATAAAAATTCACACCGTGTTCCCTCCGAAAACATACGGAGAATTTTTCAAAAGGCGGCGTGTTTTTGCTCCATTTGTACGGTGTTTTCCCAGGCTAGGGATTGGAGTCACGCCGCAGGCGTTCGGGAGCAATGGGATTGTCGGGTCTTGCCCGACAATGACAGAGCGGAGGGGAAGCCCCCAGATAAAGAATCTTCTATTTAATTTCTTTATTAATCCTGCCCGCTAGATACAGCGGCACATTTACCATATCTTCCTGTTTTTTGTATTGCAGGGTGGAAAATCTTATTGCGAGTTCCGGTTTTTCTTCCCTTCGGTAGCGCTTAAAACTGGCAGATGTTACATTTCCGCCTGCTTTACATTCAACTGGAATTATCTGCATTTCATCCTGTA
>JAQYSN010000232.1 GCA_028725265.1 Spirochaetales bacterium | reverse complement strand
AAGTTCAAGTCGTTTTCTGTAATAAAACTGAAAAATCGATGACAAGCTGTTTATAAAATTTTAATCAAGTTTTTTTATAAGTGAATCATAGGCTCCGGCTGGACCTTGAGTATGATTTGTAAGTATTACAAATTCTGGCTGCTCGGCAAAAATTATATCGTTAGATTTTTTGTACGTTAACTGAACGAGAAAACTTTCTCCAGTATATTCCCTGATTGCAGAAGGATCTCCATAATTTCTTTTTGACCGCTGTCCTGAAATCAGGTTTCCAACAGAATACAAAATAAGTTTTGACTGATGAGGATTTTTTAAACTTTTTACAACTTCCCATTCTTGCATTACATGTGGATGATTTGCCCAAATGACATCAACTCCAGCATCCAAAAGCCTGTGATAGTAGTTTTTGCGCTTTTCCGTTACGTCTATTACGTATTCAGGCTCATTGCAATGGAAGGCCAACACAAAAACATCGCACGGATGTTCCTTTCTCATCTGAGTCACTTTTTCAATAAATGACTTTCTGGATTTTTCACTTCGATCTGTCGTGTCAAACCATTCTATACAGTTGGTCGAATTGTAGATTTCTGTCACTCCCATAAACAGAATTTTAAAGCCGTTCTTTTCGATAAGTTGATAAGTATAATCGTCATTTGCATTCTTTTTGATTCCGCAAGAATATACATTTTTGTCCTTGAGACTATCGAAAAAATCCCTCGTGGCGTTTATTCCTTTTAGTCCCTGATCATTCGTATGGTTGTTTGCAAGCGTAAACACGTCAAAACCTGAATTTACGGCAGCCATTACGTATTCATTTCTTGCGTTAAAAGTAGGCCAGTTTTCGTATTCTTGAGAATCAATCACCGGAGATTCCATGTTCGCAAACGTAAGGTCATCATTTAGACAAATATCCTTTATGCCATCATAAACAAGTGAAAAATCTTTCATCCTCGTTACATTCGTATGGGCCATGATGTCCCCTGCAAAAGTCAGCGTGATTGACTCAAAATCAGAAAATGATGTTTCTTCCGATTTTGAGTTGTATGTAGCAGATGAATTTGATACACAAGAAGTGCACCAATTGAGAATAATAAAAACTGAAATAATTGATATAAAAAAACGCTTAAACACCTTTAAATTATACATTGACAACCTTTAATCTTCAATGATAAAATTTTACAAATTAAAATAAATTATTATGGAGAAAAAGAATGGCTAAAACAAAGTATGTTTACTTCTTTGGAAACGGCGACGCTGACGGCGATGAATCAATGCGAGCCGAGCTTGGTGGCAAAGGTGCAAACCTTGCTCAGATGGCAAAAAAACCATTGAGTCTTCCTGTTCCACCAGGATTTACAATTTCTACTGACGTATGTCAGGAATATTATGAATTGAACAGAAACTACCCAGAAGGGTTGGATAAAGAAGTTGACGAATATCTTGATCGACTCGAAAAAACAATGGGCAAGAAACTTGGCGATGACAATGATCCTCTTTTGGTATCAGTTCGCTCAGGTGCTGCGATTTCAATGCCAGGTATGATGGACACAATCCTTAACCTCGGTCTTAACGATAAATCAGTTATCGGTCTTGCAACAAAAACTGGAAATGAACGATTTGCTTGGGATGCATACAGACGATTTATCCAGATGTATGGTGACGTTGCAATGGGTGTAGATCATGACAAATTTGAAGAAATCATTGATGAAGTAAAATCTCATCGAGGAATCAAACTTGACACAGAACTTACAACAGAAGAGCTCAAAGAAATCGTTACAAAGTACAAGGCAATGTACAAGAAAGAAAAGGGTACTGATTTCCCACAGAATCCAAAAGAACAGATGTGGGGAGCTATTGGTGCCGTATTCGGTTCTTGGATGAATCCACGAGCTATCAAATACCGAAAACTCAACAACATTAAAGAAGGCGCTCTCAAGGGAACCGCTGTTACTGTAATGGCTATGGTATTCGGTAACAAAGGTGAAACATCAGGAACTGGTGTATGTTTCAGCCGTGACCCATCAACAGGTGAAAATATATTCATGGGTGAATACCTTATGAATGCACAGGGTGAAGACGTTGTAGCAGGTATCCGAACTCCACAGAAACTTGCTCAGCTTGAACAGACAAACAAAGCTATTTACAATGAACTTTGCGAAATCCGTGACAGACTTGAAAAACACTATCATGATATGCAGGATATGGAATTTACAGTTGAAGAGGGAAAACTCTTCATGCTCCAGTGCCGAAACGGAAAACGAACAGGTGCTGCTGCTGTAAAAATGGCTGTAGACATGGTTGGTGAAGGTCTTATCGATAAAGAAACAGCACTTCTTCGTGTTGAACCAGAACAGCTTAACCAGTTGCTTCTTCCTCAGCTTGACCCAGCTGCAGTTAAGAAAGCAACAGAAATTGCTTCTGCACTTAATGCTTCTCCAGGAGCAGGATGCGGACAGATCGTATTCACAGCAGAAGAAGCTGAAGCATGGGCAAAAGAAGGCAAGAAAGTTCTTCTCGTACGAAAAGAAACTTCTCCAGACGACATTGCAGGTATGGCTGTAGCTCAGGGTATCCTTACTTCAACAGGAGGACGAACAAGTCACGCAGCTGTAGTTGCCAGAGGTATGGGTGTTCCATGTGTTTGTGGATGCGCAGACCTTATCTTCACAGATGTTGATACAATCTCTATCAAGGGAAAAGAATACAAGAAAGGTGATTATCTTACAATCGACGGTGGAAAAGGTATCGTTTACGAAGGTCAGGTTGCTCTTAAACCAGCTGAAATCTCTGGAAATCTTGAAACATTCCTCGGATGGGCTGATGAAGTACGAAATGCTTCTGTTAGAACAACAGCTTCTGGAAAGACAGTTAAGGGATTTGCTGTTCTTGCTAACGGTGATACTCCTAAGAACGCTGCTGATGCTTTCAGATTTGGTGCTGCAGGTATTGGTCTTTGCCGAACAGAACACATGTTCTTCGATGAACCAAAACTTACATCATTCCAGAAAATGATTGTTTCAGAAACACCTGAACAGAGAAAAGAAAACCTCAAGGCTATTCTTCCTTACCAGCAGACAGACTTCTATGAAATCATCAAGACAATGGAAGGACGACCGGTAACAATCCGTTTGCTCGATCCACCTCTTAACGAATTCATCCAGGCTGAAAGCGACTCAGCTGCTGAATACCTTGCTACAAAACTTGGTATGAACAAGGCTGCTCTTATTTCTAAGGTTGCCGCTCTCGATGAACACAACCCAATGCTTGGTCACCGAGGATGCCGTCTTGCAATCACATATCCAGAAATTTACGAAATGCAGGTTGAAGCAATTGCTCGTGCAACTGCTCAGCTCGAAAAAGAAGGCGTTAAACATGACGTTCGAATCATGATTCCTAACGTAATTTCTTACAGAGAAGTTGAACAGATTCGTGGTCAGGCAGAAGCCGTTATCGCAAAAGTTAACGAAGAATGCCGAACAAACCTTTCGTTCCAGATTGGATCAATGGTTGAATTCCCACGTGCTGCTCTTACAGCTGATAAGCTTGCTAAATTCGCAGACTTCTTCTCATTTGGTACAAATGACCTTTCTCAGACAACTCTTGGATTCAGCCGAGATGACTATGGTAAATTCATCGAATCTTACCTTTCTCAGAGAATTCTTGAAGATGACCCATTTGCAACACTCGATCCAGATGGTCCTGGTGCATTGATGGAAATCGCTGAAGCAAAAGGCCGAAGTGAAAAAGCAGAACTTCACCTTGGAATCTGTGGTGAACATGGTGGAGACCCAACTTCAATCGCATTGTGCTACAAGATTGGTTTGAACTATGTTTCTTGTTCACCATTCCGTGTACCACTTGC
>JAQYSN010000231.1 GCA_028725265.1 Spirochaetales bacterium | reverse complement strand
TCTTCATTTTACTGAAAAAATGCTTGCTGATTTGGAGACAAAAGGAATCAAAAAGGAATTTGTTACGTTGCATGTTGGTTTGGGAACCTTCTTGCCTGTAAGGGTCGACAATATCGAAGAGCATAAGATGCATGAAGAGGTTTTTACGATAAGTGAAGAAACTGCACGACGAATCACCGAAGCAAAGAGAAGTGGTATGAAAATAATGGCTGTTGGAACGACTTCGGTTCGAACTTTGGAAAGTGCCTGGGATGAAGAAAATCAGTGCCTTAGGAGCGGAACATATTCGACTAAAATTTTTATCTATCCAGGTTATAAATTTAAGGTGGTTGACAAGCTTTTTACGAATTTTCATACGCCAGAAAGTACACTGATGATGCTTGTCAGTGCATTTACAGGTTATGACAACATTATGAATGCATACAAGCAGGCTATTGACCGACGTTACCGCTTTTTCTCCTACGGCGACGCCTGTTTTTTTAAGTAAGACTTCGGCGAGTTTGCTTTTTTTTAGATAAAGCACAAGCGAGTTTTCTACATCAATTTTTCAAGGTTCATTTTTAATAGATTCAAAAACTGCTCTTTAATCATAGGGTGATAGTCTTTCTTTGCGTTTTCAATCTTTTGGGACAAATCAGGAGTAGGTTCTGCATTTGGACTATCCATAAGCGATTTTTTGATTGAATATTCAACTTCTTCATCGAATATTTTGGAAGCCTTGTCGAGAGTCATTTTTATATTCTTGTGTGAAAGTGGAAGGTGTGCACCGAGAATGCTGTTTTCAAGTTCCGTCGATCTGATTTTTATTTTGCCGCAAAATGCAATTCTTATATCCGTAAGAGAATCCTTTTGAGTTTTTGCCAAAAAGGTGAAAGAACTGCTTACATCAGAGATTTGATTACTGAGTCCAAGCCTTGTGAAATGAGCGATATCCCATTCAATGAGCGGAATCCTTAAGCTCGTCATAATCTGCCCGTTTTCGATTCCGTTGAACTTTGAAATAGGAATCTGTTTTGTTTCCGTTGGTGTGTGGATTTCAACTCGCGTATCTATTGCCAAAAGAGGTGAGTAGAGCGTATGGAAAAAGTCCGTTGCACAAATGTTTCCTGCCAAAGTCGCTCGGCATCTTATAATCGGATTGGCCACGGTTTCAATTGCTTCATAGAGAAAATCTGGGATTTTTGATTTACCTAAATCCAGTATTTTTTGGAGCGGCACCGAACTTCCGAAAGTGATGTATCGTTCATGCTTTTCTATTTTTTTCAGTTCTTCACAGTTTGTTAAAAACAGACAATCATCACCGATGTCGAGTCTGTTTGGGTTCGAATCCGTCTTTATCGTAGTTCCGCCACTGTAAATTTTAAGGTTATTTACATTTTTGAGATGATAGAGGGCTTCTTGAAGAGTTTTGCACTGGTAAAATCTGGAATTATTTTTCATTGCGCTTTTTCTCCATTCTTGACCTTCGTGCGGCTGCTGCAAGATATATTCCGTCTACAAGACTGTCTGTTTCTGTGCAGGTGCAAGTAAAAAACGAAACCTGGCTACGAATCTCATCTTTTGTCGGACGGTTCAATGTCTTGATTATTTTATAAGTCGTAAATATTTTTCCAGCATTGCAAAAACCGCACATTTTGACATGCGCCTGATCGAAGCCTTTTTTTATATCGGAAAAATCTTTTGTTTGCACAAATTCTTCGAGCGTAGTGATTTTTGAATTGTCGCATTGCGCAAGGGATGTCAGGCAGGAAAGAACAGGTTCATCATCAATTAAAACTGTGCATGATGTACAGGTGTGATGGTCGCAACCTCGTTTGACCGTAATGATTTTGTTATCTTTTAGATATGTCGAAAGTTTTATAGCAGGATCTGTGTTTAGAACCATATTTTCGCCGTTTAATATAAACTTAATTTTCATTAGCAGCCACCTCATCATTTTTTAAGGCATAATAAAGAGAATCTATTGCGATTGGCAAAACTGAAATATCCTTTTGCAGTGCTACATAGAGGGCGTTCGTAAGAGCTGCAGGAAGTGCATTGTAGATTAGGTTTCCGATTTCCTTCGATTCTTCCTTGCTTTCAATAAATTCTATATGAATTGGCACATTTGAGTGTGTGTATTGAGGCTCGCACATCTTTAATGTGATTGCTACGGCTTTTTTAACAGAAGAAATCGCGGTTTTTTTGTTATAGATTTCGCCTGCGTTGATGCATATCCATATTGCAAGTATCGTGTGAGAAAAAGTGTTTCTGTCAATTTCGACTTCTACGACCGTTGAAATCCATGAAGTGTTGAAAAACGGTTCTCCTTTGAAGTTTTTCTGATCCCATTTTCTTGTTTTTGAATTTGCCAAGTCTTTTTTTACGGTGATTGGAAGAGGCATTCTGAATTCTTGCTTTTTTACCTGTTCACAGCATTTTTTCAGAAGTATCGTAAGGATGCTGATGTTTTCGGGAACTGTTTCGGGAAGCATATTTGTAATACCTGTTTCAATTGGTTCAACTATGAAAATCTTGTTTTTTTCGATATTAAGTTCTTCCGCGACTATATTCTTCCATATATCAACGATTGTTTCAGATGGTTTTGGTGAAATAATCTTGAAAGTTCCGTCTGTATCAAGCGTTACTTGCATGGAGATGTTTACGTCATTTACGCTTTCTCCATAAAAGCCGTTTCCTTCGAATGCACAACTCATTCCGATTCCTTTCAGCGGAAACTTGGAATTTTGTACCTTCGAAGAAAGTGAATATGAGATATATTTTCGTCGGAAATCGCTGCTTTCTACAACCTTGTCGATTACGGTTTTGCATGGACTGTTGTCGATTATAATCGGGAGCGTAGATTTGGTCTTTGTTTTTGCAGAGCCTGTCTTTTTACCGACTATCTGCCCAAGATTAGCCAGTCTTACGACGTTTGGTTCTAGGTGAAGCTGTTGAGCGATGTCCTGCATAAGGTTTTCAATGGAGAAAAATGCAAGAAAATCTGTAAGTTGAAGGTCGGCTGAAAGAGGAGGTCTTTCGGATGACTGTGCGTAGCAAGTTATGCAGTACGTTTTGAATCGGTACATTCCTGAAAGCGCAATTATTATGTGATCGACGATTTCTTGAGCAAAGGGGCAGAATGCTCCGCATTCAATTCTGATATCTGCGTTCATGGCTCTAATTGAGCCTTCTCCTTCGAGCGCAATCTGATATTCACTGTGTACGTTTATAGGACTTTCGACATATTCTTTCATTTCGTCGTGTGTAAGAACAAGACGAAGGCTTTTTTCGATGAATTTGCTTGCGAATGCAACGAGGGTTGCAATCTGGTTTGTAAAAAAGACTGTGTTCGTCGTTGCATCATCATAATTTGTCTTTATAACGGTAACGGATTTTTTTTCAATGGCAAGAACATTGCAGATTGAATCAATCAGCTGGGTAGGCCAACATGTCGGTGCGTAAACTTTAAGGCTTCGCTTTGAATAGTCACAGAAAGCTCCGATGTTTTCGCTTGATTTTGCTATTTGTAGCTCCGAAACATAGGATTTCCTCAACTGGAGTGCGGATTGCAAGTAAAGCATTTCGCTTTCTCCGTAAAAAATCTGTCTTGAAGCAAAAATTTTATGCTTTTCAATTTGATTTTCTTCAGTTTCGATTGAGGTCGTATATTTTATTTCAACTTCATTTATAAGATCATTCAGTAGTGTTTCATCAGGACCTGTAAGGATTGCGATTGGTTCACCCTTGTATGAAATTTTTTCAAAGCCTAGAGCCTGGACTGTTACGTCGTTTGCCGTAAACTCGTTACTGCCTGGAATATCCTTTGCTGTAATCAGATGGTATCCTTCAGGAAGATTCGGACAGGTGATTTCACGGATTGTGCCCTTGCTGATTGGACTTCGAATTAAAATGGCATAATCCATTTCGGTATCAGACAAATCTGAATAAAAACTTCGTTGTGAGACAATATTGTACGTTTGTTCTTTTTCTTTTTTTGTCTTAGTTTGCATATTTCTTTCCTGTCTGGATTACAACCTCTATAACTTTCTGGACCATCTCGTCCATCATATCAGGCCAAAGCGGAAGAGTGACTGTCCTTAAAAAGTGTTTTTCGCAGTTCGGAAATTTTTTTTCACAAAAGCCTTCGTCAGCCTTCGTTAAATCGCCCAAAAGATTATCATTATGTTCCCATATTGAAAAATGATAGTGCGGAATAAAATGCATGGAAATTCCAAGCCCATTTTTCTGAAGTTCTGAAGCAAATTCATCCCTTGTGCAGTTGAGTTTTTCGAAGTTCAGCCCCAATAGATATAAATGCCATGCATTTCCTTCATTATCAGGGGGGAGAATAAAGCAATCATGTTTTGCAAATGCTTCGTTATACTTTTTAATTATAGATATTCTTTTTTTAAGAAATAAATCGCTTTTTTTGAGTTGCTCAATTCCCATTGCAGAAAGCAGGTCTGGCAGATTGCACTTGAATCCCGGCTCAACCACATCGTAAAGCCAACTGGCCTTTTTATCTGTATATCGATTCCAAACGTCACGGTCTATTCCATGGAGCCTCATTTTTTTGATTCTGGAAGCTAGTTTTTCATCGTTTGTGACAATCATTCCACCTTCTGCTGTTGTCATCGTTTTTGTTGCATAGAAAGAAAATACACCGATGTCGCCCAATGTTCCGCAAAAACCTTCTTTTGTTTTGCTCGGAAAAGCATGTGCGCAATCTTCAAGAACTGAAACTCCATATTTTTTTGCTATTCTGCATATTTCTTTCATATTACACGGATTTCCAGCAATATGAACAGGAACTACAACTTTGATGTTTTTGTCTTTCGAAAGCTTTTCTTCGATTTTTACAGAATCTATGCTGTAAGAATCTTTTTCAATATCAGCGTATTCGATTTGTGCTCCCAGGTGGCTTGCAGCTGTTGCCGTTGAAATGAACGTGTAAGGTGTTGTAAGAATCTTTGTTCCCTTGGTGATTCCGAGTGCCTCCATTGCAAGAATGAGACCGCTTGTTGCACTGTTTACTGCAAGTGCAAATTTTGCTCCGAGCTTTTCCGCAAACATTTTTTCGAATTCCAGGGTTATTTTCCCTGTCGTGAGCCATCCCGATCGCAAAACATTTAAAACTGCATTTTCTTCTTCTTTTCCGATTGAAGGAACGGAAAATGGTACAAAATCTATTTTATCAGATGGCATATCAATTGTTTTCCTCATAAAACTCTTTCAGTGATGGTACAGAATCACAAAGCATTTTTATAAGTATATCACGATTTCTGTAGATTTCAGAAAAATTTTCATCATAGAAACATATAGGCTTGAGCTTTTTAATCAACTCGTCCCATTTTTTAAGTTTTGATTCATCATCATTTTTGAGCTGAAGAATTTTGTCGTATTGGGTCGGAGTTGGGTTTTCTTCCTTTGTCCAAAGAGGCTCATCCATCCGTTCCCCCTTCCTAAGACCGATAAACGAAATTCCGATATCCTTGTAAGGAACGAATCCATTGAGTTTTATAATCTGTTCTGCAAGGTCTAGAATTTTGATTGGTTCACCCATGTCCAAAAGGTATGATTTGCCGTTTTCTCCGACACCGCCTGTCTGCAATACTAAAGAACAAGCTTCGGGAATTGTCATGAAATATCGTTTTACATTTGCGTCCGTTACCGTCAAAGGACCTCCTGTTTTAAGCTGTTCGGCAAAAAGCGGGAGAATTGAGCCTCTGGAACCCATTACGTTTCCGAAACGAACGAACATGTATCTGGCATCCTCAGTTTGTGAAGAAACTTTCATAGCTGTTTTTATGACAAGTTTTTCGCAAAGCATTTTTGAAACGCCGTATACGCTTACAGGATTTACGGCTTTGTCTGTTGATATCAGGACGAATTTTTTTACGCCGTTTTCTATGCAGGCATCGAGAAGGTTTTTTGTGCCGAATACGTTATTTTCAATTGAGGCAACAGGGTTTTCTTCCATAAGCGGTACGTGCTTGTAAGCTGCACAGTGGAAGACAGCATCGCACTTAAGTTTTTTCATGATGTAGTGCATGTAGTTTTTGTCTTTGAGCTCTCCGATTACAGGCACGATTGTTGCTTTTTCGCCGACACCTTCTTTTTGCAAAAGTCGAAGTTCCTTGTCTATCTGGTAAATCGAATTTTCGCCGTGACCGAAAAGGTAAAGTCGTTCAGCCCCTCCTGAAAGAAGCTGTCGTGCAAGTTCTGAACCGATTGAACCTCCGGCTCCTGTTATCAAAACACGTTTTCCTCGCAGGTAAGAAAGGCTTTCCTTAAGGCTTATGACGACAGCTTTCCTTCCAAGAATATCAAGCGGATTGATTTCTCGTGTTTGAATGAGGTGTGCTTTACCGTCAATAATCTGAGAGATTCCCGGAACAATTTTTATAGAAGAAAAATTCGCTTTTGAAAGAATCTCGTAGATTTCTTTGATTCTTTCTTGTTTTGCAGAAGGAATTGCGATGATTGCTTCATCAGTTTCGGAGTGAAGCAAAAAAGTCGTAAGATTGTTGATAGGACCAAGTACTGGAATTCCGTCAATTGTGGTTCCGATTAAGTCTTTATTATCATCAAGAAAAGAAATTACGTTACCAAAAACTTTTTTTTCTTTAAGTTCGCGAGCAATCATCTGACCGGCAAATCCGGCTCCGATTATATAAATGCCTTTTTCACTGTTATTCATTTTGTTAAATATATCACATTATGAGGGTACGGGCAACAATGTCTAATTTTTTCATTTTTCACTAATGACTTTGTATTATTTACCGATGAATTATAAAGAAAGAGATTAAAATGAAAAAAATCCAATTATGTTTTTTATTGCTTATTTTAGTATTCTCAACTGGAATCCTTCATGCAAACACCTTGAACATTCTGATTAATCAGATTGACAATGGCGGAAACATTCCTGAAGAAGCGGCTGAAAACGTACAGGTTTTCCTTGATTCAGTTATCGATTATATGTTTAATGCAGGATTCATCGTATCTACGGAGAAAATCAGTCTTGCGACGGACATTACAAGCGATGAAGGTCTTGCAATAAAATCTTGCCGATATGGATATTTTGATTATCTTGCCATTATTAGATTGCACTTTAATCCAGAAACGAATCAGATTTTAGAAGCTGATTGGCAGGTAAAGGAAATAGAATCTCTTTTGGTAAAAAATCACGGACATGAATATCCTAGGGAAAAAACGACGAATTCTGAAGCAGATGCAATAAAATTTGGTCTTCAGGTTGCCGGAAAAATTTATTCCAGCATAAATGATGTTATGGATTGGTAGGGAGGCATATCAATATGAAAAAACTTAGTTTAGGTGTTGCACTTTTGATTTTGACAGGCGCTGTTTTTGCGCTTTCCGTTAATCCTTCTTTGGACGGACGGGTAGCTGTTGCCGCAAATAACGTTTTTCCTTCAGGCGGTTATTATGGAAAAGCACCTGGATATCTTCCTGGAGATACAGTCGTTGTAACGAACCATATTAATGGCCTTACTGCAGAAGTTTTAATCCTCGGAACACAAGATGCTTCTGAAGGCGTCGCAATTTTAATTTCACCTGAAGCTGCTGAAAAACTTCAGATTGAAAAGGGAAAAGACATCTATGTTAACGTTCAGAAGAAGGTCGCTGTCCCTTACGAAAAATCGCTTATGACTAAAAATTCGAAAAAAGCAGAGTCAAATTCAAATGTCGTAGACCCTGACAGATCGAGCGAAGTTTTGCCTGGAAATATCGAAAAGAATATTGCAAATAAAAAGAATTCAAAAAGACAGAAAATTGAAGAGCCTGTAGAAGAGCCTGTAATCGAAGAAATTCAGCCAGAAGAAGATACTTCAACTGAAGAAATCGCTGAGGAAACACTAACAGAACCTGTTGCAGAAGAAGAGATTTCTGAGGAAATTGCTGAAACTGAAAAAACTCCAGATATCGAAGAAGTTTCAGCAGAAGAAGTTGCCAAGACTGAAGAAGCTCCAGAAATTGAAGAAATTGCTAAGACTGAAGAAGCTCCAGATATCGAAGAAGCTCCAGAAATTGAAGAAATTGCTACAGAAATTGGCGAAGAAATACCTGTTGAAGAAGCTCCTGCTGAAGAATTTGATTTAGTCGATGAAGTTGCGCAGGATATCCTCATTCCTGAAGAAAAAGTCGAAGAAGAATCAATTGAGCTTGTAGAAATTGATGAGGAGCCGTCCGAAGAATTGATTCCTTATGAGGAAGAAACTGTTGCAAAGGATGAGATTGTTGAAATTGAAGAAACGGAAGATGTTTTTGCCCCTGTAGCCGAGGAAGTTGAACTTGCAGATGTGCCAGCAGTAGAAGACGAAGATAAAATCGAAGTTGTTGAAGACCTTCCTGTAGAACAGGAACTTGCAGATATTCAATCATACGATGAGGCTGAAGTAATCGATTTTGTAGATTTGGTTGATGATGAAAATACTGAACTCGCAGCTGATTACGTTGAAGAAATTCCTGATGAAAACCTTAAGGATTTTGTAAAGCCTGTTGAAGATGAAATCGAACTTGCAGAAGTTCCGTTTAGTTCTGAAAACGAAGAAGTTATCGTCGTGCTTGAAGAAGTCGAACCTGTTTATCCAGAACCTGTTGTTTTGGAAGAAGGAAGCGACGCTAAAGGCGTTTTCGAACAGTTGATGGGCGAAAATGTTGATGTCGAAACAAGCGTTGAAAATAATGAAAGTTCAGAATCTGAAATAGAAAACGAAATTGCAGAAGAGCCAGTTTCTAAGGTAGAGCCTGTTGAAGTTGCAGAAAATGAAAAAATCGAGGAAGAAATTCCTGAAGATGCAAGTTTTGACATTAGACACAAAAATATTATATACGACTCATTTGGAAATCTTCCTTTGAGCCGCGAGATTAAATCAAAGACTTATTACGTCCAGGTTTCTACCATGGCAAACGAAGATGGCCTTGAGAATGTAATCGGAAAATACGGTGAAAAATATCCTGTAAAACTCTTGAGCAGGGGTGACAGTTCTTATCAGGTTTTAGTTGGTCCGCTCAATGATGATGAATACGAGGTTGTACTCGCTCGCTTGAGAGGAAATTTCAAGGATGCCTTCTTGAGAATAAAATAATTAGTCACTGATGCGCACAGATTATCACAGATTTTTCTGTACATAAAAAAAAGTCGTCCAATGAAGTGCACTTGAAGTGAAGTGCACCAATTGGGCGACTTTTTTGGTTGCAATAATTGCGTGAATCCGAAGTTTAAATTACAGTTCCTGCTGGCAAAACGGCATTCTTGTTGATAACGATAATTCCATCTGAAATAGAGTAGTTATCATAGTTGCCGTCTTTGAGAGCACCTGGATTCATACCGATAGAGCAGTTATCTCCGATTCGTGCGTTCTTGTCGATAATGGCTTTCTTGATTTTGCAGTTCTTTCCGATACCAAGACTTGGAATCTTTTTGGCTTCATTTTCTTTAATCTGCTCATCATTTTCGTAATAGTCGGCACCCATCAAAAGAACACCTTCGAGTTCACAGTTGTCTCTGATTACAGAACGTATACCGATTACAGAACTTGTAATCTTTGAATTTTTGATGATACATCCTTCTGCAGTATTTACTTCGGTAAGTACTGTATTCATAATCTTTGTGGTTGGAAGGTTTCGTGCATGAGTGTATATTGGAGAAGCTTCATTATAGAAGTCAACTTTAGGACTATCTGTCGTAAGGTTGATAGCTTCTTCATAGTAGCTCTGAATTGTTCCGATATCAGACCAGTATCCGTCATAGATATAGGCATTTACCTTAGATTTTTTCAACTGCTCTGGAATAACTTCTTTACCGAAGTCAGTGTAGTTGTTATCCAAAGCTTTTTCCATCGTATCGGCATTGAAGATGTAGATACCCATTGAAGCAAGGTATTCACATTTTTCGCCGTGACTGTTAAGTTGAACATTTTCTGTAATTCGCCAGTCAGAAATATCCTTGTCAGCTGCAGGTTTTTCGATGAAGTCTACGATTTTGTTGTTTTCATCGATTCGCATGATACCGAATTCAGTTGCTTCTCGGCGACTTACTTTTGTCGTTGCAATTGTGATGTCAGCGCCAGATTCGATGTGCTGCTTCATGTAAGCGTCCAAATCCATCTTGAAAAGCTGATCACCAGAAAGGATAATGTAGTGAGTAGGTTTTTGTGTTTTAAAGTGGATGAAGTTCTTTCGAACGGCATCAGCTGTTCCTTCATACCAACTTGTATGTTCAAAAGTCTGTTCAGCAGCAAGAATTTCTACGAAACCCCGGCTGAATCGGTCAAAGTTATATGAATTGCTTATATGCATATTCAATGACGCAGAGTTGAACTGTGTCAAAATATAAATCTGTTCAAATCCAGAGTTAATACAGTTAGAAATAGGAATATCTACGATTCTATATTTTCCTGCAAATGGAACGGCCGGTTTAGAGCGCTCCTTTGTCAATGGGTATAGACGAGTTCCTTTTCCGCCTCCAAGTATCAATGATAAAACCTTCATAAAGCCTCCAAAAAAAAGTACCGCATTCGTTTGTTAGAAAGCGATTTTTCATTTCCTATAAAAAAAGTATATGTCATATTTTTGAATAACGCAAATTTATTTTTTTAATTATTGGTTTCTTATATCGGTTTCTTAGGATGAAAATACAAACTCAGAATAAATTTTTCTTCTAAAGCACCATATTTAATCTACCGATAATTAAGTAAAGCCGGGTGGGCTATAAATATTGGGGGTAAAATATGGTTAGAGGATGGTACACAGGCGCAAGCGGAATGAATGCGCAGCAGTATCGATTGGATGCAATATCCAATAACTTAGCTAATGTTGATACGACAGGTTATAAAAAGGACGTTGCTGTAAGCAAATCTTTTCCTGAACTTCTTTTAAGAAGAATGCGTGATGACGGTGAGGGCGTGAACAGTTTTGGTTCTTATGATGTTGCTCCTGTAATCGGAAAAATCGGACTTGGCGTTGAAACTAATGAAATCTACACAATTTTTGAGCAAGGCTCTTTTAAGCAGACTGATTCGACGACTGACATGGCTTTAAGCGGAGAAGGTTTTTTTGCTGTAGAAACAGCTCATGGTGAACGCTATACACGAAACGGAAATTTCATGATTGGAAAAGAAGGTTTCCTCGAAACTAAAGACGGATACAGACTGATGGGAGAAAATGGACCTATTCAGGTTGGTGATACAAAATTTACTATCAATCAGGATGGAATCATTTATTCTGCAGAAGATATGAGCGAAATCGACAGAATTAAACTTGTTCGATTCGATAATGAAAGATATTTGAATAAGCTTGGATCAAGCCTTTATTCACCGACCCAAACTTCAGGCAATGCTTATGTAGCGGAAGGTGACGATAGACCTTCTGTTGTTCAGGGCTACATCGAAACTTCAAACGTGAATGTAGTAAACGAAATGGTTCAGATGATTGAAGTAAACCGTGCTTACGAAGCCAATCAGAAAACAATTCAGGCTGAAGATACGATGATGAGCACGTTGTGGTCTAAAGTTGCAGTTGCAAGATAAGGAGTAGCAGATGGTAAGAAGTTTATGGACAGCAGCTACCGGGATGAACGGTCAGCAAACAAATATTGACGTTATTTCAAATAACCTTTCAAACGTAAATACGACAGGATACAAAAAGCAGCGAGCAGAATTTGAAGATTTGCTTTATCAGACAATGAAAACTGCTGGAACTCCTGCTACTGAAGATACAGTTACTCCAGTTGGAGTTCAGATGGGAACTGGTGTTAAAGTTTCTTCGACCCAGCGAATGTTTAATCAAGGAAGTCTCCAGAACACTGACAATACGACAGACTTGGCAATCGTAGGCGAGGGCTTCTTCCGCGTTCAAAAATATGATGGAAGTTATGCCTACACAAGAGACGGCTCTTTTAAGGTTGATATGAATGGCCAGCTGGTAAATGCAAATGGATTACGTCTTATGCCAGAGATAATTCTGCCTGAAAATTTTGATATCAATTCTCTTAATATTAGTGATGACGGACGCGTGACAGTTAAGGTTGCAGGTTCTAACGACATCCTAGAAGTAGGGCAAATGGAGCTTTATCGTTTTGCAAATCCTGTAGGACTTAGTGCAAATGGCGATAATCTTTATACAGTGACAAATGCCAGTGGAGATGCGATTGCTTCACGACCTGGCTTTGAAGGAATGGGCGTTACTAAACAACGTTTTTTGGAAATGTCCAATGTCAGCGTTGTAAATGAAATGGTACAGATGATTGTCGCTCAGCGAGCCTACGAATTTAATTCAAAGGCAATTCAGACAAGCGATGCCATGCTTTCTAGTGCTGTAAATCTCAAAAGATAAAATAACTAGTTGCATCTAGACGTAAAAAAAATAAATTATGACATTTTTACTTAAATTATGACAAAATTGTCATAATTTGTGATAAAATATGACATTAAATATGATATGCTTGTCAAATTTGATGTCATATTTTTTTTAATACTATAAAAAATGTCATGATATTTTATCTAAAATATGACATTATACTAAAACTTTTCGAAAATCCTTCCTCCTTACTTATGTTTTTCTTTTTAATGCTAAAGACTTTCTGTAGAAATCCGAAAATTTAAATAGAGGTATTAAAATGACTATTTCACAGATGGCACAGATGAACACAATGACGTTAGGTACTAATCCTTTGGCAGGAAGTTATTCTTCGATTACGGGAAATGGGACTGAAAGTAAGGTTAGTGAATTTCAGCGTCTTTTGGATAATGCGACTCGAGGCGTTTCTTCAAATCAGGTTGCAGATGCTGGTCGTCTTAATGGTGATTATACCTCTTCTTTACTCAATGAAAAATCAACCGAGGCTGACAAAAATTCAAAGCCATTAGGATTTGCTGCAAATAGTGCTACAGCTTCTTCTGTGAAAGGGAATATAGACCGAACTAGCAAACTTTATGAAAAATCAATGGAGTTGGAAAATTTCTTCGTAAAAATGATGCTTTCTTCAATGAGACAGACTGTCCAGAAATCTGGTCTTGTCGGAAATGATGGTTATGCTGGCAAAATGTACGAAGATATGATGTATGATGAACTTTCGGTCGCGATGACTAAAAATGCAGGTTTTGGCCTTGCAGATCAGATATATCTGAGCCTCGTAAAATAATTTTTTTCCATATTTGCCGAACCCAAAATCTTTTTCAAATCATTTTGATTTACATTCTCTATCTTTCCAATCTTTGTAAAATTCCAGCTGTTTTTGTTAGGGGTTATTTTACTTTTCACTCAATACAAGATTGAAAATATCAAGTTTTTTTGTATCATCTCTGCAAAAAACTCCAAATTCAACAACCTCAAAACTATAATCCCTTATCAGATGATTGTGATTCAAGTTTCTCATTTTGATAAACTATATATTCTTTAGAAATGGAATCTTTGTTATGTGATTTTTATCCAAGAACTGCTTTTCGTAAAATATTATTTATTCTTGATTGATAGCCTTTTCCTGTTGCTTTTAATGCAGCAAGAACATCATTATCTATTCTGAGACTTATTGCAGTTTTCTTTACAGAAACTTTATAAATATCGTTTCCTTTTGGATGAACTTCGTACCAGGGTTTGAATTGTTTTAACTGCTCATCTGTTTGTTCCGGACAATCTTCTGTAGCAATTGGACGAGCATTTGCTATGATTTTTTTATCGTTTTCTGTAAGTGGATTTTTCAATAAATCATCTAATGTCATAGTTTTCATAGTATTCCTTCTCCTCTTTAGGCGTTGCTCTACGTGCAGAAATAATTCTTATATTGTCATTTCCACGTTCTGTGTAAACTACAAATAAAACTCTTTCTACAAGGCCAATTACATTATAACGTTCTTCTATGTCAGAATGGTTTTCATCAATTTTTTCTATGCGTTTTGAATCTAGAAAGACCCTGGCTGCATATGAAAAAGTGATTCCATCGTGAGCTTGAATGTTATGCCTTTCTTTTTCTTCATCCCACTCAAATGTCATTTTATAACCCTGTGTATATTATGAATTGTATATACAATTATTGTCAATCATAAAATACAGAATGCAGTTTTGCCTTAGATTTCTGCCAATTCAATCAAATTTTGAAGATGAATTTCTATACAGTCAAGACAATCTACAGGACAGTTATTTTTATTCAAAAGAAGAGGAAGTTCCGTGCAACCTAGAATCAGAGCTTCAATTCCTTGTTCTTTTTTCATTTTTTCTATTATGACAATGAATTCTTTTAGAGTTGATTCCTTGACTGTTCCTGCTTCCAGCTCTTCATAGATTCGTTTCGCAACAAGTTCTCGGTCTGATTTTTCAGGAACATACACTTCTATGCCTGATTCAATCAAATCTTTTTTCATATAATCTTGTTCCATAGTGAAGATTGTGCCTAATAGACCGACTTTTTTATAACCTTTTTTCTTGATTTCTTCGCAAACTGATTTAGGAATACTTACCAGATTTACACTTGTTTTCTGAACAATCTGTTCATAGACAATATGCATTGTTGCAGCGGTTAATGCGATTACTTCCGCGCCGGTTGCCTTTAGGTTTTCAATTTTTTCAGACAAATAATCAGCTAATGAATCATATTTCTGATTAGAAACGTAATCCCATGCTCTGCGAAAATTCACGCTCTCAATGGCAATATCTGGCATCTGCTTATTGTTTGTCAGTTTATCAATTCGGCTGTTCAACTCCTTGTAATACATCAAAGTTGATTCTGGCCCAGTTCCACCTACAAGACCTATTTTCTTCATATTTCTTTCTCCTCTGTGCCTCAAGTAGCGGGCGTCAGCATAACATACAATATGGTGAGCCTCGCGATTTTAAAAACCGCGGATTTCCGGCAAACTTAAATAAAAACAAGCGGCCGAGTTACCGCAAACAAAGGAGACCCACCAATGGAAAGTATAATTTATGTCGGAATCGATGTCCACAAGGACACTTACAGCTTGTGCAGTTTTGATATGCAAAAAGATATTTTT
>JAQYSN010000230.1 GCA_028725265.1 Spirochaetales bacterium | reverse complement strand
GTTGCAGTTTTTTCCACTCCAAGAATCTTATATAAATCTTCCAATTACAGCTCCTATTTCAGCAAAATAAGGTTTTCACTTTTTACCCAGCCAGCAGAATTTTCACCATAAGTTATGAAAATCCAGTCTGTCGTTATTCCTTTTACCTGGACTCTAGTGCCTGGTTTTAAAGAAAAATAGATATTCGAAATTTCTTCAGGAACAAGATAAATCTTTTCTTCCAAAAGAATCGCATAATCTTTGCCAGCACAAATCGTAAAAATCAAAACTCCAATCAAAATCAAGAACGCAAGAATCGTCATTATGATAATCAGCGCCTTTTTTTTGAAAACTATTGATACAATTAATGTAACAACTGAAACCAAAAAAAGAAACAAAAATATGTAAAGATTTCCGAAAGAAAGTTCATTTTCGGTCTTAGAAATTCCGATTTCCTGCTCTAATGCTACCCTGTTTTTTTTGTAAGATGAGTTAAAAAGATGCTTTTTCTCAGCAGCTCTAAGCTCGGCGATTTTTTGAATTTTTTCATTTCGAGCCAGAATTTCTTTCTCAGTCAATGTAATTTCGGTCTTTTTGTTAAATTTATCGGTAGTTACAGATGGCTTATCTTGAATTTGCGTATTTTTTTCGGGTACAACTTTTTTGATAAAAAACTCCATCGGCTCCGAACTTACGATTTTATCAACCTCTTTCCAAGTTTGAACTTTGACGTTTACTTGAGGAACCTGCACGATACCTTCTTCAAGTGGTATAAAATTAAATTGTGCGACAGCAAAAGGCTCGTCTGTAAAGCTTCCAATCGTTACTGGAAGCGGAAATTCATCAGTAACTTTGCAGATTGCAGAGTTTTCAAGAACTGTTGCATGAAAGCTTTCGATTTTTGATGCAAAAGATACCGTGAGCATAAGAGGAATCTTTTCACCAACCGAATACACTGTTTTTCCATCGTCCATGCGCTCAAATTTTACGAGGGGTTGAATCGTCTGTGGATTATGCAGTACGTTTACGTTTGCGACCGTCAAGGTGTAGGCACCGTAACGAATTCGGGAAGCAATTGGAGGCATCCTGAAAAAACCGATTTCATCAAAACGATAGATGATTCTGACGCGTGTACATCGAACACCGGCTTCGTTGAAAATTTCCGTCTTGTCAGATGCAATAAACGTTACTTTATCAGGAAGATTTTGTGCCGTGACCTGAATATCAACAGGACGCAGATTAGGAATTGTTGTTTCAAAAACAGTTTCCTCTCCTTGAAAAACATATTCTTCCGTCGGCTTAAAAACATACCTGGAATAATAATGTGCAAAAATGCTCTGATTCGAAAATAAAATCAGTGAAAAAAATATCAATAGTCCAATGAATTTTGAGGACTTTGTTCTTTTTGATGATTTTTCCATATGTTTTGATCATTCTCCCTGATAATTGAAAAAAGCGTATCTTTCAGAACCGTCTTTTGTGCAGCCGATGCCGTTTTTTCCCTGTTTCCGGAACCTTGAATTTCTTTTTGCTCTTGTTTTAGCGAAAGTTCATAGTTGATTTTCGCATCAACAGAAGTTGAATCAATCAAGAGTGCTTTTTTGAAATATTCCGTTGCTTGTTTGTAATCGCCTTGAGAAAAGGCCAAGACTCCCATGTTATAGTTTGATGAAAATTTTATCGCATCTGGAGAATCTTCGCTGATTGAAGTCAGACGGGAGTAGGCTGCAATTTCTTCATTTTGCATTGCGTACGATGAGCCCAATCCTAAAATTGCATATTGCTCAAGCAGCTTATTGTTGCTGTTATTTGCCTGCGAAAGAGTCTCTAAAAACTTGATTTCGGCTTTCTGGTAATTGCCCTGATGCCAGAAAAATGAGCCTTGTAGAATGTATGTTTCTTGTTCAATTGTGGCAGAACAAGAGTTTACTGAAATTAAGAAAATTATAAGGGCTGCACTTTTGAAAATTGGCATTGTAAAGTAACCGAAAAATATTCCTACCAATGCAAAGCAGAAGGACAGCGCTATAAAGAAAGTATGATGCGAGACGTTTTTGGTTTCGTAACCGAGCAGTTGCGATTTTTCTGCATTGCTGTCCGAATCCCGGTAGATGAACGAGATGAGTGTTGCTTTTTCAATTTCTGAATTTCCGTCTAAATATTCAATTTTGATTTTTGGGAAAGATGTCTTACTTTTCAAATCTTCGATCGTGCGTTGAATTTTTTCACTTTCAAGTTTCGTATGCACGGAAACAGGGGTTTTGCTTGCAATTTTTTGCTTTTCAAGATTTTGAAGTCGCTCTATTTCAAGATTTTCCTGATTTTCTGCATTGAAGATTTTAAAATTTGTAACAAAATCATTACCGATAAATATATCAGTTCCTGCACTGCTTCCAAAACCAACGATAAACACATTGATTCCGTGACTAGCTGCTTGTATTATCGCCTTTTCGATAGAACCGTCGGTTTCCCCTGCATCAGTAAAAACGACGATAGTGTTTTGCCTTGCCTGATTTGCTGGAAAAGTCAGTATTGCTTCTTCAATTCCTTTTGCAATATTAGACCCTGTGGTAGAGAACATTCCTGGATTTAAGGCTTCTATTAGGGAAAGGGCTTCGTTATGGTCCTCTGTTTGAGGAACAAGAGTTACGGCACTTCCTTTTGTAGCAACGACGGCAATCGAAGCTATGTCGACACCATTTGTTTTTTCCAGAATTAAATCTCGTCCGTAGGCCTTTGCTTGTGCCAGACGAGTTTTTCCATCCTGACAGTCATCTGCCATCATACTCCAAGAAACGTCAAAAACCAAGGTCAGTGAATTTCCGTTTTTTTGAACAGGAACGACTTTTGTTCCCCAATACGGATTTGCAAGCGCAAAAGCCATACTGATACAGGAAATTGCAAGAAAGATGTTTTTTACAAGAATTCTGACTTTATACTTTTTTTCATTTAACTTGGCAGCCTGTTTTGTTTTGAAGATAAATTTCTTTGTTTTTTTTACTTGAGACAATTCTCTTGCCATGTGAATGAGGGGAATTACCGAGAATATAATGGTCCATAAAAGTTCCGGTTTTTCAAAATGCATCAGAAGAACTTCCTTAAGAATAATGTTTCAATCATCCATGCAAAAATTGCTAGAATCTCTGCAAGCGCAAGAAATACACGGTAAAAATCTGTATCCACAGAAACTGTATAAAAATGTGGAACTACCGATTCATTTTGAACAATGGATTTCGTTACGTTCGTTAAATCTTCGACATCTTGAATTTCGTAAAAACTGCCGTTCGTAATTTCGGCGATTTTCGAAAGTGATTCTGTATCGAATTTTGAATCCAGAAAACCTGAAAATATTTTTCCTGAAACTGGGTCCGTATATTCAATAGGAACCGTTCCCTGAGTTCCGATTCCCATTACGTAGATTGGAATTTTTTCTTCTTTTGCAAGTTTTGCTGCTGTGTAGGGGTGGATTGTGCCGGCATTATTTTCGCCATCTGTCATCAAAATGATAACTTTTTGTGGTGCCATAGAGGATGCAAGATGGAAGACGGCCGATGAAATTCCGACCCCAAGAGCCGTTCCATCTCCGAATTCACCAAGTTTGATGTTGTAAAGACGGCGTTCAAAAAGTTTTGTATCCAACGAAGGCGGCATTACGCAGGCAGCATCAGTTCCGATTGCGATTATACCGAAGGATGTTCCCGTCATTGAGTTTACGACTTGCATGATGGTTTCTCTTGCACAGTCAATTCGGCCTTTGTTTCCCAAGTCCATTGCGGCCATAGAAGGACTTATATCCAAAATGAACATTACCTCAGTTCCGCGTGAAATGTAGCGTTTTTCGTATTTTGTGTTTCGTGGGTTTGCCATTGCAATAACGACGCAAATATAGGCAAGTGTACAAAAGACAATTACGATCCATTTAAAGAAAATTACTTTTTTTGAGTTCCAAGTGAAGATATCGCCTTGCCAATCTGTATAGAGGGCGGGAAGGGCATTTTTTTTGATTATATTTGTCTTGTAAAGAACTATAAAAAGAGGAATTCCTAAAAGTAAAAGAAGAACATAATAATTTTCAAAAGTTATCATTCTGTTACTATTCCTTTTTCAATAAGATCAAAAATTTCCTGTCCTTGAGCCAAAAGTGATTTTCGTTCATCGCATAAAAGGATTGAAGCCTTTGACGAATAGCCTGAAAATCGTATATATTCGCAGCGAACCATCACTGCATAAAACTTTTCGATTGCTTCCATTGCATTGTCAGGTAAAAGCGATCCGAATGTGTCAGTAAACCATTTTGTAATTTCAGGCGTTGTCATATTGTAGATTTTTTCCGAAAATCGCACTGCAAAAAAATCTCTGAGAATAAGCTGCAATCGTTCGCAAAAATCCATATCTGAAAGATTTGCTGAATTTTTCGAAAGCAGATTAATTTTTGAAACAGAACGCTTGTAGTTTTTTCTATATCTGTGCTTGAGCCTGAGCATCTTGTAGAATCGCTTTATTTTGGAAAACTTAACAATCATTGTTATCATGGCTGCAAGAAATCCGAGTAGCAGGATTCCGCTTACCCAGATGATATAGGTACTTCCAGGAATGATTTCTGGCCCTTTGTAGCTTCTGATTGATGAAATATGCGTCTTTTCGAGAATTGATGAAACTTCAATCTGAGGAAACTGTACATTAAGGATGTAATTTTCAGTTTTGATTTTTATTTCAGGCATATCAACTTTGCCTGGTTGCCAAAAGGTGCAGGTGATCTTAAAATTCAAAATGTTTTTATTAAGCGAATAGCTAATGCTTTCTATAGAAATGCTTTTTAAGTCGTTGATGTTCGGAATCAAAGATTGAATTTCGTCATGGCCAAAATAGAAAAAATCGTTTTGCTCTGAGGAATTGAGCATATCGATTGAAAAATCATCATCAACGTTGATATCGTAAGAAATGATGACTTTATCGCCACAGAAAAATTCTATCGGACTTATAAAGAGGTTTCCTTGTGATTCGGTAATGACTTTTTGTTCTGGCATTAGATTTTCTCCTTCATTGCAAAAAATCTTGCAAGACGAATTGCCGGATCATCTGTAGTTGAAATGACCAGCGGTATAACGCCATGTCGTTCACACATATATTTCCATCGTGAAATAGACTGTTTGTTATTCTCTCTCCAAAGTTGCTGAAACTCTTTCGATTGTGTGTCAAATTCCTTGGTACTTTTTGTTTCTGGATCATGAATACAGATAAGTCCCATATGCGGAAGTTCAGAATCATTGTTATCGACAATTTGAATTGCAACTACGTCGTGCCTTTGGGAAAGTCGTGCCAAATTTTTTTCATAATCCGGTGCCCTAAAATCCGAGATGATGAATACCATCGATCGTTTTTTTAAAAGTTTTTCAGCGCCCTGAATTGAGTTTGAAAGACAAGAACCTTGAGTTACACTTTGATTTCTTTGAGCAAGTTTTGTAAGGATAAGCATAGTGTTTTCTGCACCTTTTTTTGGCGTGCACGAAAAGGTTATCTTTCCGTCAAAAAGCACTGTGCCTACCGGGCATGCATTGTTTTGGGCTGCAAGCAAAAGTAGAGCCGCTGTTTCTGTTGCAATGTTGAGCCTTGTGTATGTATCAGAACCTGTTTCCATCGAAAGAGATCTGTCTACGATAAGGAAAACTGTCTGCTCTCTTTCTTCTTCGTACTGTTTGATATAAGCTCTGTCCATTCGGGCCGTAACGTTCCAATCGATTGTGCGCGCATCATCGCCGAACAGATATTCACGAACGCCTGCAAATTCTATTCCCTGTCCTTTAAAAATCGAAGCGAAGTTTCCGCTTTTCATTTCTTCTGCGATAAGACGAGAACGTAAGCGCAATGCACTTGCACTTTTTGCAAGAGTTGTACTGTCCGAGATAAAAAACGCATCTTTTTTCATAAAAGACCTTCGTTACGGGACAGGAACAAAAGATATAAGTTTATCGATGATTTCGTCGGATGTTACTCCGTCTGCGCCGGCTTCATAGGAAAGAAC
>JAQYSN010000229.1 GCA_028725265.1 Spirochaetales bacterium | reverse complement strand
AAAAGGACTGACCCCTTTACAATTTAGGAATCAGTCCTTAAAATCAGCCTAGTTAAAGTGTCCAATAATTGGGGTGCACTTCAGATGGCAACCTTTTTAATTTTTAAATTTGCTCACTTCGTTGCGCAAATTTGGGTGAGTACACAATCAAAAGTTGAAACTTTTGATTGTGAGTTGCCCGATGGCAAGTTTCTTGATTATTCAATTTAGTTTTGAAGGGCTTTTACTTCGTCTGCAGGTAAGTCCACGAATTTGCAGATTTGTTCGATAGGAAGTCCTGCAGCCAGCATTTTTTGTGCGGATTCTACGGCCTTGTCGTGTGCACCTTGTGATATGCCTTCATTTCTGGCGGTTTCTTGTACTTGTAGCATAGTCATTTCCCATGTCATATATTCGCGTCTCCATTTTTCCTGCTTTTTTAGTTCTGCCACGATGCCGTCAATTTTGTCGGTGAACTTGTTATTTGATTTGCCGTTTGCCATATATTCCAGCAATTCTTTTTCGTCTAGTTTTAAGTTATTAAAGTCCCCTTTTAGATTGTATATCACTTTTAAGGTTTTGTCATTCAATTCTATATTTGTGTCTTCGTGACAGATGTTTGAGAAAGTGTAGCGTGACAAGCCTTTTTTGAGTAAATCCCTTGTTGCAATAAAGATAATTATGGATTCTTTCAGTTTTGAATAAGGCTGACCGTGCTTTAGGTTGTCAATGTCGATGACACTCTGATAATAGCGTAATCTTTTACCAATATCATCCTCTTTGTAGGTCTGAACTTCCACATCGTAAACCTTGTTGTCTGCTTCAGTGTAAACATCGAGTCTGATGCTTTTTGATTCGTAATCGACTTTCATTGTTTCCTCGGTGTTCAGGTACTCGATTTTTTTGATTTTGATGCCAAGCAATCTTTCGATGACGCCCTTGCAAATTTCTTCATCCTGCATAGCCAAATAAAACATAAAACCGTCCGTAAATGTCAGTTCATCGAAAGGTCTGAAAGTATACTCTCTTTCTTCATTTTCTTTTTTCATTATACACCTCTTATAAAACAAAAATTAAAATCGCACCTCAAACGGCGTTCCATACTAATTATGGAAAGAAAATCGAAAAATCCGTTAAAAATTTTTGGAAAAAAAATAAAAAAAGTAACTAAAGAATGAAAAAAATGATGTCAAATGTGGGCTAATATTCTGTGATGATCTGTTCGACGGCGGATTGGAGTCGTGTTAACAGTTCGTGCTTGTCTTGTTGCGTGAATCTCTGTACGGAGTCTGGAACTTCCGTTTCATCGAAAAAAAGTTTGTAGGGTTTTATGTTCATGGCTTGTGATATTTTCTGAATCATTTCTATGGAAGGAAACTTCTTGCCGATTTCGATTTCGCCGATGTAGCTAGCCGAAGTTTCGCATTTTTCGGCTAAAGCCATCTGCGAAAAACCGTTCTCTTTCCTGTATTTTTTCAAATTTGCAATAAATAGTTCTCGTAATTCCATAGATAATAATATGCTATCAGCGTATTACAAAATTTGACAATTTGCCAAAAGCGATATAAAATTTATAAAATAGGTTGTTTTAATGTGCTATTGGCACAAAGTGAAACGAGGAGTACACTTATGAAAAAGAGATTTTCAGCTATTATGATGACTATTTGTTGTGTGATTTGCGCCGTTTTTACGATGAGTATGTTCACGGCGTGTCCACACGTTGAAGCGATTGAACAAGATACGACACCGCCATCGAGCGTTACGAATGTTTCAGTAACTACAACTACGGATACTATAACTCTTTCCTGGACGAGTCCGAGCGATCCTGATTTTTCATGCACGGAAGTATCTGTCAAGAACAATGCGAACGGTGCGGTAATTACGCAGGCCGTACAGGGAAATGCAGGGGCTTCTTCTGCGACCAATTTTTCAGGTTTGAATGATAATACAGAATACACTATTTCGTTCGTGACGGTGGATACAAGCCAGAATAAATCTGCTGCAACAACGATGACCGCAAAAACAAAATTGCGCGACACAACACCGCCTGGGGAAGTTGAAAGCCTTACTGCAAGAGCATTTCATCAAAAGGTCCTGCTTACATGGGTGAATCCTTATGACGAGGACTTTACATCTGTAGAAATTTTTTCTATGCCTGCCGCAGGAAATTTGAGCAATCCTGTCGTAGTCAGTGATTTGACGCGACTTGAAACAAATACTTTTATGGCGACAGGGCTTACAAACGGAACGGAATATATTTTCAAAGTGCGTGCGATTGACGAAAGCGGAAATTATAGTGCCTGGAAGTCCGTAACCAAAGCCCCTGTTCAGAGCAATCTTGCTTTGACGGTGACTTTGCCGAACGACAACGGAAATATCGTGCTTACGAATGATCGCGCACCTATAACTGTTTCTGCTGTGAGCAATTATCAGATTACGAAAGCCGTGTGGAAAAAGGGAACGAAAAATGTTGCCGTAGACCCAGAAACTCTTTTGAATGACGCAGGTGCGACTGAATTTTCGCTTACATCCGACGGAACGGTTTCTACTTTCTATGTAACCGAAAGTGCCTCTTATGATATTGCCGTTGTCAATGAATCTGGCTGCTATGAGTATGAGCAGGTCGATGTTAAGACTATAGACAAAACACCGTTAGCAGCGGTAACTAATCTTGAAATAGAATGTGACGGAACGAACATAATCGTTTCTTGGTCGAATCCAGAGCCAGAAAATGCTTATGACGCGCCTGTCAAAGATGTGGTTATTTCGTATATATTTAACGACAATCCTATTGATGCGGATAATCGTTCTGTTACTGTGGCTGCTGGTCCTCAGAGTTATTCGCTTGCAATACCGAACGGAAAAACTGAAAACGACTTTGTTCGTATAAAAATCAAGAATGTTGATGAAGCTGGAAATATAAGTGAAGAAATAACAGGCGATTACACATACTGTTGCGATTGTATTATGGCAACAATGGCAAATGTGCAGACAAAAATACAAACTATGACACGATGTCGAAAAGTAATCCTTGTCGGTGAAGTACAGAATAATAATTTGTCTGCAATAAAAACAGGCTTAACAGGCCTTTACTCAAGCAATAATTCAATACGAGTTGGATTGAATTTGAATCATGTTGCAGGGCTTACGGAAATATTGTCAAATGCTTTCTCTGGATGTACAAGTCTTACGAGTGTAACGATACCTGATAGCGTGACGAGTATAGGAGACTATACTTTCAGGTATACAAGTCTTACGAGTGTAACGATACCGAACAGCGTGACGAGCATAGGATACATGGCTTTCTATGGATGTACAAGTCTTACGAGTGTAACGATACCTGATAGCGTGACGAGCATAGAAACGGATGCTTTCTATGGATGTACAAGTCTTTCGAGCGTAACGATCCCTGATAGCGTGACGAGTATAGGAGCGGGAGCTTTCTATGAATGTACGAGTCTTTCGAGCGTTGTTTTTGAAGATACGACTAGTTGTTGGTATAAGACAGGAAATTATGATTATACAGGAGGTACATCGGTAGGTACGATGTCTGATCCGGAAGTAAACGCAAGTTTGTTGAAGGATACTACAGGTGCTTATGCGTATTATTTTTATAGTGAAAGGTATGTAGCGGAGTAAGTAATATGCAGACTGTAAAGTCTGTAAAAAATAGATTTTTTGAGAGAAAGGAGAGAGTGTTATGGAAATTATTACTATATCTGGGGATGAAAATGCAGGCAAAACTACGCTAATTTGGGCTGTCTACAACAAACTGTTGGCTGATGGTGCGGAATCAGTTTATTTTAATATTGTTGGCGCTGATGCAAAAGATTTTCATGCTGTTATTGTCTGGAATGGGAAAATAATCGCTTTCTGCAGTATTGGGGATATTGCGGATAAAAAAGAAAATAATAATTGGAAATATATCGAAGACGGCATAGAAATGGCACTGAATCATAATGCAGAAATATTGATAAATGCATTATCCTTGAATTCCGGTTTGACTGAAGGTGGGTATAAAAATTTGCTAAAAAAAACACCAAAAATTAAATCTGATAAATATGTGCCAATTGATCTTATCTGTCAATCAACGATAGAGAAGCAAATTCAACAAAAACAAACTAAGTTGGACGAAGTTTTGAAATTAATTTAGCGACACAAAGGTGCGTAAAATGGCAAAGATAATAGTTTCAACTGAATCAGCTGAATTGTGTATGGATGGAACAAAACTTTTTTCTTTTATATTCTCAACGGACAATACTGTTGATTTGACGAAAGATAAAAATGGGCAATCCATTGGTATAAAATATATTGGGGCAAAGGCGTTTGAGAAAATTCCAAAATTTGAACATGTTATTCTGCCTTGTGAATTGCAGCAGATAAATGAATTTGCTTTTGATTCTTGCGTAGATTTGATTTCTGTGAAATTTGATAGCACGAACGGAACTGCCGAAATCAATTCTGCTAGTGACCTTATCATCCAATCCAATGCTTTTGTTGATTGCAGAAATCTTGATAGTGTCCATATAAAATGCAACAAGTTGACTCTTGAAAAAGATGCGTTTGCTGGCTGTAATAAACTTCGTGTTGTTTTCCTTGAATGTAACGATTTGGACTTCAGAACAGGTGCGTTTCAAAATTCTCCAAATCTTACGGTTTTTGGGAAAAAAAAGTATTTTACTCCTACAACGCCTCCAACCGTTTCTTTTGATTTAGAAGATTTCTGCAAAAAATCTGGTATTGACTTTAAGGAAATAATCTAATGCCAAAGTTATCTGCCCTTGAACGCAAAGGTATCGGTGAAGAAAGCGGTCGTATTGTAACCAGAACCATAATGGTCGAAGGTAAGGGGATTGCGAAAGATATAAAAATGTCACCAGAGTACCGCGAAATCACTTGCCTCGCCGACTTTTTTAAATTGCTCAAAGAAATTCACGACAAAATGAAGAAAGACTGAAACTTGAAGATAAAGAACTCGGAAGTTTGTTTCTTTATCGTGGTCAGGGGAATGTTGCCTACGATTATTCTCCTACTATTCTACGAACTGAGAAAAATATAAAGCGAGAACATATCCTGCAAAAAGAATTTCATAGGCATTTTTATGAAAAAATGGATTCATTCAAAACTCTTTTTGATGAAGAAGTTCTGATGCAACATTATCAAGTGGGGTCTCGTTGTCTTGATTTGCTTGAAAATCCCCTGATGGCTTTGTGGGCTGCTTGCGAAACGGATAGCAATTCTGATTTCAAGGATACTTTTGGTGAGGTCAGTTTTTGGTGTCTGGATTATGACGATGACAACTTAAAATCTTATGACAGTTCAACGGTTTCTGTTATAGCAAATACGGCTATTTGTGAACGGTATTTTTCTCTTGGGAATCTTGAAATCAATTATCATAAAGAGCATCCTACAGAATTGGAAGATTTTATTTATCTCAAAGATATACTTCGTCGTACTGTTGTCGCTAGACCAAAATATAATAATGTGCATTTTCAACATCAATTGAATTGTTTTGCCATTATGAACTTGAACTGTCTTGTTGATCCTGATGGAAATTTTTATAAAAAATTCGGAATAACTGTTGAGCAATTTTCAGATTATATTCTTAATGCGTCCACAATAAATAAAGGAAAAGGCGAGAACTACGAAAAACCGAATGTTTCTCGGCTTAACAGAGGATTGCATACGATGAATGCAGATTTTTCAGAATTAGAGCCTTGGGATTTGCATTTTGAAAAAATGAAACCTAACGATTCTCCGTTTGTAGACACCTTCGATTTGTACAGATATATGTACAACGAATCTTGCGTTGAAAATGAACGCATCCCTGTTTTCGCTGTTATTCCGCCAAAAGCAAAGGAAAGCATTATAAAAGAACTTGAGTATGCAAATGTTACAAGTGCAACTGTTTATCCTGATATGGATATGATTGCAAAAGAAATGCTGAAAAAATATGCGTTAAAAGATGAAGGTCATATTGGATAGTAATTCTCTTTTTCGTACAGTTCGACAAGCGTTGTAAGAGGTCTATTTCTCCTTACCCTCATTCAAAATTTCGTCAACAAGGTAAGTATCACTCAGACAGTGAAAGTCGCTGATGCCCTTGCTCATAAGCATATAAGTGTTCGAATTGTAGAAAAGTTCCATGGCTTTTTCTTCTTCAATATTTGCTTGTTTTGCAAGGAGTGAAATGATGCGGGCATATTTCATTTGTAAAAGCGTTGCATCCGCAGTCATACTGTAGTTCCTTTTGCTTCATAGTAGGATTCAAAATGAAGAACTTCATCCAAAACTTCTTGATTAATGAAGCATATTTGATTATTCGGTTTTTCAAATTTTAGCCTTTGCAAAGCCGTATTTTTATCTATGAGGTTTGAAAAATAAAGTTCGATTGTATTGAATACCTTGTCATTTGCAATACCGCCTTCAATGATGTCGTATTTCAAATAATCTTTGGAACCAGTCCTGCATCCAAGAACAAAATCCAACCATTCTTCATTATATTCCAAGAATTTTTTATAGCGAAATTTTTGCTGAATATCGGAATCATCAAAATTGTAGATATTGATAATACCTTTTTTTCCGAGAGCGATAAAACGTTGTATCCATTTTTCAGCCTGGTTTTGCATACTTGTTGTGTAAAATCCCTCGCCAAAATCAAGATTGCTTCGACCATAAGAAGCGAGAGGTTTTTCTACGACAACTGTTGAGCCATGATAGACTTTCATGCAACAAGATTCCTTTCTTTGAGGACTGAAATAATTTCATCCACGATGTATTGTTTGCTCTGGGTATGCAACGCTTCGTATGAAGGAATGATATAGGAATGAAGTAGCCCTGAGGAATTTAGCAGTCTGAAAACTTCTGCACCGGATTTTCCAAGCCGTTGAGCAATATTTTCTATGCAGAAAACTGAATATTCAATCTGTTTATCACTCATATCGTGCCTCCATTAAGTTAAATATAGCATGATTTTGAGTATTCAGCAATTGAAAAAAATCTCTTAGCACAACCCATTAAAATGTTTCAACATTTTAATGGGTTCGTAACCAAATTTGCGCAACGGAGTGAGCAAATTTAAAAAAACAATGGACGAGCATCGGCTCGTCCATTGTTTTACCTTTCTCCGGTTAAAAACTTTATCGTGTTCACAGCAGCTGCGAGCGAAAGTTTTTGCTGTAGCAATTCGATTTCTGCTGTTGTTCTGTCGATTTTTGCTTGGAGCAAATCTTGCTCGGAACCGACGCCTGAAGAAAACAATTTTTCCTGTTGCTGTATTTTAGAGTCCAGTGTTTCCATTTTTAGTTTCTGGTACTCAATTTTTGTAAGTGCAAGATCCATGGCATTGAACTGTTCTGTCAGTGTTTGAAGTATAGATCTTTCAGCATCATTGTAGTTGATTGCGGCAACATTTTGCTGGCTTTCACTTCGTTTGATTTCGTTGAGTTTTTTACCGCCATCCCAGACTGTTGTTTTGAAGGCAATCGTAAAGTTTGCCGTATAATCATCCTGACGGTACCAGTCTGCTTCTGCAAATGGAAATCTGCTCCCGGCATAACCAATTGTTGCTTGGAGTGCAAAGTCTGGTTTCCAATAAACGGATGCGTTTGCAATTTGCTTTGCATATCCAGAAATCTTTTCAAGAGAACGGAGCATAGTAAATGAATCTTGCTCTTGTGAAATGGCTTTTTTCCTTAGTTCCGCGCGGTCTTTTTTGGCAAAATCCATGTATGATTCCTCATTAGGCTCCACGTTTACATCTTTGAATGTAAGTTTCGTATCTCCCGTAAGTTTTTGGATTCCCAAAAGCACGTTTGAATATTGTTCCTGCACGCCTTTTGCAGAAATATCAATCTGCTGTGCGTTTATTTTTGCTTCAAGCGTATCTTGGTGAAGAACAAGTCCATTTCTCTCGGCATCTTCACAAATCTGGACTAGTCGAGAAGCATATTCATTTTGCGAAAGGAGCATGTTCTGAATCTGTTCGAGGTAGTATAGGCTGACCATTCGAGTGTCGAGCTCTGTTCCCATTTGCTTTCGTTTGCTTGCCATCTGCATCTGTTTGACAAATGCAACTTCTTCATAAAGTTTGATGGCATTTGTAATTTTACCCCAAGTGAAAATCGGCTGCGTAATTTCGAGCTGGAAATTATAGTAAGTTTTTTCCATGCCGTCATACAGCGTGATGAATTGCCCTGAACTTGGAGCTGAAATTCCATCAGGCCAATCGATTGAGTTCAGCATTTCATCAACATTGAGCACAATCGGATCAATCATAGGATTCGTCATGTAAGTTGCAGAAACTGTGAGGTCTATAGTCGGACCCATTCCAGCCTTTGCATTTTTGACGTCGAGAATTGCCTGTGCACATTCTTCCCTCAGATTTTTAAGCTCGTTGTTGTTTGTATCAATTTTCTGCATCAAAATCTGGCGTGTAGAAAGATTTTCCGTATTTTCGGAAGGTGCCTCATTCGATTGAGTCTCATTCGATTGTGCCTTTTTATTCGGTTTTGCCACCTCATCCGATTTTGTTTTTTTTGCCACAGTTTCTTCTGCCTGAATTATGCTCGTTTCTTCCTCTGAAAAAACTGGCAGAGAGCAGGCTAGAAAAAAACTGAGGAATATCGGTATATATCTTAGTTTCACTTTTTTCATAGTCGGTCACCTTTTAGTTCAAGGTTACATTGATTGTTCCTGTTTCATCAGATTTTATCGATGATTTTGATGAACTTGATACTTCTGTCATTGTTTCACCGTCACCGACTTTGAAGAAAATTTTTGTCGATGTCGTTTTACCAGAGTAATCGCCTGTTTCCCAATAAAATCCTTCTGCATCGATATTGAAATTTCCGTGTTTTTGCTGATCGGTATTGTTGTATGTCATAGCGTATGTTGTCGTGGATTTTATCAGCGTTGAATCTGCAATTGAACTACCTCCAACATAGTATTCAATCGTTTTTCCGTCGTTGGCTTCATTAGTTGTGTCGCCGTAAGTTCCAGAAACTCCGGGCACTGCAATTCGGAATGCTTTCATAGAAGTTTTTACATCGCAACTGTCACCATAAAGCTCGTTCATTGTGAAAGTTTCTCCTGGCGTGAAAAATGACCAGTCGCCATTTGTTCCATCTTTGCACTGTTTGTATTTTTTGTCGTTGCCGTTCTGTTCAAGCGTAATTGAAATTGTTGGTTTGTTTTCTGCTCCGTTTACGTATCGCGGATATGTTACAGGAATTGCAGCGGTTCCTGATGTTATCGTTGCTTCGTAAACTCTGCTTGCTGCTCCATTTTGTGGAACGGTGATTGTAGCCAAAATCGTGTCAGTTATTGGGTTACTCGTTGCGACATTCGTAACCGTAAGATTAACGACCGTCGTCGTTCTAATTTTTGTCAATTCCTGGTAAACGCTGTTTGCTGTTGCATCGCTCATTACCATTGCAACATTTGAATTTTTTATAAGACCGAAGTTTTCGTGATAAAAGAGGATGAAAACTTCTGCATAGTCGGCTGTCTTTCCGAATTCTGGAAAAAATGCTTCCCATACGATTTTGCTGATGTTAAATTCTCCGCTTGAATCTGTCGTCGTGTGGCCGATGTAATATTTGCTTGTGGTAGGACTGAATCTAGAACTTCCGTCCCAGCTGTCAAAATCAGCATCACGGGCTTTTTCTTTTGTGTAAACATATACTTCAACATCCTGAATTCCAGCTTTTGGATTGGATGTACTTTCCGCATCTACGACTTTTCCGCTTAATCCTGCGCTAAAGACGGATGAACAGCTGAATGCAATCGAAGACAATATCAATACGAGTGCAAGAAATCCGAATCTTGCTATGAAGTCAAATTTTAAAACCAACTTTTTATTTTTCATTTGTATCCTCCATGGAATCATTTTTTGTTGTTTCTTTTGTTTCGTTATCGTTTTTTTGCTCTTTTTTCTTTGGAGCGTTTTTCTTTTTTTCAGATTTTAGCTTTTTCTCTGAATGTTTTTTTTCAGTGTCTTTTTTTACGGAAGTTTTCTTTTCAAGGACCGGTTCCTTCTTGGCTTTTTGCTTCGAATCAATTTTAGTATCATTTACGATATCTTGCCAGAACTTTCGAGTCCTTTCATTGTCTTCTTTGTAAATTTTGGTCGTATGTTCAATGAGTTCTTTCAATGTTCGTTTTTCCTTTTTCTTTTCTGTCATGAAGTAAAGAATAGGAATGATAAAAAGTGTAATCATTGTTGATGTTATCAAACCGCCTGCAATTGCTTGTCCAAGCGGAGCATAGATTTCTGCACCTTCACCATGCGACATTGCCATTGGAATTACACCAAGCATTGTTGTAAGAGTTGTCATAAGAATTGGTCGAATTCGGCTTGAACAGCTTTGAACAATCGTTTCTTTCAGGCTTTCAGTTGTTTCTTCGATGCCCTGTTCTTTCTTTTCTTGCCTGATAAGATTCGTAAAGTCGATAAGGATGATACCTTTGTTTAAAACGACTCCGGCAAGTGCGATTACACCCTTCATA
>JAQYSN010000228.1 GCA_028725265.1 Spirochaetales bacterium | reverse complement strand
ACCGTAACATTCGGAAAAGTATCAGCATTAACCCTGATGATATCAACGTAAAAACCTCCGACAAGTTCATTCATTTTAGAAAGAATTTCTATTTCATTTTCGTTAAAATCAGGCGCAATAAGATTTCCGTTCACGTCCACGACAGCACATGTCAGTTTTGAAGGCGTGTTTCCGATTTTCACTGTTTCAAAAACCTTGCTATTCGAAAGATCCACGGAATAAATCTTATTCTTGTCTGCAACCAGCATTGAATTTCCATAAATTCTCAAAGATTCAGGATATTTAAAAGTTCCTGCTTTACAAAGACGCCCCGTATAGTTTCCTGCAAAATCATAGATAGTAATATCACCTACGACGGCATCAGCTACATAGATAGAATCGCCTTTTATCGCAATACCAGTCGGAGATTTGAATTTTCCCTGAAAACTAAAAAGGAATTCACCGTTTTCGGTAAAAACTGAAATTCGCTTGTTTCCATAATCAGTAACATAGAGATTTCCACCATTTCCTTGAGCTATACACTGAGGCCCAAGAAATTGACCGTCCTTAATCCCTGACTCTCCGAAACTGAAAAGATAGCGACCTTTTTTATCCAAAACAGAAATCCTATCACCCTTGCTTTCGGTTATTGCCATATTTCCATTAGACAAACGAATCAAATCCATCGGTCTATCAAAACCGTTTAATGGTCCTTGAGTTCTGTCGATAATTGCTCCATTGATATCGAATTTCAGAAGTTCATTTGACCCATAGGCCGTTGCCCAAAAACTTCCGTCATCTTCCGGCAAAATCGAAAAAACCTTGCTAAAAAGAAACGTATCGTCCATAACACCAGGAAAACTAGCGCCGATAAGATATCGTGTATCTTTTGAAAACTGCTCAAAAGCAATTCTTCTGCTTTGAACGATTTCGTATTTATTCTGAAGGACAATTCCTCCATACCCATTATCGATTGCATATTTCCACTGGTCCAAGGCTGCGCTTTCTACACCAAATTTCAAATAGGACTTTCCTAGCCATTCCAAAATCTGACCTTCATCAGGCAAATAAGAAAGAGCCTTTTCAAACTGCATGATTGCATCACCGTAGGCTCCACGATAATAAGAAATAACGCCTCGCCTAAAATCTTCAGATGCCATTCCCCTGTCAGCGGCAGAAGGTTCTTTTACCTGAGAAAACAAAGGAAATTGAAAAATAAAAAATAATGCAAGAATTGCTGATAATAAATGCTTTTTCGATTGAGTTTTCATTTTGCTTGTCGAACCTCTTTCAAATGTTCTTTTATGTCCGCACTTTCTGGATAAAATTTGAGGGCATGTTTCAAAAAACCTTCGGCCTCTGAATAAAGGCCCAGTCGATAATAGACCCAGCCGAGAGAATCTAAGTAAGGCGGATATTCAGGACTCAAATCAACCGCTTTCTTGCAAAGAAAAAGTGCCCGAGTCAAATCCCTGCCAGAATCAGCAAGAATATAGCCTAGACCATTCAAAGCCGTCGTGTTATCAGGATTATCTCGAAGAACTTCCTCGTAGATTTCGATAGCTTTATCTTCGTCCTGTCTGAACCAAGAAACATAGGCTTGAGTGCACATTGTCTGCGAGTTTTTTACTCCCATTTCTTCAAGCTTGCTCAATTCAAACTGAGCCATTCTGGAACGATTCGTAAGGCTGTAGATTACCGCAAGGGCAAGAGTGCATTGAACGACCTTGTCTTTGTCGGAGTTATTCGTAACGACTTGCTCAAGAGACATCAAAGCATCATCGTAATATCCCAAGCGAGACTGCGAAAGTCCAATATAATATGCTAGATTATTTTTTTCCTCATCAGAAGAGCATTCTGCGCTCAAAAAGCAGTTAAGAGCTTCCTTGTACTTTCTTGCATTATAAAGCGCAACTCCTTCAGAAAATTTATCAGCCATAACCCTCACCCAAATTCATTTTCTAATTTTCGAAAAAATATGCCCTGGCTCCATCAGCAGTTTCTACTTCATATTCAATTGGATGAAACCCGAAAATCTTCTCATACTCTACCAATTTTTGCCTGTAAGTTTCAACATCTGATTTTTTCATAAAGGCAAATGTACATCGACCATCGCCCTTTCCGGTAATTCGAAGACATGATGAAGAATCATTAATTTTTCCGGCATCAAATTCCTGAACTCGTTTTGAAAACCAGTCAACTTCAGGACTCGAAATCTGAAATAAATCCCTTAGGATATCTTGAGAACGATTGATGACCTTAACAAAGGCATTCAATGACTTGTTTCTAAGTGCCTGCACAGCATCATTTACGTTCTGATATTCCTTAATGATACACAAAAGCCTTCGTCGCTCTTCCTCAGTGATACCTGTCAAAACCTCGTTGATTTCCGTCATTGAATCTTCATAGACAATCTGCCCCATCCTTTTTTTCTTAAGAGAAGCAAGCATATTCTTGTATTTTTCGATATGGAGCGAATTTTCCTGCCAAAGAGAAATACGTGGAACCTTGCAATCTGTAAGAACGAGAACAGAATCTTCAAAATCAAACGGAACCAGGTCATAAGAACCTGTTGCATAATCCGTAAGCACACACGAACCTTTTTTTGAATAAAGCGCCGTGTAAAGGTCGGAAATCCAATAAGGCAACGAAAGATAATCCGTACATGCTATTTTCATAATTTTAAGGGCAAGTTCGTTTTCAAGGGGAAGGTCGAAAAGTTTCATCACTCCCAATGTTGAAGCAACAAGAAGAGCGTTTCTAACCCCAAATCCTGCTTGGGGAGGAATCTCGCATGAAAAAGTGATATCCATTCCAGAAATATTGTAATCCAATGTCTGACAGGCATATACGACAGCCTTAAGGATATTCAAAAGTTTGTCTTCTTTTCGGATTTTCAGATTTCCCAAATTGATATGTTTTCGTTCTTTGTTTTGATAAAAGAAAAAGTTTACGACAGAATCGGATCTCTTTGAAAAAGAAAGTTTTGCGTATTTGCTTACTGCAACGGCGAGCGTTCTATCACCAAAAAACCAACTATGTTCACCGACAAGATGAATCCTAAGTGGAGATTCAGCTATAACTTCGCTCTTAACACCATATTCATTAAAATGAATGGCGTCCAGTGTTTCCGTCAATATTATTTCCTACCTTTATAATTGAACTTTACGCAAATATCAGATAAAATGATAATATAATGAATGGATTTTTACAAGTTTTTTATGTAGTTTTTTCTGCCGTGATAACCACGTTGGCAGCACCAAACGAACTGCTTACTTTTGGGTCTCCAATTCTTGGCATGATTGCCTTGATTCCGCTTTTCATTACACTATACAATTCCAAGTCATTCAAAATTGCTGGCCATCTGACAGGTCTGCAGCTTTTCCTTACACACTTGCTATCCAGTTTTTGGCTCGGAAATTTTAAAGATTTTGCGATTTTCACGCTCGGAGCTTCGGCGATAGCATATTACTTTTTCGGATTCGTCTTCGGAAACTATCTTTATTCAATTTTTTATTACACCGAAAAAAACAATCCGCTCAAAAAATTTTCAGTTTCAAGTTTCAAAAATCCTTTTACCCAAATTCTTGGATTTGCCTCAATCTGGACGATATACGAATGGTTCAAGATGACTGGATGGCTTGCCTATCCGTGGGGAACTCTTTTTATGAGTTGCTACAAATGGCACACGCTCAAACAAATCTGTTCGGTAACAGGAGTTTTAGGCATCACCTACTTGATGGCACTCTTCTCCTCTGTTGTCGCAAAAGGAATCCTACTCTTGCCGGATGTAAACAAGTTTAAGGCAAATGACATTTCGTTAAACTCGTACAAACTTACAGCTGTTTACTGCATGACACTCTTTATAGTAAGTTGTGCATTTGGCGTTCATGAATACAAAAAACAGCCTAAGGTCGCAAAGGAAATCAACGTAGTTATGGTTCAACATAACGGTGATTCATGGAAACCTAACGGTATCAAAAATATCGAAACTTCCATAATCGAAACGGAAAAAGGTAAGGCAGAATTAGAAGCCCAAGGCAAAAGATGCGACATTGCAATTTGGAATGAATCAGTGCTTTCCCTAGGATGGCTTCCAGACGCATTAGACAAAATTTATAAAGTCTTTCCTAGGAATATTCCTTTCGTAACCTATCTTGAAAACATGAAAACGCCTCTTTTGGCTGGAGGACCTGCCCATGAAAAAGGCGATAATAATGCCCAAAACGCAGCAGTCCTTTTTGGAAAAGATGGCTCGATAGTTGATTTTTATGGAAAGATTCATCTAGTACCTTTTGCAGAAGAAATTCCATACGCAAATACAAAGATTGTTCAAACACTTTTAAAAAGTCTCTTCGGATTTTCAAACGGGTGGACTTCAGGAAAAAATTTCGTTCTTTTCACGATAACAAATGCAAAAGGAGAAGAAATCAACTTTACTACGCCCGTCTGCTTTGAAGATGCTTTTCCTGACCTTTGCAGAGCCCTTTACAACACAGGAAGCGATATTTTCATCAACATAACGAATGACTCTTGGTCGAACACTAAATCGGCCGAATATCAGCATTTTGTTGTTTCAAGTTTCAGAACGATTGAACACAAAACTACAATGATTAGAAGTTGTACATCAGGCTACTCAGTTGTTCTTAACTGCAATGGAGATGTAATTGCTGACATGCCACTTTTTGAAGCAGGACATCTTAGCACGACAGTTCCAATTTACGAAAGAAGCAACACAATCTACTCCAGATACGGAAATTGGATTATGGCACCGATTTATCTGTTCATAATCTTCTTTTTCATAATAGAATTTTTGCGTATGTTAAAAGAAGAACGAGAACTTCAGCTTGCAATTCAGAAATTGTATGAAGAAAATGAAATCGACGATGAAAATCAGTAAAACGACGTTACGTTCAATCGCAATCATCTGTTCCGCTCTCCTAGTTTGTGTTTCTGGCTGGGCTTCAGTTAAAGTCGAAGGATTTCCATTCTACTTTGTCATTCAAAATATGCTCTGCATCTTTTTCAGCGCACTTTGGGGCGGAACGCAAGGCGCAGGTATATCAGGCTTACTTCTTGCAGCAGGAGCCTTGGGTGCTCCAGTTTTTGCACATGGAGGACACGGCCTTGACTACATCAGTGGCGATGCTGGAGGATTCTTGCTCGGTTATTTTTTCGCCAGCATGCTGATCGGCTACATTCTAAAAACCCCAAAAATTGACGAAAAAACTTCATTCAACAAAATCCTTTCAGCGTGTTTTGGAGGATGTGTTTTAATTTATGTAATCGGAATTGCCCATTACTTTGGAGTCCATGATTTGAAATTCAACAAGACTGCAATAAAAGTGCTTTCTCTGCTAGGATTCAAATGGTATATTATCAGTGATATCGTAAAAATAGCAATTGCTTCAGTAGGTGCCTACTTTTTAAGACCAATCGTTGCAAAATATTTTTATGAAGAAAAAGAAATTTAAGGAAATTAGATATGAGATGTCCTTATTGCGGAAATATTGATGACAAGGTACTTGAATCGAGGCTGATGGCTAACGGCG
>JAQYSN010000227.1 GCA_028725265.1 Spirochaetales bacterium | reverse complement strand
ATTTCGGAAAGGCTTTTTTATGTTTTCATTGTCGCTTTTATTTAATGGGTCGCATTATTGCTTTGCAAAATGCTCCCGCAAACGCTGCGCCAGCTCGCGTTTGGGTACGACAATGAAAAGAAACGATATGATCTTATTCTGCATACTTGCCTTTTTTTTTCGTTTTTGTTACATTTAATGCTAGAAAAATATTAATAAAGAGGATTGATTGAATGATTTTTCCATTGGAACAGTTGGTTGAATTCAAAGACAATATTTATGAGATTACAAGTGCCGCTTCTAGACGTGCATATCAGCTTTCAAAAGTAAATGGCGAAGAAGTAGAAGAGAATGACGGCAAAGTTGTATCTTTGGCAGCAAAACAGCTTTTTACAAAAGAAGTTGAGTATCGAATCGAACAAGAATAATCATGAATATATCTGTAAAAGGCAAAATTCCCGTTTTGGTAATTTTTGCCCCGACAGCTACAGGTAAAACTGAGATAGTAGGGCGCTTGTTTTCGGACAATGCGCCTTCTTTTTTTGCAGGAAAGGCTGAGATTATCAGTGCTGATTCCATGCAGGCTTATCGTGGGCTTTCGATTGGAACTGCAAAGCCTGACGCTGATTTTTTGGAACATCTTCCTCATCATCTGATTGATATATGTGAACCGGCTGAGCAGTTTGGAACTGGAGAGTTTATCGTTCTGGCTGACAAAAAGTGTAGGGAAATTAATTCCCGCGGTAAAATCCCTGTGATATGCGGTGGAACATCTTTTTATATCAAGAATTTCATTTTCGGTCTTCCTGTTACTCCAGAAGCTGATGAAAAAGTAAGGTCTCGTATTGCACAAAGGATGAATGAAGAGGGATCGGAAAAACTTTATGATGAACTGAAATCGATAGATCCCCACTCTGCATCAAAAATACATGTAAATGACAAATATAGGATTGGGAGGGCTTTGGAAATTTATTATTCGTGCGGAAAGGCTCTCTCTTCGTTCGAAGTTCCTTCTGTTCCCAGGGGTGAGTATGAGTTTTTGACTATTTTTCTAGAACGTGATAGGGAAGAACTTTACGAAAGAATCAATCAGCGTGTTTTGAATATGTTTAATCAGGGGCTTGTCGAAGAAGTTTCTTCCTTGTTGCTTAATTCCGATGGTACTGAAAAATTAAGACAGGATTGTCCTGGATTGAGTGCTATAGGATACAGGGAATTTTTTACGTCTGGTGAAAATCCGTATGAAATGTTTAGGATTCTAAAGAGCAATCACGATTTTTCGGAATCTCCGCGTTTTCTTGTTTGGCTTGCAGAAATAAAAAGGCAGATTCAGCGAAATAGCCGGCATTATGCAAAAAAACAACTTGCATTTTTTAAGCCTCTTTTGGATATGGAGAAAAATCCTGCAAATATCCATTGTGTGGATGCTCGAGATATAAAAGCTGTCGAAAGTTTGATTTTGCCTTTGTGGTCTTGACTATTTTTGCCTTTTCGGCAATAATTACGACAATTCTCGTTAAGGAGTGCTATTGTGCCTTGTGGAAAAAAAAGAAAGCGACAAAAAATCGCAACACATAAGCGAAAGAAGAAGCTTAGAAGAAATCGGCATAAGAGTAAATAATTGTGCCAATTAGAGGTCACGGATTTAGGTTTTGCCTTTTCTCGTGGCCTTTTTTCTTTTTATGTGTTAGTAGTCTTAGGAGTCGTCTTACGCATCTGTCTGAAATAAAATCACCGCAGGATATAAAAAATCTTTCTCAAAAAGAGGTTGCTGAGCTTGCAGCCGAAATACGCAAGGAAATAATCGATGTCGTTTCAAAAAATGGCGGACATCTTTCAAGTAACCTTGGTGTGGTTGAACTTGCTATTGCTTTGCATAGGGTTTTTGATAGTCCGAAGGATGCTATAATTTGGGATGTGAGTCATCAGTGTTATGCTCATAAACTCCTGACTGGTCGATACGAGCAGTTTCATACTTTGCGCCAGTCTGATGGAATTTCTGGTTTTACCAAGCAAAGCGAAAGTGTTCATGATTTTTTTGATTGCGGACATTCATCGACTTCGATTTCTCAGGCTCTTGGACTTTTGACAGCTCGAAAAATGCAGCATATTGATGGAAAAGTCATTGCTGTAATTGGCGATGGTGCGATGACCGGAGGAATGGCATTTGAAGCTCTTTCTCATGCCGGAATCCTTGCGAAAGATCTTATTGTCGTATTGAATGACAATCAAATGTCTATCAGCTGGAATACAGGAACGATTTCACGTCATATTTCAAATCTTGCAATGTCGGCGCGTTATCAGTCTTTTAGATACAAGTTTGAATCTGGATTGGAAAAAATTCCAGGACATTTGGGTGAAAGCCTTGAAAAATTTAATTATCGTTTTAAACGCGGATTAAAAGGTGTCTTTTTTTCAAACAATCTTTTTGTTGATTTGGGCTTTGAATATGTAGGTCCGATTGATGGTCATGACTGTGCTTGTCTTGAAAGAGTTTTGAAAAGAGTGAAAAAAATTAGGCGCCCTGTCGTTGTACACGTTGTAACAAAAAAAGGTAAAGGTTTTGAACCTGCTGAAAAAGACCCGATAAAATATCATGGTATAGGACCATTTAATCTTGAAAAAGCTCTTTCTCCGGAAAACAAGGATGAGTTTTCTGCGAAAGAACCTATAGTTTCTGAAAAGCCGATTTCATTTACTGAAAGTTTTTCAAAATCTTTGATAAAGGTTGCTTCGAAAGATGAAAAGGTTATAGCGATAACTGCTGCAATGACGAAAGGAACTGGATTAATGCCTTTTATGAGGGCTTTTCCTGATAGATTTTACGATGTCGGAATTGCCGAACAGCATGCTGTGACTTTTGCAGGAGGACTTGCAGTCGGCGGAATGAAGCCTGTTGTGGCAATTTATTCAACTTTTATGCAAAGAGCTTTCGATCAGCTTGTCGAGGATATCGCTTTGCAAAATATACCGGCAATTTTTGTTCTCGATCATTCAGGCCCTGTCGAGGATGACGGCGAAACTCACCAGGGGATTTTTGATATTTCGATGCTTCGACCAGTTCCGAATCTTTCTCTTTTGGCTCCGGCATCTTCTGTTGAACTGGACCTTGCATTGAATTGGGCTGTTGAGCAAAAATTGCCTGTCGTTATTCGCTATCCAAAGGCAATTTGTCCGTCAGAGCTTCCTGAATTTTCAGAGCCAGTTCAGATAGGCCGTGGAGTTTTAATTCATTATGCGGAACTAAAAAACGACGAGCTCGGTAGTCTTGCATTCGATAAGCTGGAACAGGATAAAATTGCTCAAGATAAGCGAGCACACGATGCTGTCGACACTCTTTTTGTATGCACGGGAGGAATTTTCCCTGAAGTAAAAGATGCCGTGAATATACTTTGTAATAAAGATGTAAGATGCGACATTTATAACCTCAGGTTTTTAAAGCCTCTTGATAAAGAATATTTTCTTGATGTCGTAAAAGATTATAAATATATCATGTTTGTGGAAGACGGAATTCGAATTGGTGGAATTGGTACATATCTTGAATCTCTTTTGCAGCGAACCTACACGGGAAAGTTTACGGCCGTATGTGGTTTTCCGAATAGGTTTGTTTCACAGGGAAAGAGAGAGGATATCCTTGAAAAAGCCCATCTTTCTTCTTCTTATCTTGCAACAAAAACTTTGAGACTTCGGAGTCCTGGATGTTGAAAGATAAAACTTTGAATCTTAAAGATAGAATTTATAAAACGAATAAGTGCTGTATGATTATGGGGATTATAAATGCGACGAACGATTCTTTTTACAGCAAAAGTCGTGTATCGGATAAAAATCAAGGAATTGAGTCTGCATTGAAGATGATTGAACAAGGTGCAGATATCCTTGATTTAGGCGCTGAAAGTTCCCGACCGGGGGCCGATTACGTTGATTCCCAGCTTGAGATTGAGAGACTTGTCCCGATTGTGGAAGGTATCCGAAAATACGATAAGAACATCCCGATATCGATTGATACCCGAAAAAAAATCGTCATGGAAAGTTGCGTAAATGCAGGTGCTGATATTTTGAATGATATTTCCGCGCTCGAAGATGATGAAGATATGGCTGATTTTGTTGCAGAGACTGGAATTCCTGCGATTTTGATGCATAAACGTGGTACAAGTAAAAATATGATGCAGAACACGCACTATGATGATGCCGTAAAAGAGGTTTCTGATTATCTGTATTCACGCGCTGATTTTTGCAAATCGAAAGGAATTGCCGAAGATAAAATAATATTTGATGTCGGAATCGGATTTGGAAAGGATTTAAAATCAAATTTGCAATTACTGCGTAACTGCGATAAAATCAGTAAGGGCTATGGAAATGGAAATTGTTTGACATTGATGGCCCTTTCTAGAAAAAGTATGATTTCGGCCCTGACGGGAAAAACGGCTGATGATAACTTGTTCGGAACTATTACGGCCAATGTTTTTTCTATCATTGCAGGAGCAGATATTGTCCGTGTCCATGATGTTGATGCGGCTTTCGATATGATTAATGTTTTGACGGGGATTCTTGATGAATAGTGTCGACAAACTGTTGGATATTTACGATGTAATCAGACCTTTTTTTGATATCGGTTTGATGGCTTTTTTGCTTTATAAAGGATATCAACTTTTGGTACGAACACAGGGCCTTAAAATCATTCGAGCCGTAATTATTTTTGCTGCGATTTATGTCCTTGCAATTATACTAAATCTTTCTACTGTACTTTGGGTTTTACGAATTATGGCACCTGGAATTATCGTTGCCTTTGCAATCGTGTTTCAACCCGAACTCAGGAAAATAATTCTTAAAATGGGGCAAGGAAACTGGTTTAAAACAGGAAACCGTGCAAAAACGAACTATATCGATTCCGTTTTGATTGCTGCCGAAATGCTTTCAAAGCAAAAAAGGGGAATGCTCGTTGCTTTTATCCGTGGAAATTCCCTCAAGGAACAGATTGAAACAGGAACTCCTTTGAATGCAGATTTGAGTTCTAGTCTTCTTCTTACAATTTTTTCGCATGATACGGCTATGCATGATGGTGCTGTAATCGTTCAGGGTGGAAAATTAATTGCTGCAGGATGTTTTCTTCCTCTTTCAGAAAACTTTGATATCAAAAAGACTTTTGGTACCAGACACCGTGCCGCTCTCGGCCTTTCAGAAGAAACCGATGCCATCGTTCTTGTCGTTTCCGAGGAATCCGGCGCAATCAGTCTTGCATATGAAGGCCATCTGTATTATGACTTGACCAGAGAACAATTGGTTGAAGATCTTGAACGCTATCTTGAAATTTCATCAAGGGATGTTATTACGGAGGATTTTGACAATGACAAAGATTAACAAGAAAAACGTAAAAAAATCCTCCAATACAGATTCGAACCGGTTTTGGAAATTTTTGATTGAAAACTGGCCTGCGAAGGTCATCTGTATTCTTCTTGCAGTACTTTTATACATGATTGGAAAAATAACAACTCTTGATAAAAATGTTCTGATGGTTCCTCTTGATGTTGCAAATACGGGTAATTTAACTTATACGAATACGCTTCCTAAAAAAATAAGGGTTTCATTCAGGGGTGAGGCAACTGAAGTTTCGCTTCTTCAAGAGAAGGATTTTCATGTCTTTATCGATACGACTCCTTACGTAACGGAAGGTTCCTATAAAGTTCCTGTTCAGATTTTGCTTTCAGAAACGGCCGCAATGATTGAGCCTCTTGAGATAAAGCTTTCTCCTGAGTCGATTCAGCTTGATTTGGACAGAAAAATCACGGACTTAAAACCGGTTAGAATTAATACATCCGGAAAGTGTGCAAAAGGCTTTAAGGTTGAATCCCTTAGGGTTGAGCCTGAACTCGTTCAGATTTCAGGAAATTCGCTCCAGGTTGATGGAATGGAATATCTTGAAACTAACGTAATCAATCTTGAAGGTAAAAAAAATTCCTTTACTCAAAAAACAAAGATTTTGAATTTGAATCCGCAGCTTGCTGTTACCGGAAATACGGATTTTACGGTTAACGTTAACATCATTCCAATCATTGAAGAAAAGAAAATCGAGATTTCTGAATTGTATTATCTTGGGCTTACGACTTCACTTGTCGTTGAAAAAAATGATGAAAAATATAGCGTGACGATTAGCGGAAATCAGAACGAACTTGAAAATTTCAATTTTTCTCCGAGATCTGTTTATCTTGATTGTTCTGATATCTTTAAGACTGGTGAGTATGAACTTCCTCTTAATGTGATTTTGCCAGAGCAGTTTGAACTTAAAAAAATTGAGCCTGTAAACGTGAAAATAAAGGTAATAAAAGCACCGTCGGAAAAGACTAACGATAAGAATGTGAATGATGATACTGATGTCGATGCTGAACAAGAAAAAGTCGAAGAAAGTGCACCTGAATCAGATACTAAAAAATCAAGGAGAAACGGATAATGGCAGCTACGAATTCCGGCTCAAAGCCTCTTTCGATTACATTTTATGCAAAGCAGAAGATTCAGTGTCCTGCATGCAAGAACAAAGTTGCAAGGGAAGAATTGCTTTCTGGCGGCGGAAGATTGATATCAGGTGATTTGACAGATGAACTTAGGAGAACCTATCAGCCTTCAGTAAAATACGGAGTCATCTATCCTTTGATTTATACGATGGCGGTTTGTCCTCAGTGTTACACAGCATTGATGTGGAATGATTTTCTTACGATGGATGAACCTCAGTTAGCTCATATGTTGGAAAACTCATGGAAAGAGCGAAAAGATTCCGTAGAGGCTATTTTTCCTCATCCGAATTTCAATAAAGATCGTACGTTGCTTGAAGGTTGTGCTGCTTATTACATGGCTCTTTTGTGCTATGACAAATTGCCACATTCTTACTCGCCGACTATTAAAAAAGCAATTATTTCGCTCCGACTTGCATGGATGTGCGATGATATGAACAAACTTTTGCCGGATCGAAACTATGACTACATTCGTGATGTCTTTTATAAAAAGGCTACTTTTCTCTATTCTGAAGCTCTGAATCTTGAAATGGAGCATGTTGAAAACATTTCTGAAATAGGGAATTTCGGACCAGATCTTGATAAAAACTATGGATATGATGGTGTCGTCTATATGTCTTGTCTTTTGGAATACAAATACGGTCAAAAAGAAGATATTCCTGCCAGAATGAAAAAGCTTGCCTCATGCAAAAGTTCTATTGCTCGAATTTTCGGATTTGGAAAAACGAGCAAGGCAAAACCTGGCCCTCTTTTGGAACATTCAAGAAATCTTTACGACACTCTTGCAAAAGAATTGAAGGAAGCCCACAATATCGGTCTTGAAATCGAAGATGACGACGACTAAAGGCTAGTATGAGAAATATTTTACTGACACTTTCGTATGACGGAACATCATTTTGCGGATGGCAGAGACAGGATTCTTGTGCAAGCCAGGTAGAGCCTGTTAGGACTGTCCAAGGAGAAATCGAAAAAGTTCTTGCCAAAATTCACAAGGAAAGTGTTTCCCTGCAAGGTTCTGGTCGTACAGATTCAGGTGTTCATGCTGTTGGTCAGACGGCCAATTTTGTTTCTCCGATAGATTCGATTCCTGTTGAAAAATATATACCTGCTATGAATTCTCTTTTACCTCGCGATATTCGAATCCATCAAGCAAAGGAAGTTCCATTGGATTTTAGTGCACGATTCAATGCCGTGAGCAGGATTTATCGATATTTTATTTCGACTTCAGAAACTCCTTTTGCGCATGAAATGCCTTACATTTGGTCAATCAGAAGAAAGCCCAATATCGAAGTTTTGAATGAAATGGCAGCTTGCTTGCGAGGAGAACTTGACTGTACGACCTTTGCCTCTAGCGCCGATTCTAGTCCTTCGAAATGCCGTTATTTATACGATGCCCACTTTTTCATTGAAGGAGAAAGGCTTGTTTTTGAAATCACGGCAAATGCTTTTTTGTGGAAAATGGTTCGCTCGATAACTGGTACTCTGATTGAGTTTGAAGGAAAAGGTTTTGGCGAAAAAGAATTTAAGGCGGCCTTAGATTCACATGACCGCTCTCGCGCTGGCGTTACAGCCCCACCTACAGGACTTTTTTTGTGGAGTGTCTCATACGAAGGAAAACGGGTTCATCCGTAGAAAGTGCCTATCTTATTTTGCGGCAAATTTTTGTTTCATCTGTGCTAAAATGGCCAAAGCTTGATCGTCCGTTACTTCGTTTTCAATTTCATGATATTCAACGAGATTTGCAGGAATTTCATCCAAAAATGGAGACGGAACACAATCTATTAAAGACTGCATCTTTCTGCGTTTTTGGCATGAAGAGATAAAAAGCTTGTCGCGTGCTCTTGTAATAGCAACGTAGAAAAGACGTCTTTCTTCTTCGATGTTTTTAGGGTCTTCTTCCAAACATCGTGCATGTGGAATGATTCCTTCTTCGCAACCTGCAATAAAAACGATAGGAAATTCAAGCCCCTTCGAAGCGTGGATTGTCATCAAGTTTACCTTGCCCTTTAAGCCTTCATCTTCCATGTCGTCCCTGGATAGCAATGTGATCCGGTTGAGGTAGGCGTAAATTCCAGTTTCGAAATTATCAGGGTTATTTTCCCATGTTTCAATCGATTTAATTAGGCTTTCGATATTCATCATCTTGAATCTGGCAGCTTTTTCGCTTCTCTGGTATTCCGAAATCAGATAGTCCCAGTAATTTATTTCTTCGACTAGCGTCCTGACTTTTAGAGAAAGATTTTTTCCGCCGCCAGAAAGGATTGCCGTTCTTTGAGTTTCAATCAAATCGATAAAAGACTGTAAGTCAGCCTTCGTTTTTTCATTGAGAGTTGTGTTGTCAGGTTTTAAAAGTGCTTGAATTGATTCCCATAGCGAAACATGACTTTTGTTTGCAATCGCATTGATATCTTCTATCGTCTTTCGACCGATTCCTCTCCTTGGTGTATTGATGATTCTCAAAAGGTTGATGTCATCATCATGATTTGCAATGACTCTTAGATAACTTATAACATCCTTGATTTCTTTTCTTTGGAAAAAACTTGTTCCACCGCTCATGGTGTAGGGGATGTTTGCCTGTAAAAATGCTTCTTCAATAGGTCTAGAAAGCGTGTTCGTTCTTATCAGTATCCCAAAATCGTCGTAGTTAAGCCTTTCTTTTGCAGCAATTCCTTGAATGCTTTCTGCAATAAAGTCTGCTTCGGCGCTTTCGTTTTCCGGCATGTAAATTTCGATTGGTTTTCCTGAGCCGTTTCCTGACCAAAGAGACTTATCTTTTCTGTTCGTGTTATGGCTGATTACGCCGTTTGCGGCTGCAAGAATTGTTTCTGTTGAGCGGTAATTCTGCTCAAGACGTATTTCCGTTACGTCAGGAAAGTCTTTTTCAAAGTTTAGAATGTTTTCGTAGTTTGCACCACGCCAACTATAGATTGATTGGTCATCGTCACCGACGACTGCAACGTTTTTGTCTGCCAGAAGATGCATAAATTCGTACTGCTGAAGACTTGTATCCTGGAACTCGTCAATCATGATGTATTTATAGCGGTTTCGGTATTTTTCCAGAACGTCAGGATGTTCATGAAAAAGTCTAATCGGAAGTCCGATAAGATCGTCAAAATCAACGGCATTGTAAAGCTTTAACCCTGCCTGATACTCTTCGTAAAGCTTTTTGTACATGTCGTTATCGCTTTTCCACTGCCAGCGCCCGATTTTGATGTTAGAAATAAGGTTGGAGATTTTGTATACGTCCAAGGCGTCTTGTGTGAATTTCAGTTCGCGGCCTGTGTCTTTTATCAACTGAGCCTTGTCAACTTCATCATAGATTGAAAAGTTTTCTCTCCATCCGAGTCTTGAAATATCCTGTCGTAAAATTTTTACACCGAATGCATGGAATGTAGAAACCGTCAGATTTTGGAGTTTTTTTCCTGTAAGAGCCTTTACGCGCTCTTCCATTTCTCGGGCAGCCTTGTTCGTGAACGTCAATGCAAGAATTGAGCTTTGTGGAATGCCAGAATCGAGCATATGTGCAATTCGATATGTTATAACTCTTGTTTTTCCGCTTCCGGCCCCTGCAATAATCAAAAGAGGTCCGTCCAATGTGGTTACAGCCTGATATTGTTCTTTATTTAACTCTTTTTTTAGATACTCAAGTTGCATAGTGAGTGAGATTTTATCATAAAGTTTACTTTTCGTGAATAGAAAATCGATGTATACTATTTTTGAAAAAAATTATAAAATGAACCAAAAGTAATTAGGGGAAAAGATATGAGTGCTGAAGTTAAAGCTTTTTTTAAGAAACATGGTTTTGTGATGGAGGATTACGAACCTGAAAAAATAGCAGATGCATTGATGAAGGATATGGAAAAAGGTCTTAAGACTGAAAAGTCTGCTGACAATCCGAATTCTTCAAACCAGGATATGATTCCAACTTGGATGACTCTTCCTGAAGGTCACATTAAAAATTCATCGGTAATTGTAATTGATGCCGGCGGAACTAACTTCCGTTCTTCACTCGTAACCTTTGATTCGGAAGGTAAGCCTTCTGTTTCTGATTTCGAAAAAACCAGCATGCCTGGAATCGAAAGAGAACTTTCTAAAAAAGAATTTTTCGATCAGATTGCAAAAAACCTTGAACACTTGAAAAATAAGGCTTCCCGAATTGCTTTTTGTTTTTCTTACGCTATGAAAATCACTTCTGAAGGTGATGGACAGGTTTTGAACTTTGCAAAGGAAATCAAGGCTTCTGAGGTAATCGGTAGCTATGTTGGAAAAGAATTGAGTGCAACTTTGGTAGAGCATGGTTGGAACAAGCCTGAGAAAATCGTTCTTTTGAACGATACTGTTGCCGCACTCCTTGCTGCAACCCCAGAACTTGCAACAGGCAAAAATTATGGTACTTTCGTAGGTTTTATCCTTGGAACAGGAATGAACTCTGCCTATCTTGAGCAGAGTGTAAATATCAAAAAACTTGAACTTGATAAAACTCTTATTAAGGATGTTTTCCCTGAAAATCAGATTGTTGTTTGCGAATCGGGTAAATTTAACGGCCTTCCTATGACCGATTTTGATAAGGAACTCGACGATGCTTCTACCTGTCCGGGAATGTATCGAATGGAAAAACAGTGTTCTGGAGCATATCTTGGACCTTTGTGCATGTACGCACTGAAAGCTGCTGCAAAAGACGGTCTTTTTGATTCTGATTCTGCTTTGAAGAATAAGATACTTGGTCTTCCAAAACTTGAATTGATTCAGGTTGGAAAATTTTTGGACAATCCTCTTGCTTCTGACAATATTTTTTCCGATGTTAAAGATGTACGGTTGAAAGAAATCCTTTTTGAAATCTGCGATTATTTTGTAGAACGCTCTGCACGACTTTCAAGTGGAATTCTTCTTGCCTCTGTTTTGAAAGCGGATACGTCGAAAATGAAAGATAACCGTATGAACTGTGCTTGTATTTCTTGTGATGGTACTACGCTCCTTAAGACTTATAAACTTAAGTCACGAATCGAAGCTTTGCTTTATCAGTACCTTACATTGAAGCATGGTATCAGTTTTGAAACGGTTGCAATCGAAAATCCAATCACGATTGGAACTGCGATGGCAGCTTTCGGTATTTAATAATGTTTTGATGGGGGTAGCTAAGTGGCTAACGGTGTAGGGAAAGTAATCGGAAAATCGATTGTTTTGTTATTTTTACTTGTGATTCTCATTTTTGTAGGTTTGATGTGGTTTGATTATCTTTCGGTAATCCATATTAAGCCTTTGTTTGCCCCTATATATAAAATCCTTAAGTTATCTCCTCAACAATCCAGTACGGTGAGTGATATAAAGCAAGTGAATATGGCAAATCTTGATGATGATAGGCTTGCCAAACGTCAGGAACATCTCGATCTTCGCGAGCAGGAACTGGATAAAAGGGAACAAGATATTGAAAAGCAAGAAGCTGTAAACCTTCAGGTTTCTCAAGAACTTGAAGATTTGCGAATTTCTCAGGAAGAAAGAGAAAAAACATTCAACAATGCGGTAAAAAAGTACGATGATAAAGAGGTAAACGTTCGTCAATTTGCTGAATACCTGAACAGCATGCCGCCTGCAGATGCCGTAGCGACTTTAAATGCTATGGAAGATCAGGCTGTAATTGATACGCTGCGTAAGGTTGAGGAAATTTCCAAGGAAACTGGAACGGCTTCTCAGGTTTCGTACTGGTTGTCTTTAATGCCTAAAGACAGGGTCGCAACAATTCAGCGAAAAATGGTGATAAAACCTAGTAACTAGAAATAATCCCAAACGGCGTTTACGTAATTAAAATCGGAGGTTATCCATGCAAACAATGAGCCTTCGTTTTGAGCAATTGGTAAATGCCGCACCGAGTGTGAACCAAGAGAAAACTCAGGGATTTGTTTCTGCGTCTCAAAACGATTCTTCATTTAAAGTTGCCTTTGAAAGAGCTCAGAAAGAGCTTGATTCAGAGCAGGCAACAACAACCACGGATGGAAATGTTTCTGTAAGCAAAAAAAACGAAACGTCTCAAGAAACCAAAGATGATATTTCTGAAAAAGATTTGAATTGGATCGAGTCTGAGACCAAGGTATCTGAAAAACTTGAACCTACGGTAAAATCTTCCAAAAATATCGTGCTTGGAAAAGACGAAAATTTGCTTCAAAAATTAAAAACTTCCAGAAATCTTACTGATATTGACGTAAAAGCTCAAACTGAAGCCGAGCAGACCTTTGCTCTTCAGGATGAAAAATTGGATTTTACGTTCGATGAACTCGTAGCGTTTCTGGATGAAAATTTAGGAACTGAAGAAAAAATAACTACTGAAAATGAAAAGTTTCTCTTGCCAAAAGAATTTTCTGAAAAAGAAGTTTCTTCCGATGAGTTGCTTTACGCTCTTTTGACCGGTAATTCCGTAGGCGAATTGTCTGATGATGTCAAAAATGCAAGAATCCAGTCGGAGATGAGCGATACGAATGACTTTGTTTCTGATGAGAAATCAAAGAAAATGCAAGATAAAAAACTTGTTAAGGAAAACGTGATTTCAGTTCTTGATGAGCGAACTGTCGCCAATGTCGAAGGAAAAACGGCTGAAAACTTTGTTACTTCAATCGAAAAAAACGAAAACGGTGAAGTAACCATGACGATGAATTTGAATACTTCAAACCAGTCGAACTTGGTTTTTGAAGGCAATGTTAATCCAGCTATGGTTCAGTCGGATTCTTCAAGATTTGCAACGATGCTTTCTCAGCAAATTCAGTCTAGTTCTGCAGATTTTGTTAAGGCTGGAAATCTCATTCTGAAAGATGATAATCGTGGCGTAATAAACCTAGTTCTTCATCCGGAAGATTTGGGAAATGTAAAGATTCAGTTGGAATTGGCAGATAAGGTTATTTCTGGAAAAATTGTAGTTGCTACTAAAGAGGCATTCGATGCTTTCAATCAAAATATGAACAGTCTTCGCGATGCTTTTATCAAGGAAGGCTTTCAGACTCCTACTTTTGATCTTTCATGGTCAGAAAATGAAAATAATGGTCGAAATAACGCAGAACGCGAATTTTATGCTCAGCTTTATCAGAATAACGTAATGGATTCTCCTGTGCAGGATACTAGTGATCCGTATTATGGAAATTCAGTTGCGCGAGATGCCATCATGTATGGATCATCGATGATAAATATCATCGCATAAAACTTAAGTTTTTCTGTAGGTTTCCGATAAATTTAAGGCAACCTGAAAAGGTTATTATTATAGAGAGGTGAAAAGATGATAAACACTACAATGAGTGCAACTGAACAGTTGCAGACAGAAAATGCAGTGAATTTTTACAACAAAACTCTGGCCGTAAATGGGCGTACTCCTTCGAACGAGCTTGGTAAAGATGATTTTTTGAAATTGTTGATGGCTCAGTTGTCAAACCAGGATCCAACAAGTCCGATGGAAAATACAGAATTTATTGCCCAGATGGCACAATTTTCATCTCTTGAACAGATGACCAATATGAGCTCAAGTTTTACAAAACTTGCTTCAATGCTCAATTCTTCAGAAGCTGTAAGCACAATCGGACATTCTGTAGAAATTGAAGTAGGCGATGATGTAATTGCAGGTATCGTAGAGGGTGCAACTCGGGGAACAAATCCTCAGGTTCAGGTTAACGGTATGTTGTACGACATGGAAAA
>JAQYSN010000226.1 GCA_028725265.1 Spirochaetales bacterium | reverse complement strand
AATGTGCATGGGACACCCTGTTTTCATAATCACCTCTGTTAAAATGTTGTTTTGCTTTTTATTCATTCTAACACAGGTTTTGAACTCAGAGTGTCCTATTTGTTTCTTGGAATTTACAGTGGATCCCATTCTCAACGAAGTTTCTAGAGGCTACGCGGAAAAAGCAATTAAACTCGCGGCATCTGCACTCACGGCTGCTGCACCTTCCCGCGAAAATTGGTCTTTCCTCACGCGATTTCGCATTCGCTCAAAGCGTTCGGTAGCCCATTTTCGCTCACGATGCCTCTTTCCGTTCGCGCGCTGTCGAGTATCTTTTTCATCCATATTTGCTAAACGCACGGGAAGAAATACACGCGGAATCGGGGTTTTCGCAAACGCAACCTCGCCTTGAAGCTACGCTGGCAATAGGGGGTGGCGAATTTATGAGCCAGGACCCGGCAGCAGTTGCGGATTGTGCGGTTCCCGATGGGAGCGGAAGTTTTTTATTTCATACCATCCATATTTGCTAAACGCACGGGAAGAAATACACGCGGAATCGGGGTTTTCGTTCGCTTTAGCGAACTGCATATATTAAGGCGCGATGTTTTAAATCGCTGGCGATTTAAAACTCGTTTTCAGCCGTTAGGCTGATAAGGGCCGCCCGCCGTTGCGGATTGTGCGGTTCCCGATGAAAGCGATATTTTAAACTTATAATGAGGAATACATAATCTCAATAGTTGCCCTTCGTGCAAAGTTCGATATATACTTGTAAAGTATTGCTTTTATGGGAGTAAAAAATGATAGGAACATTTTGGTCTTTGGTTCCTGCAATCATTGCCATCGTTTTGGCACTGATTACTAAGGAAGTTTATTCTTCTCTTTTCGTAGGAATTTTAATCGGAGCTGTTTTTTATGCAGCTTCTGCTGTTGGTGGATTTACCTTCGCAGGTTTTTCTACGCATTTGTTTCAGGACGGATTGATTGCCCAACTTTCAGATTCGTACAACGTGGGAATTTTGATTTTCCTAGTAGTTCTTGGAATCATGGTTTCATTGATGAATAAAGCCGGCGGTTCTGCTGCTTTCGGACGATGGGCCAAAAAATATATCAAAACGAAGGTCGGCGCTCAGTGTGCAACAATCGTTTTGGGAATGTTGATTTTTATCGATGACTATTTTAACTGTCTTACCGTAGGTTCTGTAATGAAGCCTGTTACCGACAAATACGGAGTTTCAAAAGAAAAACTTGCTTATCTTATCGATGCAACAGCTGCACCGGTTTGTATCATCGCTCCTATCAGTTCATGGGCTGCTGCAGTTTCTGGTTTTGTAACTGAAGGTGAAAACGGAATCGCACTTTTCTGCAAGGCAATCCCATTCAATTTTTATGCACTTTTCACACTGATAATGATGTTCGCTCTCGTTTTTATGAAATTTGAATTCGGTACGATGAGCAAATATGAAAAAGCTCTCGAAATGATGAGTGATATCGAAAAACGCGAAATCGAAAATGAAGAAGTCGAAGGAAATTCAAAAGGAATGGTAATTGATTTGGTTTTACCTGTTGCCCTGCTGATTATTTTCTGTACACTCGGAATGATTTATTCAGGCGGATTCTTCACGAAAGATAGCGAAACTAGATTTCACTTTATCGACGCATTTGCAAATAGCGATGCAAGTGTTGGTCTTGTAATGGGTTCGTTCGCAACTCTGATTATTTCGGTTATCTATTACTGTTGCCGACGCGTTCTCAAGTTCAAAGATTGTATGGAAAGCATTCCTGAAGGATTTAAGGCCATGGTTCCTGCCATTCTGATTTTGTCTTTTGCATGGACTTTGAAGGCTATGACTGACAGTCTTGGGGCCGCTGACTACGTTGCAAATCTAGTTGCAAATAGTGCAGAAAGTTTCCAGTTCTTCCTACCGGCAATCGTTTTTATCATTGCAATTTTCCTTGCTTTTGCAACGGGTACTTCTTGGGGAACATTCGGAATCCTTATTCCGATTTGTATTGCGATTTTCCCTGAAGCAGGCGATCCTCTTCGAATCATTTCGATGTCGGCTTGTATGGCAGGTGCCGTTTGCGGAGACCACTGTTCTCCGATTTCGGACACAACGATTATGGCAAGTGCAGGTGCTCAGTGTAATCATGTTAATCACGTAAACACACAGCTTCCTTATACGATGAGCGTTGCAGTCGTTTCCTTCATTTCATACATCATTGCAGGATGCACACAGAAACTTGGAATGATGGCAAGCTTTTTCATCTCGTTCCCGATTGGAGTGGCTTTGCTTATCGGCTTCTTGTTCCTGATGAAAAAAATGACTCTTAAAAAAGCGAAGTAATATAGAAACGCTAACGCTTTCCGTGTCCGAGTTTTATGCTACATCGTAAACATCAAACTCGCTTTTTGGAATTTATTATTTCTAGCCGTTTGCCACTTTTAAGGTAGACGGCTGTTTTTTTCATTATGTTACTTTGTCTAGTGTGTCTA
>JAQYSN010000225.1 GCA_028725265.1 Spirochaetales bacterium | reverse complement strand
GGCCTGGGGCTACCGTGAAAACGAAGAACTCTGTGGTTATGATCCTTATTCTAACAGTAAATCTTGCTCAGAACTCGTTACTTACAGTTATAAAAACTCTTTCTTCAACGAAGGAACTTCTCCAGCAATAAGTACTGCTCGAAGTGGTAACGTAATCGGTGGTGGAGATTATGCTACAGACAGAATTATTCCGGATTGTATTCGTGCAGTAGAAGCTGGCAAAGAAATAATTCTTCGTAATCCTAATTCAACCCGTCCATATCAGCACGTATTGGAATGTCTTCGTGGTTATCTTACATTGGCTAAAGCTCAGTATGAAAACAAATCATTTGTAGGTTCATACAACTTTGGACCAGATGATGAGTCTTGCGTAACAACAGGTCAGCTTGCAACTTTGTTTTGCGAAAACTGGGGTAATGGCGCTGTCTGGAAAAATGTAAGCGAAGCTAATGCTCCACATGAAGCAAACTTCTTAAAACTTGACTGTTCAAAATCTAAGACAGTGCTTGGCTGGTATCCTCAGTGGGGAATCAGCGATGCAATTGCAAGGATTGTTGAATGGGAAAAGGCAGTGCAGAGTGGTACAACGGCTGCAGAAATTACAGATAAACAGATAAAAGAATACTTTGGAGTATAAATGACTATAACAGAAGAGATTGTTTTAAATATTATAGAAAATATTGAAAAAGATTCTCATGAAAAGAATATGGATTACTTCTGTATTAGTCGTGATATATTTCAGGCACGTGTAGAAACTTTTGTAAATCGAACTAATAGATATTTGGAATCTGCTATTATAGGTGAAATTGGTAATAATACTTTTGATCATAACTGGGATTTTGATAAAGAACATGTAAGGGGAACATATTTTAATTATGAATTCATAAATGGAATAGTTGTTCTGGCAGATTTTGGAAGAGGAATACGTGAATCATTATCTTTAGTAAAAAAGTTTGATAATGATTTGGAAGCATTAAAAAGCGCTTTTACAGAAGAAATCTCTGGACGTGCCCCTGAACAGAGAGGGAATGGGTTAAAGTTTGTTGCTGAGAATATGATAAATAATAAATGGTCATTATATTTTCAATCTGGCGACGCTTGCTGTGTTATTGAAAATGGAGATATTTCTTTTATAAAAAGTAAAATTTCAGTTATCGGCTGTCTTGCTATATTGAGTTTTATGGAGTGCTAAAATGATTTTATCGATATCAAAATTTGGCGAAGTATTAATGTCTCGTCCATCTGGAAAAGATGCTTTTCTTATGGCAAAAGCATACATTTTGAATACTTTGACACAAAATGATGAAATTATACTAGATTTTGCTAATGTGAAAGTTCTTACACCATCTTGGGCTGATGAATTTATTACAGGTTTGAAAATTAATTATTCAAATAAAATTATATTTATAAATACAACTAATGAATCAGTAGATGCATCATTAAAGACCGTTCTTAAATAAGGAGTAGAAATTATGTTTGAAAATAAAACAAAAGAAGAAGCAACAAAAGAAATCTTAAACAGCGTAAAAGAATATTATAAAAAATTTATGGTTCGTCCTGAATATAAGGATGGGGACCGCATCTCTTATGCAAGTCGTGTATTTGATGAAAAAGAGATGATGAATCTTACAGATTCAGCTCTTGAATTCTGGCTTACAAGCGGTCGCTATACAGATCAGTTTGAAAAGCAGCTTGGAGAATACCTTGAAACTCCATTTGTTTCTCTTGTAAACTCAGGTTCTTCTGCAAACCTTATTGCTTTTATGACTTTGACCTCTCCACTTTTGAAAGAAAGACAGGTAAAGCGTGGTGACGAAGTTATTACAGTTGCCTGCGGTTTCCCAACAACAGTAACTCCAATCCTTCAGTATGGTGCAGTTCCAGTTTTTGTTGATGTTACAATTCCACAGTACAATATTGATGTAACTCAGCTCGAAGCAGCACTTTCTCCGAAAACAAAAGCAGTAATGATTGCTCATACTTTGGGAAATCCTTTTGATTTAAAAGCTGTAAAAGAGTTCTGTGCAAAACATAACCTTTGGCTTATAGAAGACAACTGTGATGCCCTTGGTTCTGAATATACACTTGAAGGAAAGACTTACAAGACTGGAACAATTGGTGATATCGGAACATCAAGTTTCTATCCACCACACCATATGACAATGGGTGAAGGTGGTGCAGTTTATACACGTAATCCTCTTCTTCATAAAATTATCCGTTCTATGAGAGACTGGGGACGAGACTGTATCTGTCCTTCTGGTAAAGACAATCTTTGTGGCCATCGTTTTGACAAGCAGTATGGACTTCTTCCACTTGGATATGATCATAAATATACATACAGTCACTTTGGTTATAATCTCAAGGCTACTGATCTTCAGGCAGCAATTGGTTGTGCTCAGCTTGAAAAGTTCCCAACATTTGTTGAAAAACGAAAGGAAAACTTCAAGAGATTGAGAGATGGTCTTTTAGACTTGCAGGATAAATTGATTTTGCCAGAACCTGTAGAAAACGGAAATCCAAGCTGGTTCGGTTTCCTCATTACCTGTAAAGAAGGTACTGACAGAACAGAACTTGTAAAGAAAATTGAAGCTCAGAACATTCAGACTCGTGCATTGTTTGCAGGAAATCTTACCCGCCACCCATGTTTTGACCAAATTCGTGGGACCGATGCTTACCGTGTAATTGGTGATCTTTCTGTAACAGACCGCATCATGCGTGATACATTCTGGGTCGGTGTATATCCTGGAATGACTGATGCTATGATTGATAAGATGATTGAAGTTATTAAGGCAAGTGTATAAATAATAGGGTTTAGTATGAAACAGCGAATTGCAGATTACATAGCAGATTTTCTAGTTGGACGTGGAATTACTGATTGTTTTACAGTAGTCGGTGGTGGAGCAATGCATTTGAATGATGCTCTTGGTCATAAAGTAGGACTTCATTCAACATACAATCATCATGAGCAGGCAAGTGCAATAGCTGCTGAAGCTTATGCCAGATTAAACAACAAAATGGCAGTTCTCTGTGTAA
>JAQYSN010000224.1 GCA_028725265.1 Spirochaetales bacterium | reverse complement strand
CTTGCAATTCTTGGTGAAAACGCTCTTCAGAATTACTTGATGAGTGAAATTCAGTCTGTATATAGCGGTCAGGGTGTAACAATCAATGATAAGCACATCGGTATTATCGTTAGACAGATGCTTAGAAAGGTTGAAATCGTTGCCGTTGGTGATACAAGATTTATCTATGGACAGCAGGTTGATAAATACAAGTTCCATGAGGAAAATGATAGGGTAATCAAAGAGGGTGGTCAGCCAGCTATTGCCCGACCAATGTTCCAGGGAATTACAAAGGCTTCTTTGAATATTGATTCGTTTATTTCTGCGGCATCATTCCAGGAAACAACACGAGTTCTTACGAATGCTGCAATTGCAGGTGTTTCAGATGGATTGCGTGGTTTGAAAGAAAACGTAATCATCGGCCATATGATTCCAGCTGGTACTGGTATCAGAAACTATAAGAATGTTAAACTTTCTGATGATTCAGGTGCAGACTTGGATGTTCAGATGCTTGAAATTCTTGAACGCCGAAAGCAGGAAGAAGAGGAAGCTGAAGGTCAGTCAGTTGATATATCATCTGATTATGATGATTCAGATAACAACTAAAAAATAAATGGGCCCGCAACATTTTTGCGGGCCTATATCTTGAACTAAACTTCTATTTTTTGTAAAATGAAGTTCCAATTTCTGTTTATCACTTCCGAGAGTGCTGCTCGGAATAATATAGGAGAAAAGGCAAATGCCTACAATAAACCAGTTAATTAGACAAGGTCGTAAGTCAGCTTCTGCAGCAACGAAGAGTCCCGCACTTCAGTCTTGCCCGCAGAAACGCGGTGTTTGTACACGTGTTATGACTGTTACGCCTAAAAAACCAAACTCAGCTCTCCGAAAGGTAGCTCGTGTTAGATTGAGTAACGGAATTGAGGTTACTGCATATATTCCGGGTATTGGACATAACTTGCAGGAACACTCAGTTGTATTAATTCGTGGTGGTCGTGTTAAGGACCTTCCTGGTGTTCGCTATCACATTATTCGTGGTACAAAAGATACTCTCGGTGTAGAAGATCGAAAACGCGGACGATCAAAATATGGCGCTAAACGTCCAAAGGCATAAGGAGAATTACGATGGGAAGAAAAAATAAGTCAATCGATCGACCTATATTGCCAGATTCTAAGTACAATTCAGTAGTAATTTCTAAGTTTGTACGAAGAATGATGTTGGATGGAAAAAAAGCAACAAGTACAAAAATTGTATATGAAGCATTGGATGCATTGAAATCAAAGACGGATAAGGATCCTCTCGAAGTATTCTTGAAAGCTTTGGATAATGTAAAACCGGTTGTTGAGGTAAAGTCTCGACGAGTTGGTGGTGCTACATATCAGGTTCCAGTAGAAATTCGTGAAAGCAGAAAAGAAGCTCTTGCAATGCGATGGGTTATCAATGCTGCTAGATCTAAGAGTGGAAAAGGTATGAGTGACCGTCTTGCAGCAGAATTGCTTGACGCATATAACAATACAGGTTCTGCTTATAAGAAGAAGGAAGATACACACCGAATGGCTGAAGCAAACAAAGCTTTTGCTCATTATCGATGGTAGTCAGATAGCTTTCTGTGAATGGGTTATGTCGGTTTTCGGCGTAACCCATTTTTTTTCGAAAGTCAATAAATTTTTTTCAAGGTCTTGAATATTTTTTAAAAAAAATGTATAAAGAAGTAATCACTATGTGGTGAATAGTGGGTTCTTTGAGAGTCAGGTGGTTCTTGTCTTGCTAGAGACTTGAATCAATAAAATCGTAAAGTTTTGGATTATCCCAATTCAGATTTTATAACCCATAAATGTATAGAAGAATGAATCGTTGGTTCGTTCTCTGATTTAAGTTAGCATTTTATTGGGTTTCTGCGAGTCTAATAAGACTAAAAACTCAGGATGCTATACCGGTCATTAAAGAGGATTTTTTTTTAATGGCGTTTGGTGGTTTCACGAGTAAATGACTTGAAATTGATAAGTCAATTAATTTTTCTGAAAAGAGAAAAAAAACTCTGATTTTTCATTAAGCGTAAAAAAAATCTCTCCAAATATGTGTGTGTGGAATGTAAGGTTTGGTTAGAACCTGCGTTCTTGATAATACAACACTATTTTATAATTTTTTTTAACTGCCTTTAATCTGGTAAGGAGGATCAAATGGCAAAAGAGAAGTTCGAAAGAACAAAACCGCACATGAACGTAGGTACTATCGGTCACGTTGACCATGGTAAGACAACTCTTTCTGCGGCTATCACAATGTACTGCGCAAAAAAATATGGCGACAAGGCATTGAAGTATGATGAAATTGATAATGCTCCAGAAGAAAAAGCTCGTGGTATTACAATTAACACTCGACACCTTGAGTATCAGTCAGACAAGAGACACTATGCTCATATCGACTGTCCAGGCCATGCAGACTATGTAAAGAACATGATTACTGGTGCTGCTCAGATGGATGGAGCTATTCTTGTAGTTTCTGCTCCTGACTCAGTTATGCCTCAGACACGAGAACATATCTTGCTTGCTCGTCAGGTAGGTGTTCCAAAGATTATCGTTTTCTTGAATAAAATCGACCTTTTGGACGATCCAGAGCTTCTTGAATTGGTAGAAGCTGAAGTTCAGGAAGTATTGGAAGGATACGGATATCCTGCTGATACACCAATTATCAAAGGTTCTGCTTTCAAAGCTCTTGCTGATGGTGCTACAGCTGAAGATACAGCTTGTATCGATGAATTGCTTGAAACAATGGACTCATATTTTGATGATCCAGTACGTGATTCTGATATGCCATTCTTGATGCCAATTGAAGACGTATTTACAATCTCTGGACGAGGAACAGTAGTTACAGGACGAATTGAACGTGGTGTAATTAACTTGAACGATGCAGTTGAAATTGTAGGTATTCGTCCTACAGCTTCAACAGTTGCTACAGGTATCGAAATGTTCCAGAAGACATTGGATCAGGGTATCGCTGGTGATAACGTTGGTATTCTTCTTCGAGGTATTGAAAAGAAAGATGTTGAACGTGGACAGGTTCTTGCTAAGCCAGGTTCAATTCATCCACATACAAAGTTTGAAGGACAGATTTATGTTCTTTCAAAGGAAGAAGGTGGACGACATAGCCCATTCTTCTCAGGATATCGACCACAGTTCTATTTCCGAACAACAGATATTACAGGTACTGTAACACTTCCTGCTGGAGTTGATATGGTTAAACCTGGTGATAATGTTAAGATTATCGGAGAATTGATTCACCCAGTTGCTATGGACAAAGGTTTGAAGTTCGCTATTCGTGAAGGTGGACGAACAATCGCTTCTGGTCAGGTAACAGAAATCGTAGAATAAGGATGATAAATAAGGCGGAAGGTTTCCGAATCTTCCGTCTTGTTTTCCTGGAGGAAAAATGGCTACTGAAAAGATTCGAGTCAAGCTCAAGGCTTTTGATGTTGAGTTGATCGATCAAAGTGCAAAATCCATTGTGCAGACAGTGCAGAAAGCTGGAGCTAAGGTTTCAGGACCTATCCCGCTTCCTACCAGAATCAATAAGATTACAGTTTTGCGTTCACCACACGTAAACAAGAAATCACGAGAACAGTTTGAAATGCGTTCTCATAAACGACTTATTGATATTATAGAACCTTCATCAGGTGTTATGGATGCTTTGATGAAGCTTGAATTGCCTGCTGGTGTTGATGTAGAAATTAAACAGTAATTATAAATTACTGAAAAAAAATGGTACGGTTCTCAGGATCAGAGAATGGCGGCTATAAAAAAGTGAAGAAAAGAAAATTTTCTTCTTAAGGAGAATATCAGAATGAAAGGTCTGATTGCAAAAAAAGTTGGTATGACTCAGGTTTTCGACGAAAACGGTAGCCTTACACCGGTAACCGTGATCCACGTTGAACCTAATACGGTCGTTGCCAAAAAGACAAAGGAAACTGCAGGTTATGATGCAGTAGTTTTGGGGCTTGATGATGTTAAGCAGAATAAAGTTACCAAATGCTATGCAGGTCAGTTTCCAGAAAATGTTACACCTAAACGAAATTTGAAAGAGTTTCGGAATTTTGATGCTGAAGTTTCTGTAGGCGATGAAGTTGGTGTTGAACTTCTTGAAGGAATTCGCTATTTGGATGTTACAGCAACATCAAAAGGTAAAGGATTTCAGGGTGTAATGAAGAGATGGGGTTTCCATGGTGGAAGAAGCACACATGGTTCAAAATTCCATAGAGAAGCCGGTGGAACCGGACAGTGTACGTCACCAGGACGCACCTTTAAAAATGTAAAGATGCCAGGTCGTATGGGACGTGAAAGAATTACAGTTCAGAATCTTAAAATTGTTAAGATTGATCCTGAATTAAAAGTAGTTATGGTTCGTGGGGCAGTTCCCGGGAATAAAGATTGTACGCTGATCATCAAGTCCGCGGTAAAGAAATAACAGCGAGGAAAAGACATGGAAAAGAAAGTCTATTCAATCGATGGCAAAGAGCTTCGGACAATAACTCTTGATGATAAAGTTTTCGACCTCCCGGTCAATGAAGATGTTATCTACTATGCCATTAATAACGAATTAGCTAATAAGCGTGTTGGTACTGCTTGCACAAAAGACCGTTCTGAAGTTCATGGTAGCAATGCTAAACCATATCGACAGAAGGGAACAGGTAATGCTCGTCGAGGTGATAAGAAATCTCCTATTACAAGAGGCGGCGGTGTAATTTTTGGACCAAAACCACGCGATTACAGTTTTACATTGCCTAAGAAAGTAAAACGCTTGGCAATGAAATTTATCTTGAGTCAGAAAGCTCAGGATGATCGATTAACTATCGTAGAGGATTTTACTGTAGAAAGCGGAAAGACAAAGGATCTTGCAGCTATTCTTAAGAATTTTATAAAAGACGAATACCGAACAGTTATCGTTTTGAAAGATGATGATGCAATGATTAAACGCGCAGGAAATAATATTCCTACAATTTCATTCCTTTCTTACAATCGCTTGAGAGCGCATGATTTATTCTATGGACAGAAAATCATCATGCTTGAAAGCGCTGCAAAAAATCTTTCGGATTTTTACAAGGAGGCTGAATAATGACTTTGGAAGATGTTCTTATCGAGCCTGTATTGTCTGAGAAAGCTACATTTCTTCGTGATGAAGGAAAATATGTTTTCAAAGTACATCCGGATGCGAATAAGTGTGAAATTAAAGATGCAGTAAGCAAACTTTTTAAAGTAAAAGTTCTTGATTGTACTGTTATGAATGTTGGTGGAAAAGTTAAACGGGTTAGAACAAGACCTGGTAAAACATCCAGTTGGAAAAAAGCTATCGTCAGATTAGCTCCTGGCGAGACAATTAAGGTGTTCGAAGGCGTTTAAGCCCT
>JAQYSN010000223.1 GCA_028725265.1 Spirochaetales bacterium | reverse complement strand
AGGGCTTTATCAGGTAATCGATTACACCAAGATGCATTGTTTTTTCGAGTGTTTCGCTGTCATTTGCGGCTGTAACCATGATGACTTCTGATGGTATTTTTTTATCACGGATAGCCTTGAGTGTTTCGATTCCATCCATCACTGGCATATAGACATCGAGAACTATCAAATCAACTTTATTTTTTTCAAGAAAATCTATGGCGTCCTTTCCGTTTCTGCATGTTGCGACAACATAAAAATCTGTATTTTTGAGGACGTACTGTTCATTTATCATTGCAACCATAGGGTCGTCTTCGACAATCAATACTGAATATTTCATCTGTCTATGTCCTTTTTTTCGATTTCGACAATAAAGCAGGTTCCTGAATTTTCTTTTGATTCAAAACTAATTTTTCCGCCAAGATTTTCGACTAGTTTTTTCGTGTGATATAATCCCACACCGCGATTTTCACCTTTTGTTGAAAAACCGTTTTCGAAAATTTTGCCTTGGTTTTCTTTTGAGATTCCACTTCCCGTATCTTTCACTGTGAGAAGGAACTTTCCGGGTTTAGTGAATACCCCGAATTCAAGTTCTTTGATTTGAGAATTCAGACTTGAAATCGTATTCATGGAATCTATGGCATTTTCAATAAGGTTTCCTGTAATGGTTACGAGTGCTTCTGAAGGAATGCTGATGTCAGATGATTTATAGTTGATTCCGTCCTTTAGGATGAATTTTACGTTACATTCTGAAGCTCTTGCGATTTTTCCGATAATCAGAGCCGAAAATGATGGGTTGTCAATCGATTTCATTACGGTGCTTATCATTTCTTTTTGGATTATCGATATGTTTTCGATGTATGAAACAGCCTTGTCGTACTGACCTATTTGAATGAGTCCTAGGATGACATGCAGTTTGTTTGTGAAATCGTGATTGTTTGCTCGCATTGAATCGACTAGAAATTTGGTTCCTTCGAAATCTTCGGTAAAAGCAAGAAAATGTGATTTTATTTTTTTGAAAAAGGCTGCAAGAAAGGCAAGTTCAACGATTATTGCAAAAATTGTCACGAGAAAGAAAAGAAGAACGATTTTGAATGTTACGCTTCTGATTGAAATCTGGAGCTTGATGGCCATCAGGAAACCGATGTACTCACCATCTTCATTATAAATTGCGGCGTAGCTTCGCCTTTGAGGACCTGAAGGGCCGTTTGAATCTTCTGTATAATATTTTTCCTTGTGGGCTGAAAAATCAGGATGTGTACCATCATATTCTGTTCCAATCAAGTCGTGGTTTGTATGATAAATTCTTATATTGTTCGAATTGATTATTGAAATTACATCGACATCTTCAAGTTCGGATGCGATTTCATCCATGTAACTGCAAAGAAGTTCACTTGAATATCCTGAGGTAAATGTGCTCAGTCTGCTTAGTAAGGTTGAGATTTCCTGGAGATTTTTGTCAAAGGCTTTTTCGTGAGAATTTATGTTAATTACCGCACTTCCTGTAGAAAGCAGTATAGTTATTAATATTATCAAAATCAGTTGGGTTGTCTGAATTTCTTTTCGAATGCTATCCAGTGATTTTTTTACCATACAAACACTATATCACATAAACTCTTTTTTTAGGACTTTTGAAAGTAAAAAAAATGCAATTGATAAAAATATTTTTTATTCTTTCTAAAAATTGATGAAATGAAATTTACAGAATAATATCTGGTTATAAAAATTAAAGGTGCTGGGAAAAGTACCTGACTTTTTAGGGGAGTAAAATAAATGGAATTTGGACATCTTTTGGAAGCTGTAATGTTGGTTTGTTTTGGTTTTTCATGGCCGATGAATGTAATTAAGTCTTATAAGGCCAGAAGTGCAAAGGGAATGAGTCTTGGCTTCATTCTTCTGATTATTACAGGATATGTAGCGGGTATTGCTGCAAAATTTGTTAATCATCAGTTGAATTATGTACTGGCTGTTTATTTTTTGAACCTTGCAATCGTGATGGTAAATCTTGGAGTATATTTTAGAAATAAGGCATTGGACCGAAAGAGTGAAAAAGTTTCTGAAAAGAAAGAAAATGAAGTTGTTGAAGAGAAGCGTTCTGTTGTTCTTCTTGGTGGCATGATGGATGAATTGATTCCAGTAAACGCTCTTGCTTCAAATTTTGAATTCAACTTTCCGATGTACAACAAAAGCGTTAACAATTTATCAATCAAGGATGCAGCAAAAATTTATGAAAACAGCATTTCAAAGATGGATATAGAAGGAATAATTATTCATATAGGAAATGAGGATATATCCTTTTTCATGAACAATGAGCGTGAATTTGACAGATTATATTTAGATTTCATAAACAGAATAAAAACTGATAATTCAAAATGCAGAATTGCTCTTGTTTCTGTGGAGCAGGGAAATTCTGAATTCAAGAATGCAGTTGATTCGATGAATCGCCATATAAAAGCTCTTGCCGATTCGGAAGGGTGTGTTTTTGTAAATCTTGATAATGCAAAATATTGGAAACCTGAAGCAACAAAGGCAGCTCTCGATTTTGCAACTGGCATGGGCTTGAGTGTTAGAAAGCCGCTTTCGGATGTAGCAGAAATACTTTATGACTATGCGCTTCGACATAACGTAATGCGTGGAGCAGATGAGATTCTTGTTTCATGAATGAAAAATAAAAATTTATTCACTGCTATTGACAAGATTTAATAAAAAAGGTATATTCATAATGCGTTCAGCAATGAACACATTCCCCTGTAGCTCAGTCGGTAGAGCAACAGACTGTTAATCTGTGGGTCCCTGGTTCAAGCCCTGGCGGGGGAGATAAAAGACTTAATCTAAACGATTAGGTCTTTTTTTTTGCATGGAACAGTTTAGATTAAGGACCCCGCGGGCTTGAAACGAAAGGAGCGGTGCGTTAAGAAACGCGAGCAGTGCGCAGCGTTTTAGCACGAGACGCACGGAAGCGTCGAGAGCGAGTGAAGGCGGCTTGGAGCGAGCAAACAGGAAGTTTGAGAGCGAAAAGCAAGCCCTGGCGGGGGAGATAAACAAGTCCCAATTACGGAACTTGTTTTTTTTTGCATGGAACAGTTTAGATTAAGGCCCCCCGTGGGCTTGAAACGAAAGGAGCGGTGCGTTAAGAAACGCGAGCAGTGCGCAGTATGACTAGTGAAGAAAGAGCTGAGAACGGAAAAAATATAAAAATGCAAGGCGGTTGCAATTGTGCACAGGCCGTAATAAAGGCATATTTGGATTGCATTGATTTGGATGAGAAAACCTTGATGGAGATTTCATCGGGCTTTGGATCTGGAATGGGTGGCATGGAAGGAACTTGTGGTGCAATTTCAGGTGCAGTCATTGTCGCAGGATTGCTTTCTAATGGCAATCGTACTGGAAGTATTTCAAAAAATATAGTTTCGCTATTTGAAGCAAAATCTGGAGCCACTATTTGCAAGAATCTAAAGGGAATTGGAACTGGAAAAATTCTTTGTTCGTGCCCTCAATGTGTTTATAATGCAATAGTGGCCCTTGAAGAAAGTCTTGCGAATTTGAACAAATAGTTTATTTTACGGTTTTTCGGACAAATTCAAGTACCTTTTGATTCAAATCTTTTTCTGTATATTCAAGAGTTAGTTCAATCATTCTGTCTTGCAATTCCTCTGGAATTTCAGCTAGACATTTTAAGATACCAAAAATTGCTTTTTTCGTCTTTTCATCATAGTAGCAATAAGCTCGCAAGTTTCCTTCTTTTTTGCTTGTTACGACTACATTTATGTGATTGCAGTCAGAACTCATGTAGTTTTGCACGGCAAGTGTCATTGCTATCAGATGGATGCTTTCTGTCTGATTTTCATCTACATGGATGTTGTAGGTAAGGATTTCAGCCTGTTTTTCCATTAGTTTTTCATCATTATTAATTTCATTGTAGTAATTGATGATTTTTTCATCATCTTCTTTTGTTGCGTAATAAAATCCTTCAAAAATATCAGACATAGAATCCTTCAATTAAAAATTGTATATCAAACCTATTTTATTATTTTTTTTGATAAAAAAAAGCCACTAATTAAAAATAGCGGCTTAAAATGAAAGTTAAAAATCTATCTAAATATGATTACAAGAACCTGTGAGACGATTACTACGGCAATCAGTGAAATCGGGTAGGTCGAAGCATAGGCTCCAGCGACTTTTTCTGTTCCTGAAGTCTGAATCAATGTTCCAAGTGCTGGCGTTGATGTCATTCCTCCGCAAATTGAACCGAGATTGTTCAAAAGATTCATTTTTAGGACATATTTTGCAAAAATAAAGCCTATCAGCATTGGAAGCATTGTCAT
>JAQYSN010000222.1 GCA_028725265.1 Spirochaetales bacterium | reverse complement strand
AAGCAGAATTTTGATTCTTTTGAAATCATCGTTGTAAGCGATGCAAGCCGTGGCACAGATGAAAAAAAACGAAGTGCTAAGAAAATCGTCCGCGCAATGCAAAAAGAAAGCAACAAGTGGCGGAAGAAAAATTCCTTGCAGCCAATTGAAATCCGATTTGTCGAGCACCACGAAAACCGAGGATTAATCGAGGTGCGCCGAACTCTTTGCTACGAAGCCTGCGGATCTTACCTAACTCAGATTGATAGTGACGACGAAATGGAAGAAGGCGCATTAACCAGTTTATATGATGCGGCAAAAAAAACAGGAGCCGACATCGTGCACGGAACTTCGACTTCGGGTTACTACGATGCAAATGACAACTTCATTCCGACAAAAGACAATCGCTATGGCAAAATTTTTTATGGGCAAATCGGAGAGTTAGCAGATAAAAATCAGCCAGACAATGCTCCTGCCAAATGTGAACCGTCCAGTGACAATACATCAAAAAAAAGCGACCTCACAGTTTTCCGAAACTGGCTTTTGGAAAAAAAATTCACGGCAAACACCTGGGGAAAACTCATCAAACGAGAGCTTTGGCTTAAGGCCTACGAAAATATTCCATACACAGAATGTAATATGGCCGACGATGTGCTGCTTTTCTTCTTTCTCTCACAATATGCACACTCTTATATCGGAATAAAAGAAAAAGTCTATCGTTATAGGGTCAACACAGGAATGTCAAGTGGTCGAAAAATTATGACAATGCATAGATGGAAGATGATTTGCTCTGCGGCAAGCGTTTTCACCGTAATTTCACAATGGCTTGAAGAAAACGACTTAGGAGACGATGTGCTTCAAGAAGTGAAAAAAATGACATCAATTTATCTGGCCAACAACCTTAAGCAACTTCATGACACTGTTGTTCCAGAACTTCAAAAAAAAGCATACGAACTTCTTTGCGAATTTTGGGGAGAAAGTTTTGTCGAAAGGATGGAAAAAATTCATCAGATTCAAAATTCATCAGATTCAAGCGAAAAAATCATTGTTTTGAATGCATTTGCCAAACATTAGTATCAAAATCGCATTGACACAAAAATCAGGATTTTTTAAAATTTCAACATGACTGAACTTAAAACATGGCGCGAAAACATTGAACTAGACGACGGTACGCAAAAAAGCGTTTTAACAAAAGAAATCGTATTGCCCTTTTGTAGCTGCGACTTAAACGGAAAAATGCATCTTTCAGAACTTCTTGCCCTCACCAGCGACCTTGCAGTAGAAGACTTTGAAGACCAAGGTCTGTCCTATCAATTTTTGTATTCAAAAGGATTCGCAATCCTTCTTTCCCGCATTTCATACAAAATTATCAAGATGCCCCTTGAAGCACAAAAAATCACACTTAAAACATGGGAAGAAAAAGCACAGGGCCTACAGTTGGTCAGAAAATTCGTAATTTGCGACTCTTCAACCGACGGCAACGACCAAGAACTAATCTACGGTACAACTATGTGGCTTTTGGTAGATCCTGTTGCACGAAGAATCATGCCTCCAATAAAATTCGACCTTCGCCCCGTACCAAATTCTTCCTCAGAACTGAAAACACTTGAACCAGGAAAAATCAAAATAGCAGAAAATGCATCACTCGTTGAAAACCGAAAAATGCAATTTTCTGACTGTGACCCAAACGGTCATGTGAACAATTCCCGATACGGAGCATTCGCAATCGATGCGCTTTTTGCATCAGGTTCTGCCATAGATGAAATTCAAGGAAAGATTCTTACAGATTTTAGGCTAAACTATGCAAAAGAAGCACATCTTGGCGATACTTTATCCATTTACAGTTCTGTTGAAAAAACCGAAGACGGTAAAACTAAAATTATTATCGTTGGAAAGAATGCAGCAGAAACATCGTTTGAATGCGAAATGTTTTGGACCTAAAAACAAATAAACACGCAAATAATTATCTCCCCACTTTAAAAAAATCATGTTTTTGATATAATTTAAAATCGACATGAGAGGAAGAAAATGAAAATTGGATTTGATAATGACAAATACTTAAAAATTCAGTCTGAGCACATCAAAGAAAGAATCGCTCAGTTCGGAGATAAACTTTATCTTGAATTCGGAGGCAAACTTTTTGACGACTATCATGCCTCGCGAGTTTTACCAGGCTTCCAGCCAGATAGTAAGTTAAAAATGCTTTTGCAACTCGCTGATATGGCAGAAGTAGTAATTGCCATCAGTGCAGCCGACATCGAAAAAAATAAAGTCCGAAGTGATTTGGGAATCACATACGATATGGATGTTATCCGCCTTATCGATGAATTTTCAAGCGTAGGACTTACTGTTTCAAGCGTAGTCATCACACATTATGCACATCAGGCTAACGTTGAAATTTTCAAGGCGAAACTTGAAATGATGAACATAAAAACATATTTCCATTACATAATTGAAGGATATCCTTCAAATGTTTCACTGATTAACAGCGAGCAAGGATTTGGTAAAAACGATTATATCGAAACAACAAAACCGCTCGTCGTCGTAACAGCCCCTGGTCCTGGAAGTGGAAAAATGGCTACTTGTTTAAGCCAGCTTTACCACGAAAACAAGCGCGGAATTAAAGCAGGTTATGCTAAATTTGAGACTTTCCCAATCTGGAACATTCCTCTTAAGCATCCTGTAAACATCGCATATGAAGCTGCTACGGCCGATTTGAACGACGTAAACATGATTGACCCATTTCATTTGGAAGCATACGGAGAAACAACCGTAAACTACAATCGCGATATTGAAATCTTCCCGGTTTTAAGCACAATTTTCGAAGCAATCTACGGAAAATGCATCTATAAATCGCCGACTGATATGGGCGTAAACATGGCTGGCAACTGCATCATCGATGATGAAGTTTGTCGCGAAGCAAGTAAACAAGAAATTATCCGTCGCTATTACAACACACTCGATAAGCTTGCCGATAACAATCCTATTGAAAACGAAGTCTACAAAATCGAACTTTTGATGAGACAGGTAAATGCAACGACTGATGACCGAAAAGTAACTGTTTACGCAAAGAAACGTGCAAGTGAATGTGGAATGCCATCAGAAGCAATCGAACTGATAGATGAAAACGGTAATAGAGAATATATCACATCAAAAACTTCGGATTTGCTCGGTGCATCAGCAGCACTACTTTTGAATGCGCTAAAACATCTGGCAGGCATCGATCACTCTGTAAAATTGATACCAGCCGAAATGATTGAACCTATTCAAAAAATGAAGATTGGGTATCTTTCGGGAAAAAACCCAAGACTACACACTGACGAAGTATTGGTAGCACTTGCAATTCTTTCGAAAACAGATGAAAACTGTAAAAAGGCCTTGGAACAACTTCCTAGATTACGCGGATGTCAGGTTCATACAACAGTGATGCTCAGCGAAGTCGACACCAAAATATTCAAGAAACTTGGAATCGACTTTACCAGTGAGCCTGTTCGAAAAAAGAAGACACTTAAGTATTAATCCACAATTAATTCACGATTGGCTAACATTGGCATCGTCCGCTTTCTGTTTTTCGAGAGCGGCCTGGCGAGCCTTAACCGCCCTCATGAAAACAGCCTGAACATCGGTTCTAGGAGTTGCAGAAAACTGGAAAGAGCCGTCTTCAGGATTGGTTCTGTACGGAATAGTAGTATCCAAGCTATAGGCTGGGCTTCTGTCGTTCGAAATCCACCAGTCCAAAACAACGATGACACTGTAAGTAAATTTGAGCAAAGTAAGGTTCGTTCGAGATTTAGGCGGGAACAATGCATCAAGTCGCTTGGAAACAATGTTTGAAACTGCAAACGAATATGGCTTGAGAATATTTTCAGCTCCGGCCAATTCAGGAGTAAATTCCCTACCCAGGCTCTGAGAAGCGCGCTTTTCAACTTCAACCTGTTGCAAAACCTCTCCCCACATATCACGAATCATTCTGACCCGTCGCGCAAGCGGTTTGTAAGGTGGATTGTTTATTTCCTTTTCCATAAAGAAAAATTCGTAGTTCAAATATGGCAAAAACATAGTTCTTGCTTCCCACAACATCGATGCAATCTGTTTTCTGGCATACGGCGTCTTAATAAAGTCACTCTGTGTGCTGACATGATTACAAATTTCCTTCATTACCGGCAGATAGTCACGCTCAAAAACAGATTCCCTATAAGCACTCCAGTCGAACAAGATACTTGAAATATTGTCTCCAGAACTTCCTTCAACTCCCTTTTCGGTAATGAACTTGATATTTCGGCATCCCTGGAAAAAATCTTCGAGTATTCGCATCAAAACAATTGTTACCTGCATAGGATTGTTTTCCGAAAGCAAATTGAATCCATCTGCAAATTTATAAATCGGATGAAAATATGGGAATAAATCCGTCCCGTAACCCAGATTCTGCCAACCAGCATCTGGGAAAATCATTTCAAGAGCCTTAAGTGACTGAACAATAGCCCGTGGATAAGGTACTCTCTGTCGCTCTGCGCCATCATCTACATCCTCAAGCTCATCATCATCGGCGTCATCTGGAACTTCTTCGTCATCAGCTGTTGCAACATAAGAAACATCATCGTTTTCTCGTTGTTTAGCAACTTTTTCTTCCTCAGCCTTCCTTCGCTTTTCTTCTTCCTCGGCCTTAAGTCTTTCCTTTTCCTTCTGCATTTTTTCCTGCTGATCAGCATCCGGCAAAATCAGTTCAAATTTCGTCAATTCAAGGAAAGTCAAAATTTTAGCGCTATTTTTATTAAAAAATCGGGCAAACGGTAGAATTTCGTTCGTACACATTCGCATCAAAAGCGGATAAAGACCTTTTATAACCTGGTTGTAAATATAAATCCATTCAGCAGACGCCTCTCGCACCTGAGGATAAAGTTTTGCCTGCATTAATTTTCTGTCTCCAGTAATTTCCTTAAAGGCTTCACGGATAAAATTAACGATACGCTCCTCGCCAAGATAGAAAATTTTCAAAAGAGGCCTATAGATTTCTTTGATAAAAGGCACCATATCAGCAACGGTAACAGATTCGGCATTTTTCGAAAGATCTTTCTGCATGCTCCTAAGTTTGTTAACGTTGTATTCTGATGCAAATCTGAAAAACTTGTACTTATCGACTTCGTAAGTCTGAACTTTCAACCTAAAATCGGATTCTGCATTGTCCAAAATCTGCTTGATTGATGAAAAAAACTTATCCATACGGTTAAGATAGTTCAAAAGTCTTTCGCTTACAAAATTTGGTGAAACTCTGTCAGGAACCTTACCGATAGAAAAAAGTATTGTGAAAAAGTTCTGAGGTTTTTTGATTTTGTAGTCAGAAGACGCCATCAATTTATCAAATTGTGATTTTTCCTTGTTTGTAAGAGGAGGCAAAAGATTTCTAGCCTTTTTTTCAGCTTCTTCGAATGCCGCATTTGCAGCCGACTTCCGTTTTGAAGTTTTTGCCGACTTAGAATCTACATCTTCCGAACGTTTTCTTTCGATTGCCGCATTTTTTGAAGCCGATGCGGGACGACGAGTTTTATCATAAACAGGATTTTTTATTGGAGCAAATTCTGGAACCTTTTCTACACCGACTTCTCCTCCGAGCAAGTTAGCAACTCTCTTTGCTTCTTCTGGTGAAATGTCGCCAAGATTTTTTCGAACTGATTCAAGTTCGCCTGGTTTATAAATGGCCTTTGGGGTAGAATATTTGGTATCACTCATAGCCTTGTCCTCATATTTTTTGCGACTCCCGGAAAATCCTTAATCATAATTGATTTGCCGTCCTTTGTTACGATAACTCCTTCGTAAGTTCCAAAAATAAAATTGTATTGACCTTCGAGAACGATGGCACTGACGAATTTCTGTCGGACAGATTTTGGCGTAAAAACCAAATCTACCATACCTTCTGTATCCTGAATAACCCATTTTTTTGAAACACCAAAAGTATGAGTAATCATGACATACGGTAGCGCTGTAACTTGCCCATCATAAAAAAGAACATTTTCATTATTATCATCGGAATTTTTTGGGAGATTGCTTATATTTGAAATGCGAAAAAGAACTTCGTGATTATCAACCTTGCCGATTCCCACAACATACTTGCTTACTGTCCTGAATTTAAAATAAGCCCTGGTCGAAATCAAAAGACACAATGATTTCTCTGAATGAAAAAATGGCGTATCGGTTTTTGCAGCTTGAATTCCAGAATCACACAAAAAGGGCCTTTGATAGGAAACGTAACATCGCCTCATAGTAGGATAAGGCAATACAGATGTAAAAGCACTTTCGGTCTCTCCATACGGAGCAATGAAGTTGCCACTGAAATTTGGCCGAATGCCATCACCACGCAACCTGAAAACAAAGGTAAATCGATTTCGTTCTTTATCCCAGACTATCCTTACGTAACGAAATTTTCTATAAGTTGAGCAAACGCCCTTATTCATGTTCTTTGGAACAAGATGCCTATGAATTCCAGTGACGCCACGATAAGAATATCTGTGATTTGATTCCTTATGCCATAGGTTGACTTCATAAAAACCTGCAAGCTTCATATCAATTATATCAAGAGAGCCCAAATAATCTTCTGTATCAAAAACAAAAGTGAAGTTGCTTCGGATGCGCAGATTCGTAATCCATTTTGGAAGAGGAATTATCCCATAGGGAAATTTGATTCCCGAGATGCTCAGTGATTTTGGAGTACCAATGTATGAGCCGAATTTTGGCTTGCTGTTTTCAATTAAAAACTCAGGTACCTTATCCAACTTTCTTGAATACATAGTTTTTATTCTAACACAATGTCATTTTTATTTCTATATTTTGTCATTCTGCAAGTAATTTATCAACTTTTTCACGGTTCGGAATGTAATAAAAAATACTGTAACCAAGTTCATTTATCCGTTTGATGAAATTCATATAGACGTTTCCCTCTCTGGCCGACAGGCTTTTTTCGAGGGCCACAGATGCTTCTGCATAATTTTTATTTTCAAATTCAGTTTGGGAAACCAAAAAGTTTGAGTAATAAATTTCAAACGGGGTTTTTGCATTTTGGCTTGCCTTGTGAAAACAGTCCATTGCACCTTTTTTGGAACCGCCTGCAAAACCTGGCGCGTGATAAAGCCACTGTCCGTAATTTGCAAGACAATACGAGTATTCAGGATCAATTTCCAAGGCCTTTTCATAATAAATCTTGATTTGAAGACCTTCGTTCATGGCCTTTGAAAGCGATAAAAACTGCAATGAAGACGAAAGGATATCACCGGCCACAACATAAAAATATTTACTGATGTCGCTTGCAAGCTCTTTGTTTGAATCCAAAAAATCCTTTGTAACCGTGTACCGATTTGTAATCAAAGGCTTTAATTCCTTAGACTTTGGAAAATCATCATAGATATTATTATATTTTTCTTGGGCAAGGATATTTTCGACTATAATCCGAGTTCCTTCTCCGATATTTTCTGATTCAAAACGAGACTTGCATTCTTCGAGCTTTTTGTCACAAAGTTCCACGCACTTTGAACTTGAATCTACACAGCACAAATCAAGCCGAAAATCAAAGATTTCCAGAATCAAATTTTCCTCTTGTGAAGTGCAAAAAAGAGAAAAAAGGGAAAAAAATGCCAAAATCAGCTGAAAAATCAGTTTTTTTATCGATTTCATTCGCTTACTTTACTTCAAAAACATTCATGTTTGCAACCACTTTAAAAATCATCGTGTCTATTTAAATGATGACCAAAAGTATAAAAAGTTCAATCAGCATGAGAACTACCGAAGGCATCGGCCTTACCACTTCTACTAAGTCCCCCTTGGTAGGAGATAAGGTCTTATTTTGATACACGGAGAAAATCAATGGAAAAAACCATTCCAGTATTTTTTGCAACAGATGATAATTACATTCCTTACCTTGGCGTAACACTAAAATCAATGATGGCAAATGCCTCAAAAGAATATTTCTATGATATCTATGTTCTTTCTACATCCTTGAAAGAAGAAAACAAAGCAAAAATCAGAAATATAGTTAATGAAGACGGCACTCATTTTTACATAGAGTTCATTTCGCTCACAGCACAATTAAATAATGTAACGGCAAAGTTTTCACTGCGCGACTACTATTCGATGGCGACATATTACAGAATTTTTATTCCTGATATGTTTCCTCAATACAAGAAGGCTTTGTACTTGGACTGCGACATCGTAATCCTCGGAGATATTTCAGAACTTTATAACCATGACATCAAATCAAATTACATCGGCGCAATTCAGGACGAATCGCTTTTCAAATATCCTGAATTCAGTACCTACGTTGAAAAAGCCCTTGGAATTCCAAGAGAAAAATACTTCAATGCCGGAATCATGGTTATGAATCTTGAAGAATTTAGGAAAAATTCTCTTTTCGAGCAGTTCATCAATTTGATGAAAAAATATACCTGCAAAGTCGCTCAGGACCAGGATTACCTGAACATCCTTTGCAAAAACAAGGTTCATTATATTGATATCGGATGGAATAAGGGGGCTGTCTACACGCCTAGTTTCAACGATGAGAAACTAAAACTCGTTCACTACAATCTAAACAGAAAACCATGGCAAAACGATAACATAAAATATCAGGAATACTTTTGGCAGTATGCAGAACAGACTGAATTTTACGATCAGATTTGTCAGTACAAAGCAAACTTCACTGATGAAATGCGTGCCAAAAATGATGAAGGTCTCGTAAACCTGATTGCAATGTGCAATTCTGAAGCAGAATCAGAAAACAACTATTACAACCTGTTCGTCAAACCAAACGAACCTGCAAAATCTAGCGAACGTCTTGAAATTATTGAAAAAATCAATTCGCTTGAGAAAAACGGACTTTGGAGCCATGACGTCGAAAACGATCCAGAAACAATTCCGCTTACGTTGGACAAAGTCGATTATTTCCACAAGAAAGTCTCGAGCAAGGTAAAGACTTTTTTCATCAATATGCTTGCGCGAAAGTTCATCCAAATTCTTATTCAACACGACCAACTTATCATCAAGGAAGTTAAGGGCATCGAAAATTTCGAAAAAATCAAGCATGAAGGCACAATTTTGACCTGCAATCACTTTAATGCCTTCGACAATTTTGCCGTTTACAAGGCAATCGAAAAAGACCTTCGCAGGAAAACACTTTATAAAGTCATTCGAGAGGGAAATTACACTTCTTTCAAAGGGCTTTTCGGAATATTCTTCAGAAACTGCAACACTCTTCCGCTTAGCAACAATTTTGAGTGCATGAAAAAGTTCATGGATTCGATTTCGTACCATCTTAAACGAGGCGAAAAAATCCTTATCTACCCAGAACAGGGTATGTGGTGGAACTATAAAAAACCTCGTCCGATGCAGAACGGCGCTTTTAAGCTTGCAGCAACGAACGGTGCACCTATCTTGCCTATTTTCATAACCATGCAGGACTCTGAAAAATTTGGTAAGGATGGGTTCCCTATTCAGGAATATACAGTTCATATTTTGCCGGCAATCTATCCTGATTCAGATAAATCAGCTCGTGAAAATGCACAAATTATGAAGCAGAAGAACTTTGAAATGTGGAAAGAAGTTTACGAAAGCACATACGGAATTCCACTTGTATACTCTGGCGATCAGCAGTCAGCATAAGTTGATAAAATGGCGCTCTATTTAATTTCAATCATTGGAGGCGATGCCCTGATTATTCTCGTTAACCTGCTGGTTAATCTTAAAACAGGCTCGCTTTCCAACCTTTATGTAATTCTCGCTGGACTTATTGCAGGAATAGGCGTAATCCTTTTGGATGCAATTTCTGCACTTTTCATACGACGCTGTCTTCCTGAAAAATGGTTTACTTATCAGGTCAAATTCCACAAAGTAGGAAAAGGCGAATGTAAGTTTTACGAAGCTCTCGGAATTAAGAACTGGAAAGATAAGATTTTGGAACTCGGAATGTTTACCAACTTCAGCAAGAAAAACGTTTCGGCTCCGACTTCAAAAGAATATCTTGAGCGCTTCATACTCGAAAGTAATTATGGAGCCGTTATCCACATGGTAGGTGCCGTTTTGGGATTAGCACTTCTTGCAGTTCCGCCTCTTGCCGTAACATGCCGCTTTTCAGTTCCTGCAATCATAATAAATGCGATATTAAATCTCCTGCCTTACATGATTTTGCGCTACAATCTACCACGTCTCGAAAGAATGCGTATCATCGCCGAAAAACGAAGTGCGCGAGAAGCATAGAATCATAATCGAAAAGTTCAAATCAAAACTCAAATTTAAAAATTCTTGCCAATCTGAAAATTGAGCCGTAAAATTTTTGTAATAAGAACGTGGAGGTTTTTTATGGCAGTTTCGTTATTTTCTTTAGGTGCCGCTCAGGAAGTTACTGGATCAAAACATATTCTTGAAATCGACGGCCGTCAGATCATGATTGACTGTGGAGCTTTTCAGGGAAAACGAGGTATTTCTGATGATAAAAACCGAAACTTCGATTATGCAGCAGACAAACTCGAAACAGTTATCTTAACTCATGCTCATTATGATCATTGTGGTCTGCTTCCTGTTTTAACAAAACGCGGATTCAACGGAAATACATATGCAACTCCTGCAACCCGTGACCTTGCAGAACTCATCATGATGGATAGTGCCCACATTCAGGCAAACGATGCAATCTTTTTGAGAAAACAGGCCCTCAAGAAAAAAGAAAAATTCAACTGGACTCCGCTTTTTAACGAAAAAGATGTCGTTGCTGCAACCGATCAAATCATTACGCTTTCCTACGACAGAAAGATGTATATTGCACCTGACGTTCAATTGCAATTTTACGATGCTGGACACATTTTGGGCTCGGCCTTTGCTTCTGTAACCGTTTATAACCAGCGAAAAGATAAGGATGGTAAAGACGACCCTATCAACATACTTTTTACTGGCGATCTTGGTCGTGAAGACAAACCAATCATTCGAAATCCATGTACAAAAGTCGGTGCCCCGGACTACATCGTTTTGGAAAGTACGTATGGCGATAGACTTCATGAAGACGTTGACGAAGCAATGAAAGAACTCGTTAAAATCGTGAACCGAGTCGTAAAAGAAAAAGGAAAAATTATCATCCCATCCTTTGCCATCGAAAGGACGCAGGAACTTGTATATTATTTCCACATGCTCGTGGACCAGAGAAGAATCCCACGTATTCCTATCTATGTCGATTCACCGATGGCTACAAACGCAACCAGCATCTTCCAGGTTCATCCTGAATGCTATGACCAGAAAACACATGAGGCCTTCCTCAAACATCACAAAAATCCGTTCGGTTTCAACGACTTGAACTTCGTAACAAGCATCGACGAATCAAAATCCCTGAATGAAAAAGAAGGACCAATGGTTATAATAAGTGCAGATGGAATGTGCGAAGCCGGCCGAATCCTTCATCATCTTGCAAACGGAATCGGAGACCCACGAAACACAATTCTTCTTGTCGGTTATATGGCTGAAGACACACTTGGCCGCCGAATCAGAAACGGTGAAAAAGAAGTTAAGATTATGGGAAATATGTACAAAGTCAATGCGGCAGTCGAACAAATTAACGCCTTTAGTGCCCACGCTGATTACGAAGAAATGACGCTATGGCTCGATACAATTGATACTTCTCGCCTTAAAAAGATTTTTATGGTTCATGGAGAACATAAGGCGCAGGAATATTTCTACAATCACCTGCATGAAAATGGATATCCGAACGTTGAAATCGTCAAATACGGCGAAGTTTACGACCTGATTTAATACATTAAGAAATGCTTTAAAACACGAAAGGTTGCCAAATGAAGTTTCTTCAAAAGGCAACCTTTTTTTATTACTTGTTTTTCATCAATGGTGGCTGTCCCGTAGCATCGATTACATCTCGCCACAAAGAGCCTTCTGGATTGACCTTATTTCGTTTTGCCGTTACAAGGCGCGTCGGAATATGAACGTATTTATCGTGAACAAGTCCGATTACTATCTTTGTCTTTCCTGCCATCGCTGCATGAACAGCATTGTTTCCGAGTCGCTCGCAGTAAATTGAGTCCGAAGCAGAAGTCTGTGAAGAACGAATCTGATAACTTGGATCAATGTATTTCAAGTTGATATGTATGTTTCGTTCTTTGAAATATTGAGTTATTCGGTCCTTGAGATAAACACCGATATCAGCAAGTTTTGTATTTCCAGAAGCATCGCATTCTCCGCTTGCCTGCAAAAGTTCCTGTCCTGCACCTTCTGCAACAATTACAACGGCATGATGCCTTCGTGCAAGCCTATCTTCCAAAGATTTGAGGAAGCCGTTATCGCCATCCAAATCAAACGGAACTTCTGGAATAAGACAGAAATTTGTTTCATGACTTGCAAGTGCTGTAGAAGCAGCAATAAATCCAGATTCTCGACCCATCAATTTGATAAGTCCAATACCGTTGATATGCGAATGAGCTTCCATGTGAGCTGCACTTACGGCTTCCGTTGCCTTCATTACGGCCGTATCAAAACCAAACGACCTTTGGATAAAAAGCAGGTCATTATCAACTGTTTTTGGAATACCGATTACAGCAATTTTCAGATTACGCTTTTCAATTTCTTCTGCTACTTCAAGTGCTCCACGCTGCGTTCCATCGCCACCAACGATAAAAAGCATGTTCATATTCAAAGCCTCGACAGCATCAACGATTTCCATAACCCTGTCTCCACCTCCACGGCTAGTTCCAAGGAAAGAACCTCCAGTTTTATGAATTTCATCAACTACAGAAGGATCCAAGTCGATTGTATCAAAACCGTATTCAGGAAAAAGGCCTTTAAAACCAAACTTTATTCCTCGAATTCTTCGAACACCGTATCGGATGTAAAGACATCGAACTACCGCACGTATAACATCGTTCAAGCCAGGACACAAACCGCCACATGTGCAGATTCCAGCATTTACATGAGCCGGATTGAAATATATGTTTTCTCGAGGACCAGCTTTTTCCATCAGATTTTTTTTGAAATCTTCCTGAGAAAATTCGCCATCATCAGCATAAGAATCTATGTTATAAAACACAAATTCATCATCGCGTACAAAGTTTGCTACACGGTTCCCTCGATTTTTTGAAAACTGAATCGGAGAAGGAATCTTACATGGCCCCAAAGTTTCAACCTTAAACTCATAAGTTCCTTTCATAGTGACCTCTCCCTAATTAATAAAATTACACAAAGTTTACAACTCGTAGCAATATTTGTCTACAATCTAATGTCATGTGACTAGCCTATATCTAGTGACAATGTTTCAAATTTGTTATATTATAAGGAGATGAAAAAATACGTTCCTTACACGGTTATTCATTCTGATGACGATATCGTAGTTTTTAACAAGACTTCCGGGCTTCTTGTAGCCGGAGACCGCTACGATAAGGATGCACCTCGCCTCGACTTGCTTGCCGAAAAGGAATTTGGAAAACTCCTTGCAGTTCATAGAATTGATAAAGACACCTCTGGACTGATTGTTTACGCAAGAAACCCTGATGCACACAGAAATCTTTCAATGCAGTTTGAAAACAGAGAAGTAACCAAAATTTATCATGCAATTATTTACGGCCGTCCTTCTTGGAAAGAACATACAGTTGATCTTCCGCTGCAACCTGATGGAGATGAAAAACATCGTACCGTCATCAACAAGCGCTTTGGGAAAAAAGCCATTACAGAATTCAAACTTCTTGGTTTCTGCGGTCAGTTTTCTTGGATAGAGGCCCGACCTTTAACAGGCCGAACGCATCAGATCCGAGCACATCTGGGAGAAAGCAAACTCAGTATCGTATGCGATCCTCTTTATGGCGGTAATCAAAAGCCGATTCGATTGAGCGAAATTAAGAGAAACTGGAAAGGAGACGCCCTCGAAGAAAAGCCTTTGTTGAATCGACTTGCTCTTCATGCTTATCAAATTTCTTTTGTACATCCTTCAACGGGGGAAAAAGTTTGCTATACTGCGCCATATTGGAAAGATATGGAAAGCGTTCGAAATCAATTTGAAAAAATTTTCGGAGTTAATCCGTTAACAAATTATATGGAGGAAATGTAATAAATGTTGGTAGCACAAATACTTGCAATTACAATTTTTGTCGTAATGTTCGTAATGATTATTCTCGAAAAAATCCCGAAACATTACATCACGCTAATTGGAGGTGCATTGACCTTACTTTTAGTTTTCGTTATAGGCATGGGATGTGTCCATCACGATTGGTCTTTGGCAGGTCAGAGCATCAGTAAGACCCTCAATGTTCGCTCGATTTTTACATCACAATTTTGGTATACACACACAGAAAGCGAATCTCAGGGAATCAGCTGGTCAACCATCTTCTTCCTTGCTGGAATGATGATTATGGTAGAAGGCATGGCTCGTGTTGGTTTTTTCAGATGGCTTTGTATGAGAATCGCAATGGCTGTACATTACAAGACAATTCCAGTCTTTATTGTATTCATGATTGCTTCTGCTGTTTTGGCCATGTTCATCGACTCAATCACCGTAATTTTGTTTTTAGCAGCTGTTACGATTGAACTTTCACAACTTTTGAAATTCAATCCGCTTCCAATGATACTTGCCGAAATTTTCTGTGCAAATCTTGGAGGTTCTGCAACAATGTGTGGTGATCCGCCAAACATCATTATTGGAACAGCTTTCGGCTATTCGTTCACAGATTTCCTTTTGAACACCGGTTTGATGGCTGGAATCGGACTTGTTATCATCATTTTCTACTTCCTTCTCGTTTTCAAAAAAGATCTCGGAATTTCAAAAGATTTCAAGATTGATATTTCATCGATTCCGCATCCAAAAACTGCAATTCTCGATAAAAAAGGCTTTATCGTAAGTCTTTGCATTTTCCTTTTGGCCGTTGTACTTTTGGTTACTCATGCACAGACAGGTCTTACGGTTGCAACAATCGGAATCGGAATTGCAATCATAACAATTATTTCTACTGGAATAATTGCAGGAAAAGAAGGTCTCAAAGAAGTTTTCTCAAAAGTTGACTACAAGACACTCCTTTTCTTCACAGGACTTTTCGTCGTCGTTGGAGGCCTTGAACAAACTGGTATCCTCGAAATCATCGCAGGCTTTATCGAAAAAGTAAGTGGTGGAAACGTTTACATAATGATTACATTCATTCTCTGGGTTTCAGCAATTGCATCTGCATTCATCGACAACATTCCATTTGCAGCAACAATGGTTCCTGTAATTCAAAGCCTTTCGGCTGTAAGCGGAGTTCCTTTGACAACTTTGGCTTGGACTTTAGCAATGGGTGCAGATATCGGTGGTAGCGCTACTCCAATTGGAGCATCTGCAAACGTAGTAGGAATTGCCGCTGCAACAAAATCAGGTCATCCAGTGAAATGGGGCTATTACTGCAGAAAAAGCGTCCCTGCAACAATCATTGTTCTTGCAATTTCAACCGGAATCATCTTCCTGAGATATCTGTAAGATTTAAACTAAATTAATTCTTTTCGGAACTGGCATTCAATGTGCCGGCTCCGAAAATCATTTTCACAGACTTGATTCTTCTTTGAGCCTGGTCTTCAATTTCATAAACAACACCGTTTCTTTTGATTACTTCACCCACACCAGGCAAACTTCCGAACTGTTCCAAAAGCCATCCGCCAAGCGTATCGAAATTTTCGGAACTCAAGTTCATAAAGAATGCTTCGTTCAAATCTTCAAGACGTATTTCTCCAGGCACAATCACCTGATTATTTTTCAGAATTTTTATTCGATTCAAAGGAGATGATTCTTCCTCGTTCAATGAGCGCATACTTCGACCAAAAACCGAGCACAAAATATCATCCATCGTAATAAGTCCACAGTTACAACCGTGTTCATCAACAACTATCGCAATGCTATGTCGCTCTTTTTTCATATATCGCAACACAGAAAGAGCACTTATCGTTTCTGGAACATAACAGGCACTTCGACAAATTTTCTTGATATCAAAATTATTCTGATCGAACATATCCTTGTAACTGATAATTCCAATGATGTTTTCAAGACTGTCCGAATAAACCGGCAACTTCGAAAAACCAGAATAGGCAAAAGTATCGAGGATTTCGTCATAAGAGGCATTTTTACTAATTCCGATAACAAACTGCTTGGGCTTCATGATGTCACGAACGCGCAAATCGCCAAATTCAACGATATTCGTAAGAATACTTTTCTCACTTTTTTCAAGAGTTCCTTCAATTTGCCCCAGATCGATGAGAGTTTTTAGTTCCTCTTCGGTTATCAACTTCTTTTTTTTCTTTCGTCCGAAGCCTGATGCCGCAAAATCGACAAATTTCGTCAAAAGTGAAAAAATCACCGTGAAAGGTGTCAAAAGTAAATCAAATCCTCGCAGCAAAATTGCATGATTTTGAGCAACCTTAAGAGGATTCTGACTCGCCAGCGTTTTAGGCAAAATTTCACCAAAAATAATAATTAAAACCGTAAGTACAAAAGTACAGATTCCGACGCCTTTTGGGCCGAAGGTCGAAAGAGCAAGCGTCGTAACAAGACTCGAAGTAAATGTTGTAACCAGATTGTTTCCTATGAGAATCGACCCCAAAAGTTTATCCATACGGGACCGCATTTTAGAAATGAGCCTAGCATTTTTTTGTTTTTCCTGAACGGCTCGCCTAAGCTGAATTTTATTCAAGGAGATAAAGGCCGTCTCGCTCGATGAAAAAAATGCACTAAAGTATATTAGAACAACTAGGAGGACTGCATAAAAAACGTAAATCACTTTTGATCCTCCTTCAATTCGTGATTCAAAATCAAAAGAGTTTTGTTTACTTTTCGCTCAGTTGCATCAACTACCCTAATTTTGCAATCCTTGAGCGAAATTTCAGCTGAAACGGCAGGAAATCCATCGAAAGCTTCCATTAAAAATCCGTTCAACGTTTCGTAATTTGCACTTTGAAGGTCTAAATCAAAAAGCTCATTTATTTCATCAAGACGAACCGTTCCGTCAATTTCGATTTCTGTATCACTTAGTTTCTTGATGTCTGGTGAAAAATTAGTTCCGAATTCATCATTGATTTTGCCGAAAATTTCCTCTGCGATATCCTTTTTCGTCAATATTCCAGAGGTTCCCGAATACTCATCGATTACTATCGCTACATTTTCCTGATTTTCATCCAGCATTTGTTGAATCGACGACATATTTTTACTTTCAAGTATGAAAAGAGGTTGCCTCATCAAATTTTTTATGTCAAAATTTTTTTCATCGGCCTTGGTAAACAAAAGGTCTTTCATATAAATAATGCCCTTTATGTCATCCAAATCCTTGCCATAAACCGGGAAATAAGAAAATTTTGTCTTTTGGTATAGTTCCATCATCTCAGAATACGAAATGTTTATTGGAACTGCGCGAATTTTCGTTCTAGGCGTCATTATGTCATAGGCCGACAAATCTGTGAATTTGAAAACCCTATTCATCATTTGCTTTTCGCCGTGCTCCAACACGCCTTCTTCTTCACCAACTTGAATGTATTGTTTTATGTCTTCTTCAGTAAATGAAATCTTTTCTTCTTCTATCTTGATATGAAAAAGTTTTGCAATAAAGCGCACACATTTTATCAAAACAACAACTATCGGATTTATTATCACGCTCACAAACTGGATAAAAGGTGCAAAAAAGAAAGAAAACTTTTCAGGAAAATGAGTTGCAAGAGTTTTTGGAATGATTTCACCAAAAATAAGAAGAACCACCGTAACAGCGGCAGTTGCATAACCAAGACCATTCTGTCCGAAAATTTCAAGGCATACAGATGTGATGATTGCAGAAAGCACAATATTCACGACATTGTTACCCACAAGAATCGTATTCAAAAGCTTTTCTTTTTTGTCCAAAAGACGACTCGCCCGAATAGCTTTTTTATCACCCTTGTTTTTTAAAAGTCGTAATCGTAGTTTATTGATTGAAAAAAATGCACTTTCCGAAGCCGAAAAAGTCGCGGAAAGCAAAATTAGGACTACCGCAATTATCAGTAGCCCTATTATTTTCGAAGTAAATATTGTGGATTGCCCGTCAGTATCCATGCAAATTCCGTTTACTCAGCGTTTTTATTTTCGACACTTGCCTGTGCAGCGTTGTCGGAAGATTCTGCATTCTCTGCTTCAGATGAAGTTAGGAATTGCTGCATATATTCGACAGACTGTTTGATACTTTCAACCTGCTTTGATTTTGGACTGACTTCGATAGCCTTGTTCATCAACTCAAGAATCTGTTCTGGAGTACCAAGCTGAGCATTGGCAAGCAAATAACAAGCTGTCATGTATGCTTCCTGAGCATCATCAGCAGGCACTGTTTCATTCTCGGCAACTTTAAGGAAAATATCAATTGCACCTTGTGCATTGCCCTGTCCGTATTCCCCGATTGCCTCAACATAAGCAAATGAAAGAGCATATTTTGTTACAAGCCCTGTTTCATTTTCAGGATCAGCTTGCTTAATTTCAGAAAGCAAATCCGTCATAAGATATCTGTATGCACCATCGAGGCTTGAAATCAAATTATCAATTGCATAAAGTCTGTCCAATTCCTGAGCTTCAGCAAGTTCTTTTCTAGCCTTCGTTACTTCCTTAGATTTTTTATTAAACGAAACAATCTTGGAAATAACTTTTGACGCAGGAAGAAGAATATCTTCATTGATTACAGAGCCCAAAACATATCCTTCTGGAGTTGCAAGGATGATGGCAGGCAAAGACTGTACAGTAAACTTGTTTGCCATTTCATATCCTTCCTGAAGAGTGAGGTAATCTTTTTCATCTTGATTTCCAAAATCATAATTTAACAAAACATAATTAGCTGCAACTTTTTTCTGAAATGATTTTTTGTTAAAAGACTCGTTTAATTTCTGGCTTGTCTCATCGCTCTCAATATTTGAAAAGAAAACGAGGATGTTTTTATCTAATTCATCAGCTTCTGAGGTTGCCGAAGCCCAACTCGTTCGCCACGGAGATTCATCTGATGATTTTCCACATGAAGTAAACATCACACAACTCAAAATTATTGCAAAAGCTAGCAATGAAGCAATAAAATTACGTTTCATAAATTTTCCTTATATATTTTTGTTTTAGTTAAAATAACGCACGCCGGATGCAAAAATATTTTCATTTTTGTTTCCGCCAATATTCTTCAAAAGTGAATCACTTTCGCCATACTGCCCCATTCCAACAGTTCTTTCGCTGTGTCCCATTTTTCCGAGGACTCGACCATCTGGACTTGTCAATCCTTCGATTGCAAATGCAGAACCATTTGGATTGTCTGGTTCATAAATAGCAGGATTTCCACTTTCATCACAATATTGCGTGAACACCTGTCCTTTAGTAAACAATTCTTTTGCAAGTTGGTTACTGATAATAATTCTTCCTTCACCATGCGAAATTGGAACCATGTGACAACCTTCAGCAAGAACGCCCTCATTCAAAGCCCAAGGTGAAGTTGCACTGGTAAGACGTGTTCTAGCAACTCGGCTGATATGTCGCCCGATTGTGTTGAACGTCAAAGTAGGCATATCCTCTGTAACTGTCTTTATTTCACCATATGGGACCAAACCAACTTTAATAAGAGCTTGGAATCCATTACAGATACCCAAAACCAATCCGTCACGATTTTTAAGAAGGTCCATAATTGAATCAGCTATTCGATTTTCCCTAAGAACGTTCGCAATGAATTTTCCACTTCCGTCCGGTTCATCACCACAACTGAAACCTCCGCTCAAAGCAAAAATCTGAGCTGTCTTGATTTCCTTTTCAAGTTCTTTGAGTGAATCTTCAAGAGCTTCTTTAGAATAGTTCTTGAAAACGATTATTTTAGGATCAGCACCGGCAAGAGCAAATGCACGAGCCATATCAAATTCACAGTTTGTTCCTGGGAATACCGGAAGGATAACTTTCGGCTTAGCCGTTGATGATGATTTCAACGTGCTTATGTTTTTTCGAGCCTCAATAACGCTTTCATGCACATTTGATGCCCAATCTGGCATTGTTTTTTCTGAGCCAAGAACAGCTTTTTCACAATCCTTTCCACTTACAGGTGGAAAAACTTTAGCAAGCTTGCATTCCCATGCTTTCTGTGCTTCTTCAATTGAAATTGAAGTTTGAGAACCAAGCCTAATTTCTTGTTCTGATATTGTTTTTCCTATCAATTCAAGACAAGGAATTTCTTTTGCAAAACTTTCATCAGCCTCGACTATAATCGAACCGTAAATTGCGTCGAAAATCTTTGGCAATATCTCGTCTTTCAATTCAATACCGATTCTGTTTCCAAAAGACATCTTTGATACAGCTTCTGCAATACCACCTGCAAGAACGGAATACATCGCACGGATTTTTCCTTCTTTATTCAATTGATATAATCTAGAAGCATTTTCTTTGAACGAAATCCAATCTGGAGTAAGATCATCAGTATATTTCTGGAAAAGGCAATAAACTGAGCTTCCAATCTGCTTAAAATCACCACTCTGGATGTTTTTGGCATTTTCTGTAGCTACTGCAAAAGAAACAAGCGTAGGCGGAACATTCAAATTCTCAAAAGTACCGCTCATACTGTCCTTTCCACCGATGCTTGCAGTGCCCATAGCTTTCTGAGCATCCAATGCACCAAGAAGAGCAGCCGTAGGTTTTCCCCAAGCTTTATCGCTGGTAGTTCGTTCAAAATATTCCTGGAATGTAAGACGACAAGTTTCAGCATTTCCACCAAGAGTTACGACCTTAGCAAGAGAGCTCAAAACAGCTGTCTGTGCTCCGTGATATGGACTCCATGTTGCAACACGAGGATCATATCCATACGTCATAATTGATGAAGTGTCTGTTTCGTAAGGCAATCGAACTGGAATTTTTGCCGTACAACCACTTTCTGGCGTTCCCTGATATTTTCCACCCATTGGGAAGTTAATTGTTGCAGCTCCGATTGAACCATCAAATCTTTCTCCCAAACCACGCTGTGAACAACATGCAAGGTCGCTTAAATCTGCAATAAGCGCTTTTTTGAGCTCTTTTCCAGCTTTCTTAACGCTTTCAAGAGAATTACAAAGAGGGCTTTCCCCTGTAGGATTTGAAATATATGCTTTTGTACTACGACTTGCACCAGCTGTGTCGAGAAAATCCCTATCAATATCTACAATGGTCTTTCCACGCCACTTCATCACAAGCCTATTCGTATCAGTTACCTTTGCGATGACAGTTGCCTGAAGGTTTTCTTTATTGCTTGCTTCGATAAGAGCATCAACATCTTTTTCGCGCACAACCAAAGCCATTCGTTCCTGGCTTTCGCTGATTGCAAGCTCTGTACCATTAAGGCCTTCATATTTCTTCGGAACTGCGTCCAAATTGATTTCCAAACCAGGAGCAAGTTCGCCAACAGCTACCGAAACACCACCAGCACCAAAATCGTTACAACGGCGTATCATTTTGCTAACTTCGGCATTTCTAAAAAGTCGCTGAATTTTTCGTTCCTCTACAGCGTTACCCTTCTGAACCTCAGCCGAAGCAGTTTCAACCGACTTAGTATTATGAACTTTTGAAGAACCGGTTGCTCCACCAATTCCGTCCCGGCCCGTTCCACCACCAACTAGCACAATAATATCGCCAGCTTCTGGAGTTTCTCGCATTACAACATCTGCAGGGCCTGCTGCAATTACAGCACCAAGCTCCATTCGTTTTGCTTCGAAACCAGGATCGTATACTTCGGCAACCTGACCTGTCGTAAGACCAATCTGATTTCCATAAGAACTGAATCCCTGAGCTGCTTCACGAGTAAGCTTCATTTGAGGAAGTTTTCCTTCTCGTGTTGCGCTAAGCGGAACAGTAGGATCTGCACAACCAGTTACACGCAAAGCCTGATAAACCCAACTACGACCAGAAAGTGGATCCCGAATTGCTCCACCAATACAAGTTGCAGCGCCACCAAAAGGCTCAATCTCCGTTGGATGGTTATGAGTTTCGTTCTTGAACATCAAAAGCCATCTTTCAGTTTCATCCTTTTTGGTTTCTATATTTGTTTTATGTACGTCGATGTAGATTGAGCAGGCATTAATTTCTTCAGAAATTTCAATATCATTTAATTTTCCATGCTTCTTAAGATATTTTGCTCCGATGCAAGCCATATCCATTAATGTCAACGGTTTTGCATTTTTTGCGCCTTTTTCAGCACGTTCAGCATAAACATCTGTTCGCATCAGTTTATAATCAGCAAGTGATTTTTCAAAAAGAGCCTTATACTTTCCATCTTCAATCTGAATATCATCCAGAACAGTATTGAAAGTTGTGTGTCGGCAGTGATCTGACCAATACGTATCCAAAACCCTGATTTCAGTTTCACTAGGATCTCGGCCTTCCTTCTTAAAGTAATCCTGCAAAAACTTGATGTCGGCAAAATCCATTGCCAATCCCATTTTTGAGTGATATTCAGCCAAGGATTTATCATCGTAATTGATAAATCCTTCTTGAATCGGAATGTCACCAGGAACATTAACTTCCATAGCAAGCGTTTCAGGAACGGCAAGGTCTGCCAACCTAGAATCAACTGGATTTATAAGATATTTTTCGATTTGTTTGATTTGATCAACTGAAATGTCGCCTTGCAAAATAACCATTTTTGCAGTTCTGACTCGAGGAGCTTCCGTTCCAATCTTAACTTTTCCGGCAAGTCCCGCACGCAAAAGCGAAAGGCACTGCTGAGCAGAATCTGAACGCTGGTCGTACTGACCCGGCAGATACTCCCAGGCGATGATGACGTCGTTTTCTTCTAACGGAATACTTTCAAAAAAGCAGAAATCACTTTGTGCTTCAGAAAAAATTCGCTGACTGGCTTCCCTGACAACTTCTTCTGTACAATTCTCAATATCGTACCTGTTAAGATATCGAACTCCAGTGATTCCTGAAATTCCCAAAAATTCGACAAGCTCTTGCTTAATGCGAGTGGCTTCATTTTCGAAACCGCTCTTTCGTTCTACGTAAATTCGATACATAGGCTAATTTTAACGTATATCGCTTTATTTTTCAATGTTTGCAATCTTTGGGCGCCTGCCGGGAGAAATTAAATTTGCAAGCTGAATTCCTACCCGGCACCGGCATTGCTCGCGGTTTGCTATCCGCGCAGTTTCGTGCTTTTCAAGCACGAGAACCCGCTACGCGGCCGCTCACTTTGCCTGGCGCGGATTAAAATTTTTTTCATTTTTTTAGAATTTTTTCAATTTAAATACGAAATTGCGAACTAAATTTTACACTATCTGAACAAAAGTGGGGAATTAATCTTTACAAGTTACCAACAATAGCAAACAACTTTATCTTTTATTGTTATTTTTATCTGTATTCCAGATATTTTCGCAAAAGGATTACCATGCTACAGTTTTGAAAATCTTTGTCGTGAAAACAATTCTGTTAAACTTAATGACCGTGCTTTGAAATACTTTTTCATTGCAGATAATTATGATAAAATACTAGATGAAAGGCAGAAAGCGTTCTTGAAACTTCTTATCGGACAAAAAGCCAGCGATGATTTTTCAAGAAAAATTGAATTACTTACAGAAGATGCAAAGCATAATACACAATGGAAGAGGCAGTATATGGAATGGGAACGACAAAGAACTTACGATTTTGAAAACGGCAAAGAAGCTAAAGCAAAAGAAGCAGCTATTGCATTTCTAAAAGAAGGCGACTCCCCTGAAAAAATTGCCCGATGTCTCAACATGCCTATCGAAGATGTATTATCACTGAAACAAGAACTTAGTAACGAGGATTAAATGTTTCAGAAAAAAATAATCGACAAATATCTTTCAAAAATAGACAGACTATTATTAGCAGATAAATATTCACAATTTGAAACAATTTTCTCAGATAAACAAAAACAAGAAAATATACGAGCATCAAAAGAAGAGCAGTATCAAGAGGGTTTTATTAGAGATCTCTTTTGTGCTGTCCTAGGTTATACAATAAGCCCTGAACCAAACTTTAACATCATAACAGAACTAAAAAACGAAACTAAAAACAAGAACAACGCCCGCAAGGCAGATGGAGCAATAATTATAGGCGAAACAACTAAAGCCGTAATTGAATTAAAAGGAACAAATACACAGGATTTAGACACTGTCGCAAAACAAGCATTTGACTACAAGAGCCACCACGAAAACTGCAACTATGTGATTGTTGCAAACTTTGAACGACTTCGTCTTTATGTTGAAACACAGTCTGATTTTGAAGAATTTAACCTTTTCAACCTTTCAAAAGAAAGATTTGATTTGCTTTATCTGCTTCTTCAACTTGAAAATATAATGAATGATATTCCTCTTAAACTCAAGCATGAAACACTGACAGAAGAAAAAGAGATAACAAACAATTTTTATTCTGACTATTCAATATTCAAGCGATGCCTTTTTGAAGATTTATGTGAAAACAATCCAGAAACAGATAAACTCTTATTATTCAAAAAAACGCAAAAACTTCTCGACAGAATTCTTTTCATTCTGTTTTGCGAAGACAGAAACCTGCTTCCGACAAACAGCGTAGTTGGAATAATCAACGACTGGAAAGCCTTAAAGAAAATGGGATATCCCCAGCCTTTATACAATCTATTTAAAACTTTCTTTGAACGCATAAATACAGGCTTCAAAAACGAAGATGACCATACACGCGATATTTTTGCATATAACGGAGGCTTGTTTAAACCAGATGAAATTCTTGATAGCGTAAAAATCGGCGATGATGTTTTATACCTTTATTCGCAACGACTTGCGAACTATGATTTCCAAAGTCAGATTAGTGTAGACATTCTTGGCAGAATTTTTGAAAATTCACTCACTGAAATTGAAGAAGTTCAAAATGAAATAGAAAATGAAAAACAAGGTATAAAAGTCGAAAATAACAACATCGGTAAGCGCAAAAAAGACGGCGTATTCTATACGCCCGAATACATTACGAAATATATTGTCGAAAACACAATCGGTAAACTCTGTGAAACAAAGAAAGAAGAACTAAAAATAAATGACGATGAATTTATCCCTTCCACTACAACCACAGGACGCAAACCTTCAACAGCAGAAAAAAATCGTATCAGTGAATTAGACAAACGGCTTGAAACATACCGCGAATATCTTCTTTCACTCAAGATTCTTGACCCTGCCTGCGGTTCGGGTGCATTCTTAAATGCTGCACTAAAATTTTTACGAAAAGAGCATACTCTAATTGATTATTTTTGGTCAAAGATTCATAAAGGTGAATTGAACTTTAGCGAAATTGATAACTCTATTCTTGAGAACAACATTTATGGCGTGGACATAAACGAAGAAAGTATTGAAATTGCAAAACTTTCCCTTTGGCTTAGCACGGCAAAGAAAAACCGCAAACTTTCAACTCTTGCAAACAACATAAAATGCGGTAACAGTCTTATTGACGATCCGAATGTTGCAGGCGACAAAGCATTTGACTGGCAGAAAGAATTCCCAGAAGTCTTTGAAAAAGGTGGCTTTGATGTAGTTATTGGAAATCCACCGTATGTGAATATAAAAAATGTTGAGAATGCTAAAAATGCTTTAATAAAGGAGTTTTATAAATCTCATTATAAATCCGCAAAAGTAATGTTTGATTTATATTCCTTGTTTACAGAAAAATCTGCAATTTTATTAAAGCCTAACGGTTTTTTTGGTTTTATTTTTTCTAACTCTTGGTTAGGCTCACAAAGTTTTTATTCTTTTAGAGAATTCTTAGCAAAAGATGTTACTGTAACTGAGCTTGTAGATTTACCAGATAAAGTATTTACAGATGCAACGGTAAAAACTTGCATTTGTTTTTATATAAATAAGAGACCAAATGAAAACAGTGAAATAAAAATTTCTGAATGCAATGATCAACAGATATTTATTTCAAAAGGATTTACTCAAAAATACAAAGACATTATATCAAGTGATAATTTATCATTTACGATGAAAAGAAACATAAATTTTGAAAATGTAAAAACAATAAAATTAGGAAACATCGCAAAATTTACAGCTGGAATTTCTACTGCGAATGATAAAAAATTTGTTCTAAAAGAAAAGATAGATGATGATTGCTATTTATTCTTACGTGGTAGAGATTTAGCAAAATGGAAAAAGCCGATTCCTGCCGGGGATTATATGTGGTATAAACCTGATTTAATGGCTGAAAATGTAAATGCTCGTCCTCGTGTAAAAAATAATTTTCTTGTTCCAGAGAAAATTTTAATTCAAGATGTAGCAACCGAAATTAGTGCAACACTCGATACCGAAAGTTTTTTATGTAATAAAACTGTAAATGTTCTATATGAAATTTCAACAAATTATAATATAAAATACATTCTTGCTTTATTAAATTCAAAACTTGCTAATACTTGGATTAAACAAGTTTTTCCAACAGGATTACATATAGAAGTAAGTCAACTTATATTATTACCAATTCCAGAGATTACATCAGACGAGCAAAAGCCGTTTATCGACCTTGCCGACAAGATGCTTTCTCTCAATTCAGACTTGCAAAAGAAAACAAGCAACTTCTTAAAAGTCGCAAAAGAGACATTCAATATAGAAAAGCCTTCTGCAAAGCTTGAAACATTCTATGATTTGACCTTCGAAGAATTCATCAAAGAGCTAAAGCAGAAAATCACTCCAAAAATCAAATTGGAATGGCTCGAACTCTTTGAAGAACAAAAAGCTGCCTTGCAAAAACTCAAAGAAGAAATTGCAGCCACCGACCGCCAAATCAATTCACTTGTCTACAAACTCTACGGCTTAACCGACGAAGAAATCAAAATCGTAGAAAGTGAAAATTAGTTTCTTACACACGCAAAAAAACGGCTTCAGATGCATCTGCACCCCAAAGCCGCTATTTTTCACTTTATCTTGTACTATCGTCGTCGCTTCCTCTTTTTCAAGCACACGCAAAGCACTACGATAAGCGCGATTACGCCTATAAGACCAAAAATTATGCCGTACACAATTCCTGCGAATTTACTCGGATGTGCCATAATCTTGAACAAATTTCTGCTTGGAACCGAAACGAGAGCATTTGCATCTACATCAGCATAATCTCCCAAAGAGCCTTCCATCTGAATACCCTTTGCAATTGCAGCCCAACCTTTAAATTCAGAAACTTCAGGGAAAACATCGACCCTGATAATATTGTCTTCAAGATTTTCAATTACTGAACCATCAGCATTTTTTGGAATCAAACTCAACAGTCCATAAGTTAAATCATTTACACTACCAAGCATATTTCCTGTGTAAATGTCAGAAACAACTCTGTACAATTTCTTTTCCTCAATTGGTGTCTTTGTTCCATCAGAATTGATAAGATACATTTTAGTTACCTTATCCAAAAGCATTCGATGAGGATTGTATTCATAAGTTACACCAGCAAAATATAGCTCTAGGAGAGAAATTCCGGCAGCCTTACCCATTGAACAGTCAATTTCGCAGGCATTCTTGATTTCTTTTCCTGTAAGATAAACGCTCACAAGCGGATAACCCGTAATTCGATCAGGACCGATTCCTAAACTGAATGCAGTAAATACATCCTGAGCTGTAATAGGACCTTTCTTCAATTCTTCACGAACAACACCTGTAGGGACAACTGTAAGCTCGACTGGTGTTCCATAGCCTGTATTAACAGGATTCGTACCTGGAATTTCATATTTTTCAACTGCCTTTTTGTACATTGCACTTATTACATGTGCCATTTCTGAGTGAGTATAACTAGCTTCCGCATTACCAAGGACCTGCTTGCTTGTAAATCCAAACTTCGAAAGATACTGTCTATCAACTTCTTTGTTGAAAGCATCAAGTTTTGCCCTAACCTGAGCATTTTCAGGGACTGTCTCATCCACAGGCAAAAGCTCATATCTTGTGATTTCCCAACGACCATTATCGAGCTGAGTCATGCCCAACGAACCAAGATATGCACAATAAGCTTCACAAGAAACAACATATGTATTTCCGTGCTGAATAGGTTTTTCGAGTTTAGAATGAGTATGCCCGCTGATAATCAAATCGATATCAGGAACTTTTTTTGCAAGAATTTCATCTTCGCTTTTCTTTGGATTCTCATCTGTTCCGCCATGACTCAAACAGATAATCAAATCCGGATTTTCCTTCGACTTGATTTCAGCAACTGTTTTTTGAGCAGCTTCATATTGATTAATAAATGTAAGTTTGCAAGTAGGTGCACAGAAAAGAGAATTTTCACCAAACAATCCGAAAAGAGCTATTTTAACATCACCCTTCTGAATGATAACATAATCTTTTCCACCAAAATTATCGTATGCCTTTTTTACAGTCTGAGTATAGTCATCTGTTTTGGACCAATCAGCATTGCATAGAACAAAAGCCGGAAGTATATCGCCACTTGCTCTAGCCGCATTAAACATATTCGCCAACCCGATATCACCACGATCAAATTCGTGATTACCCATGGTTGTCGCTTCCACACCTATAAGCCCCAACGTTCTAATCTCAGCAGCCTGAGTTTCGAATACAGTCTGGTACAAAGTTCCCTGAGAAAAATCACCTGCATCAACAACAATCGTATCTGGATTTTTTTCTTTTTGCTGATCAATCAGTGTTTTTGCCCTGGCAATATTGTCCAAAAATGAATGAACATCATGTGTAAACATAACGTCAACCGACTTTTTTTCCTGTGCAAAAGCAAAGACCATTGAAATCAATGCTCCCAAAACGCACATTGCAATTTTTCGAAATTTACAAAAATTTAGTATTCTCATAACATAGAATGATGAACTATTTATTCGAATTTTGCAAACTATTTAAATAATTCTTGCTCCATAGTTTCTTTTGAAATAAAATAACTGCTATGATAACAACTTTTACTTTGCCTGTAGGGCAGTTCATATTTACTGCAAATTTTGCCACTTTTTTTATCTCGCTCATAATGATTTTTTTTGTTGCAGCAAATAAAATCATCCATAAAAAACAACTTAAATATTTTTCACTTGCTTACGCTACATTACTTTTATGTGGAGTATTCGAAAGTTTGGTTTTTTATTACTCGCTGAAAAGTGAACCATGCCTTGAAGAATATTTTTTCACTGCCGTGTTGTATTCGTTATGGCCACTATCTTTGGTCTCAATTTTAGAAATAATTTCGACCACAAAGCCGGTCCGTCGTACATACCGAATTTTTTTATATATATTGATATTCCTAAATTCAACATTAAACTTTTTGAGCTGCGCGGATAAAATCGTTTTCTACTACACACCTGATAATAATCTTTCGAGGGGAGTACTCTGGTTTTTACCACTCGTTTTCGTCGGAATTTATCTGATTCTGATGATTTTTAATACTAGCTGGCATTTCAAAACCAACATCTGGGAATCAATTCCTGCACTTTTTCTAATAACCGTGACAATCATTTCGATTCCTCTTCAATATTGCTTAAAACAACATTTCTTAATAACCACATCAATTACGATGGCATTGACTTTTTATTTTTTAGCGATTCACATTCAATTTTTCAGACATGATCCACTCACGCAGTTGCATAATAGAAAGTCTCTTTTTCTCGATTTGAAAAAACTCAACAGAGAAAATATCTCCATACTGACATGCAAAATAGAAAACTTGGATATTTTTATTGATACAAGTGGGATTGAAGCTAGTGACCTTGCGGTTCTTTCTACAGTAAAACGAATGGAAGATTCATTTGAAAAACTCGGACGCATTTATAGAACAGGAACTGATGAAATAAAAATTCTGTTTAATAAAAAATCTACAGACGAAATCACTGCAGCAATCGATATCTTCCAAAACAAAATGAATTCAACTCCATATTCAGTTTCATGCCGATTGGAATTACCGAAAAAAATTGATCAATAATGTTAATAATTGCAATGCCTTTTGCGGATATGCAAAATACTACACCAAACGCAAAAGATGCGAAATTTGCAAAATTCTGCAATATTTTCCAAAAAACTGTTGACATTTCTTTCAGATATCTGTATATTCTAATCATACAGCAATACAAAAGAGTCGGTCTT
>JAQYSN010000221.1 GCA_028725265.1 Spirochaetales bacterium | reverse complement strand
CATCATCGTGTTTGCACATGTGGAAGGAGTTCTGAAACTATGCATCGAAGTCCGAGGTAATATCGTGTGGCAACAGCGTGCGGACAGAAACTCAAATCCTGTAGGGAAAGACGCACTTGCCCTGAAAAAATGGGAAGAGAAACATAATCTTGTTTTTATAAACAATCGCTTTTAGAAATGACCTTTTGAAATTGCACTCTTTGGACTTTGAAGCCCTACCCGCGAGGGGCCTTACAAGGATCAATCGGATTTCCGCCTTTAAACACCATAAACATCAACTGAGGCTTTCCCGATCTCGTGTCAAGAGAAACTGTTCCAAGTTGCTGGTTTACAGAAACGCTATCGCCTTCCTGCACGGAAATTTTTGAAAGATTCGAATAGACATACATGTATCCGCTTTTATTTTCAACAAAAACAACGTTTCCAAAACCTCGGTAAACGCCACAGAACATAACTTTTCCGTCAACAATAGACTTTACGCTTTCATTTTCATTTGCCGTAATTGCAACTCCGCTGACTTTGCCAGTTACATATCGGATTTCTTTTGGGGTTACCGGCCACTTGAGATTTTTATTTGCGGTTTTTGACTTATCATAAGTTCTTGAATCTGTAAGGCGAAGTTCTTCAATTGGCTCAACAGTTGTAGGTACATTAGGTTTTACGATTACAGAAGTCGATGCCGAAGCTTTTATCTTATCGGAAGTTTTTCCGGTATTTTTTTCATCCGTACTCTTGCCAGAATCTTTTTGTGCCACTTTATCAGAAGAAGAAACAGGAACATAAATTTTCTGCCCTGCCTTGATGTCAATTTTTCCTTCCATTTTGTTGAGAATTTGCAAAGTTTCCTGAGTTACGCCAAATTTTCTTGAAAGGCTGTAAACCGTTTCGCCCGGCTGAACGATGTATGTTTCGACAACTGAATTCCCCTCAGATGTTCCAGGGATTTTGAGAACATCTCCTGGTTTTATGATACTTTCTGTCGTCATGTCATTAGCTTCGCAAAGATCCGCAACTTTAACTCCGTATTTTTTACTGATAGAATAAAAAGTTTCCTTTGGCTGAACAGTGTGCGTAAGAGAATATAATGGAAAAAGAAGAGTCAACAACAGACTGACAAAAATAAATCGTTTCATACTGATAATTTTTCGGCAAAAAACGCCCTTTTCTTTAGAACTCGCTGAAGAAATCCCCTATAGCAAAACCGCTTATCACCTTACCCTTAGGATAAATCTTTTGGATGTTATTTTTTCCTTCACTAAGATGAAGTGATGTGATGCCATGCTTTATTGAACTATCAGCCTCAATAAAAGCCGCTACATGATCTGAACATCGCACGAGGTTTCCATCAACAGGATTATATTTATCAGTATTAAAATCTGAATTGAGTTGTTCGAAAGTAACATTATTTACGTTAAGAAAACCGTCAAAACAAATTCGGTTGTCAAATTCATCGCTCGTAAAATACAAAAGCTCTTCCGAATAAAATTTTTCCATAAGCGGAACAAGCTCGGATTTTACGATTTCATCTTCCAGATTTTTTACGATAGCAGGAAGTTCTCTGGTCGCCTGCTTAACAGGAGATATGATGTCGCGAGTTACGCTTTCTGGCAAGTCGTGAAAAAGAGCCGAAAAATAATTATTAAATTCTCGTTTCGGGCAAAACTTCACGCTCTGATTTCGGCCAAGAAGCAAGGTAAAAATTGCAACGAAAAAGCAGTGTCCTAAAACAGTGGTTTTCGGAACTCGCGGAGTCTGATTCCAACGAGTCTGAAATCTGAGTTGTTCAATAATCATCAGAAAGTCATAAGGTTTTTGCTTAGTTACCAAAAGCTGCAATCCTGTCAAATCAAGATAAGGCTGAAGATCTTCGTTTATTTCCTTTTCGACCTTCACCAAACGTTCCCTTTCATTGACGACCGAAAGCATGTCAAATTCACGTTTTGTCGAATATTTGTGTGCAGCCCGATAAACACGCTCCGTAATCGGCGTTTCAGGCAAAAATTTTCCGAACATGTAGTCTGAAAAAAGAGAAAGAAGTTCCTTATCATCAATTATTTCTTCATACTGATAAAGAACCCATTCATAGATTTTATTAGCCTCGGCTGGATATTCCGATTTGATTTTTCGCTGTACCGGAGATTTCATATCGCAAAGTGCGATTTTCTTAAGCAGGTCAAAAAGAGAGGCATACATCATCCAATGCCAATCGATTTTATTTCCGTTTTGCTCTTCAAATTTTCCTATGATATAGGCCAGCACCATCCGCTCGCCACTTTTATCCATTTCGACCATATCAAACGGCCTTATCATATCGTTCCATCGTTCAATAGAAAAAGCTTCGAAAATTTTAAGCGCAAATTTTTTGGAAATCATTTTGCAAAACCCTTCTTTCTGTCGTCTTCAAGTTTATCTTTCCAGACAACCGCTTTCTTTTTAGCTTCATCAGCCTCTTCAACCTCAGTCATAATGATACAAATTCGTCGGTAAGAAGCAAGATACAAAATACCGTTTCGCATATCATCGATTCGATGAGTCGAAAGTTCATAGCGATCTCGGTAGCCATCTGCAGCCTGGGAAGTCATTTTTTTAATGAGCCTAAGATAATAAACAACCGTATCATGATCAGGATGTCGAGGATCAAGAAAGATTTTTCCAGCTTCCCTAAGGTTAAGCATGTTTTTTGCGACAGTAACAAAACGAGCCTGTAGTTCAGTGAATGACCATTTCCATTTCGTGTTGTCACCGTAGGCATCCATAATCAACCTGATTGCAAGTCCAAGTTTTCGAACTATAAAATATCGTTTTTCGATTGATGTATTGCTGATTTGAGCGACCTTATCCTCATATTCAGAATAAGGAGCGTCGATAAGATTCGTTACGATTTCTTCAAGATAAATCACAGCCTTGTAAAGAGCCTTTCGGGCCTCATTCAACGCATCAGTATTTTTTACGTCAAGCAATTCAACTGAAAGGTTATTGATGGTAAGATAAAGAGTAGCTTCATACATCATTTCATCCGCAAGAAGCAACTTTCGATATCCAACTCCTCTGGAATCCTTTGAAATCAAAGTCAAAATATCCTTTTCTTTTTCCAGTGATTTATCGACAGCTTCTTTATAAGGACGCATCTTAGCATTAAAAAGTTCCCTTCTCTCGGCTGCAATTTTTGCCATTTTCAAATCCTCCGTATAAACCGACTGACAATCATTTACTGACAGCGAGCCAGAAGAGATTTTGCATGCTCTAGAGAAGCTGAATCAACGGCATCTCCGCTCAACATTCGTGCGATTTCCTGCACTCTTTCATCCCCTGTAACTTCGACCGCGTAAGTTTTTGTAGTCAAAGAATCAGATTTTTTTTCTATCCTTATCTGATTATCGGCATAAACTGCGATAGTCGCTAGATGTGTTATGCAGAAAATTTGCTTATTTTTGGACAAATTCTTAATATGCTGCCCTAAAGAAACGGCAACTTCACCACCGATACCTGTATCGATTTCGTCAAAAATCAATGTATCAACTTCATCGCTGTTTGCAAGGACCGTTTTTATTGCAAGCATGACTCTGGAAATTTCACCACCTGAAGCGATGCGTGCAAGGCTTTTCATCTCTCCGCCCTTGTTTGCACAGATTAAAAATTCCACATTATCCATGCCCCGAACGCCGCATTTTTGAACAACATCATTACAATCTTTTTGGGTGAGTGAAACGGAAAATTTGCTTCCAGCCATTCCCAGGTGCGAAAGAATTTCCTCGATTTGGGCCGACATTTTTTCTGAAGCAGCGCGGCGTTTGGCAGAAAGAGATCTTGCCTTTTCGAAAACGATTTTTTCGAGGGCCTTTATTTCTTCCACGAGTTTATCTGAATTTTGCTGATACTGGGTCAAAAAATCCAGCTGTTCTTTTGCCTTTTCGCAATATTTTAGGATTTCTTCGACAGAATCAATTCCATTTAAACAATATTTTTTCTTTAATTTGAAAATCAAGGCAAGCCTGTCCTGAACCTGCTCAAGACGCTCAGGATCGAAAACAAGTGAGTTTTTGTAATTCTTTATTTCATCACTTATATCAGAAATCTCATAAAAGGCATTTTCAAGGCGGGAAGAAATCTGAGAAAACTTAGAATCAATAGAAGAGGCATGACTTGCAAGCGTAGAAGAATGTTTCAGAGATGAAAGAATCGTATCTTGTCCCTGGAAAGCTGAAGAAATCTGTTCCACATATTCATATAATTTTTCATACTGAGAAAGACGATTTTCCTCGTCTTCAAGTTCATCATCCTCGCCGACTTTCAAATTTGCATTTTCAATTTCTTCAATCGAAAAGTTCAAAAGTTCAATTTTCTCTTCACGCTTGGAATCTTCGCCTGTCATTTTTTCAAGCAAGTTTCGTTTTTCCACTAGCTGATGATAATATTTTGAAAAATCTTCGACTTCGTCGACAATACCGGCATAAGAATCCAGATATCGGATGTGTTCGCTACTTTTCATCAAAAGCTGATGTTCATGCTGACCGTGGATATCGACAAAAAATTCCGTAAAATCGGACAAATCTGTCCTTGTTACAGGAACGCTTTGAATCCAGCAACTAGTTTTTCCCGTATCTTTCAGGGTGCGACGAAGCAAAACACGGCCGTCATCTACTTCAATTCCGTGCTCTTCAAGCCAAGAAAACGCACCTTTGCATTTCGGATTGATAAACAGAGTTCCTGAAACAACAGCTTCATGGCTACCAGTACGAATCTGATCGACAGTTGCCTTTCCTCCAAGAAGGAACGAAAGAGCTCCTATCAAAATTGATTTTCCGCTACCAGTTTCACCTGAAAAAACTGTAAAACCAGAAGAAAAATCTATGGAAAGAGAATCTATCAACGCAAAATCTTTTATACTAATATCCTCAAGCAAGAGAACCTCCAGACCAATTCAATTTTGAGCGCAACGCAGAATAAAAAACATCGGGACCGCAACCGATTAATTTTACGCTTTCAACGGCCTTGCAAATTCTGATTTCATCTCCGACGCAAACCTCACTCGATGATTGCCCGTCGCATGTTACGCAAACTTCTGCACCACGTGAAGGCAAAACAGTTACACTAATAAGTGACCACGGAGGCAAAACCAAGGGCCTATTCGAAAGCGAAAAAGCACAAACAGGACTCAATACAAGGGCATCTACAGCAGGATCTACGATAGGACCACCAGCAGCTGCCGAGTAAGCGGTGCTTCCAGTTGCCGTTGCAATCACAATACCGTCCGCTTTAAACGTTCCCAATGCATTAGAATTACAAGAAACTTCGAGAGAAACAATTCGAGCTATTCCCTTCCCCGTTACAGAAACATCGTTAAGAGCATTTGAAGAAAACACTTTTTCTCCGCCACGATAAACTTCGGCCCTTACCATACTACGCTGTGCAACCGAAAACCTGCCTTCCAAAAAGTCGTCAAAATCCTCTTTCCATCTTGAAGAACTGATTCCTGCGATAAAACCGAACTGTCCAAGATTTATCGGAAAAATCGGAATACCGTAGAGGCTGCAAAACCTGGCGGCAAAAAGCACGGTTCCGTCTCCACCAAGAGTTATGGCACACAAAATTTTATTTTCATCTGCATCAAAATCTGCTTCACTATAATTATAGTCAGAAAAAACAGAATTTTGACCAGAATATAAGATTTTTTCTACAAAAATTTTTTTGGAAGTCAGATAAAAATCAACATCCGATGAAAGGCGGCAAGCGTCTTCGTTGTAGGAATTAACGATTAGAAGGCACTTTTTCATAAGCACAGACCTTTCAATTACGGCAATGTCGAAAGAACCTTGGCAATTGCAGAAGTCTGGCTCTTACCCAATCTAGGATACAACGGAAAAAGCACGCATCTAAGCAACAGAGAAAGCGCATTTTTGCAGTCGGGAAGCTGTTCTTCACGCAATGCGATTACAGAACTTTCAAAAGCCGATGCAATTTCGATGTCTTTTCGGTTTACGTACTGTTTTACGTCTTTTACACCGCGTTCCAAGACAACGGGAAAAGAATAAACAGCAGGGACCGCATATTCACCTTGCTGAGAAATCGAATGATGTTTGCTTTGCATCAATGACCGTATGTATATTTCAAAAATTTCTTTACGAACGGCCTCATTTTTACTAAATTCTTTGAGCTGAATGTATGCAAGGGCACTGTTCATGTCTGGCAAAATATCAGTTGAAGGAGCAACATCAGTATAGCGTTTAAGGACAAGCCAATCACGTCGTTGTGGCGCCATAAGAATAGCCCCGCCTGCAGAGGTAATCATATCTCGTTCTTCCAGTCCAAGAATTGAGAAAGTACCGAAAGTTCCAACCTTTTTTTCTTCGAAAGAGGCCCCAGCTGACTGCGAAATATCTTCTATAATTGGTATGCCCAATTCCTGAAGAGCTGTCATGTTAGGGACAAAACCCAATGTTTCATGAAGAATAAGAACGCGTCCTCCAGAAACCATTCCTGCATGAACAGTTTCAGGCGAAACGAGAGCCGTTTCAGGAGAGACATCTAAAACAAGGACTTCATATCCTAAGTCCTCAATGACGAGAATCTGCCAACTTGGAGCAAGCGCAGAAATCATTACTTTTGTGCCAGGTTCAATACCCAAAGCTTTTAGAGCATATTTCAATGCAATTGCAGGAGAACGAACAGCCACAGCCCCATCAACACCAAAAAATTCTTTGGCATATTGCGTCAAACGCAAGTTATTTTCGCCAGGACCAATTTTCTCCTCGACCATACAAGTCAAAACAGCATCCATTTCCCGGCGACGAATTGTCGAGCTAAAAGGTTGAATTTTCATTATTAATCTAATCCGATAATTTTTTGAAGTTCTTTTGCGTTAAAGAGTTTTCTTGTATCAAGAATGATGAGATATCCGCCAGTTTCCTGACGAACCACCCCCTGTATGTATTCAGAACCAATACCTGAAAGCATCTGTGGTGGTGGATTTACGTCTTTAGAGTTAACAGAAATAACTCGGGCGACCCTATCAATAACAACGCCGATTTTGTTGTTATCAATATTAAGGATGATGAATCCACCTTCGAATTCCATGTCGTAATCTTCACTCGGTGTCTTAGATTCAATATGGAATCGCTTATGCAAACTTATAATAGGAATAATTTCACTTCTTAAGTTAAAAATACCTTCTACATAGTATGGAGCATTTGGGATTTGACGAACTTCCTGAATTTTTACGATTTCTTTTACATCCATGATGTTAACGCCGTACAATTCATCTCCCAATTGGAAAGTGACCAATTGAAACTGTGTATCTAAATCTGCCATAAAGCCTCCAAAAACTTAAAAAAACTCTATTAATAAATATTACATTGAAAATCAAAAAAAGTAAACTAAAATTTATTTTCCACCATAGCAGCCATTAGAAAAATTTATCGCGCTAACTACGGCATTTACACCGGCCCGAGCAACGTTAGAAGAAAGCCCCACGCCCCAAGACTTCCTTCCGTTTTCAAAAGAAAGCTCAATGTAAGCGACTGCATCAGAATCTGAACCGCTTCCTACAGAATGTTCGTGAAAAGCTGAAATAGTAAACGGCTCTACGATACGATTATTTTTAAGGGATGCAACAAAGGCATCCAAAGGTCCGTTTCCCTTGGAACCGATTGCATATTTTTTATCGCCGATTCTAACAACAGAACGACAAAGAACATTGCTTGAAGATTCGCTTCCGTCAACATGAGTTTCAACGAAATCAAGAATTTCAAGTTTTCGAAAGCTAACCTGATTAATCCAGGTCGAATCAAACAGGCTGTAAATTTCAGAAGGCGAAAGCTCTCTTTGCAAAAAATCCGCCTGCTCTGTAACAAGTTTACCCAAAACAGGATGCATTGCTTTTGGTAGAAAATAACCAAAATCCTGCTCCAAAATCCAAGCTGCTCCACCCTTTCCACTTTGACTGTTAATCCTGATAATCTCTTTATACTCTCGCCCAATATCACGAGGATCAATAATCAGATAAGGCACATCCCAAACAGAATCTTCTGGTAATTTTGAACGCTGTTTTAAAGCCTTCCTGATTGCATCCTGATGGCTTCCAGAAAAAGCAGTAAAAACCAAATCCCCGACATAGGGCTGTCGCAAAGGAATTTCCAAACCTGTCAACTTAGTATATTTTTGTGCGATATAGTTAAGATGAGAAAAATCCAATCCAGAATCAACACCATCTGAAAACATATTCAAGGCAAGATTTACTATATCAAGATTTCCTGTTCGCTCCCCATTACCAAAAAGGCAACCTTCAACCCGCTCCGAACCTGCCATAAGAGAAAGTTCGCAAGAAGCAGTCGCAGTCCCTCTGTCATTATGACAATGAGATGAAATGATTACGCAATCCCTGTGCAAAATATGATTTGAAAAATATTCAATGGCATCTGCATAAACATTTGGAGTATAACATTCAACCGTTGCCGGCAAATTAAAAATAATTTTATTATCAGGATTCCAGCCCCATCTAGAACCAACCGCATTGCAAATTTCAACGGCATAATCAATTTCTGTCATTGAAAAACTTTCTGGCGAATATTCAAGCTGGATATTTGGCAAGGAAAATTTATGTTCTTGAATACACTGTTTTATACAATCTATACCATCAAGTGCAATTTCAATAACCTGTTCTTTTGACATTCCAAAAGTATATTTTCGCTGACTTGGCGAAGTTGAATTGTAAATATGGAAAATAACATTTTTAGCCCCTTCGATTGCATCAAAAGTCTTTTTAACAAGATGCTTTCTGGCCTGGCATAAAACTTGAATTGTTACATCATCCGGAATACGATTTTCTAAAATAAGACGACGAACAAATTCGAACTCGGTATTTGATGAACTTGGAAAACCAACTTCAATTTGTTTAAATCCTATTTTTACCAATAAATCAAAAAATTCCAATTTTTGTTCGATACTCATTGGGATAGCAAGAGCCTGATTACCATCTCGTAAATCAACTGAGCACCATATAGGAGAATGAGTTATTGAATTTTCCGGCCAATGCCGGTTTTGGTTTGGAATCCGAGGAGCAGCCTTATATTTTGACATTACCGCCTCTAATTTTAGTGGATTTCGTTTGTTTTTTTTGGTCTTTCACTTTTTTGCCACTAGCCTTACTACCATGTTCCACAAAAAAGCCAAGGCTTATTCCGACTTGAATTCTTGTAAAATTAATATTATAGCCGTCATCGGTTTCAAAAACTCCGCCCTTTTCTGATGCAGTAAAGAAAGTTGTAAAAAAGTCCCAGGCGAAATTCGCCCAGAAACTTAGTTTGAAAATTCCAAAAATCATATTTGCTTCAGCTCTGGCACTAATCATCGGAAGAAAGAACCACGCATAACCATATCTGTCTAGACAATTCCCTGGTTCATTAGAAAGACCAACTCCGACTTTAGCATCAAACCAGTCATTATGGTAGGGATGATAAAAAAAGAAGGCTCCCAAATCCAATCCTGCACAAGAATAATACAAAGCAGGAAAAATACCTATCAGATATGGAGCTCCTACAAGAAGAATGTTAATGACAACAGATGCATCGCCAAGCCAAGTATTGCACTTGCCACACCAGTCAATAAAAAAGTCTGCACCTCGGATAAATCCTAACAGATTCCAGTCTAGAAATAGATCAACAGAGAACAGTTTGCCTATTCCAATCTGCCATCCGTATTTGAAAGAAGGATCAAGATAAAAATTGAGATTCGTTATACTGGAAAGATAATTAGAATCACAGAGCATATAGGAAGCAGAAAGTGAAAGAAGAAAATCCTGACCAGTAGGAATTAATGAAAAATCCGAGCCATAAGCTCTGGTAGTTTCAGCACCAGAAACTTCAGATTCTGCAAAATCAACACCAAACGATGTTTCTGGCAAAAGCCCTGAATTCGATGACGAAACATCCTCAGCAAAAGTAAAAATCGAGAATGTAAAAATAAGTGCAACAAGGACGAAAATTTTCTTTCTCATAAAACCTTCCTTTTCATCCAATCATTAGTTTTTCATCAGTCCATCGAAAAGAGAAGAAAAACTTGAGTTGAATTCTTCTGTAGTCACTTTCAATTCCTTCAGGAATGAAACATCATCAATCGTTCCGATTACAGCCGTCATTTCTTCCTTATTTGCGTAAGTTATCGTCCTAAAATAATCAGTATAATCTTTCTGACGTGAAGAAATTGCACTTTCGTAAATATAGTTAGAAACAGCAAGTACATCGGAAATTATATCCTTGAAAATTTCATCCGTAAATTCGCTGATTTTTCGTGAATACAAAAATTCAAGAATATAAAGTGCATACCTACTTTTGAAATCAAGGTAATTGGCCTCCTGCTCATCATAAAATGAATGAACCTCATCCCAACTACCAATTTTTCCAATCTTTATTTTATCAAAAAGTTCTGCAATTTTTTCAGAAGGAATTACCTGACCTCCAACATTCTGCCACTTTGTATAAAGAGGTATATCCAAAAGTCCTGAAAGCAATTCTTTATCAAAAGACTTTTTTCCGTGGAAAGCTGCATATTCCAATAAAGTTTTTCCCGCAAAATATTTTGCTATTTTCCGATACTCGCGGTATCCCATTGCGGCCTTTACGATTTTTGCTCCGCCTCGCTTCGTACACTGAAGGTCATTCAATTCAATCTCTGAATTTGGATTTTTGTGCAAAAAGTCTTTTGCAAGCTTAAAAAGATCTTCGTTCTGACAATTCTTAAACCACTCATCGTTTGCCTTGAGCCAACGGCCTGTAAGTTCAATTATTCGATTGAGCGCAAATTCAACTTCCTGGATGGTATCAGGTGCAAAAGGATCTGTTTCAATATGTTGTTCCTTTATAACACGCTTGTCTCGTTTTTTGAACTTAGAATTATTCCTTGCCATGGCAAACATATTGTACATAAACCAGTATGCAGGCATGATTGTAATACCCTCGTCATCCGCATTTTCAGAAACGAGTGAAAATGGATAAAGAATATTAAGTTCATACTGATATGATCCTTTGGCAATGAGCGTAAAAGAAGCAAAGCGAGAATTGTGCTTAAAATCTGAACAGAGGCCTGGCCAGAATCCACGTCCTGCAAAAATTTCACCGTCCGGACTTCTCGAATTGTGGTTAGAACCGATAGTTGCTCCGGATGCAATGTTTGACTGTCCGCAAACGGTCGAAGCGATAAGGAAGCTTGAGTTGTGGTGCTGTTCGTGGAACGGAAAAATCAAGTTGTTCAATAGTTCGCAACATGAAACTGTTGAATTGTCGCCGATTATCGTGTTCAGGACGCGCACTCCGTATTTTAACTGACAGTTTCGTCCAATTACAAATCGAACGGCAACGGCCTGATAGAAAATTCGGCTTCCATAACCCATGATTCCGTTGACCATTTCAACGCCCTCTCCTACCTGGCTAGGTTCGTCATAAGTCGAAAGAATCGTTATATTTTTGAGCTTTAGAGCACCTTTTATGTACACATTCTGGCCAATCTTGGCATCCTTGATAAGGGCTGTATTCTTGATAATCGTATCTTCTCCGACCGTTCCAAAGGTATTGAGTTCCTTTGTATTTCCTTTTTCGGTAAAATCAATGAATTTTTGCATAAGAGCCTTGTCATCACGATAGCGAGACCACAAAAAGGCATCTGAAGGAAGCATATTTTCAAACGGCAAGACAGATCGCCCATCATTTTCATTACCAACACCAATCCAGATTCGGACATCTTCACTTTCACCATTCTTGATGATACCGTTTCCGAACTTAGAGTGATTCGTACAACTCATTTCATGCACGTTAAAAAGTATTACTCTGTCTGATATCCAATAGTTTCGAAGATAGGAAACGTTTTTGACGCACACATCGTCCGCAAGAACACAATCTTCAACTGAAGAATTGAAAATTCCAGTTTCAAGTTTTAGGTCGTGGAATTGAAGGAAATTCTTGTCAAGTTTTCCAACGACAACTGTGCCATAAAATTCACTATTCTTGATGTTTTCTGGAGAAAAGACTTCCGACACAAAAAGATTTTTCCAATCGGGATCCGTACTTATATTTTGATTTTTTTCAAGAATTTCAATTTCAGATTTAGTTGGATTTCGGTATTTTGAAAAATCTACTTTTTCAAATATCGAAGAATATTTTTTTTCGTCACGAACATTTTGTGACTTAGGAATTACAATTACTTTTGCCATTTTAGACCATCCAAAAAAGGGATTAACATCAATTTTACTATTAAAAGCCCCTTTGTGCAATCTATCAATATATAGTATAATTTTTTCATGAAACGTCGTTTTTGCCACAGGCTATTTATTTTATTAATCCTTTTCATTCCATGCAAAAACGCATTTACCTATGAATACGTCAACTCTACTCTGGAAAATGAACTGGAAATATACACGATTTACGACAGCACACTTGTCAGCTCAAAAGTCTATTATATGAACAACGCAGGGTATTCTATTCAGGAACCTGGAACTACAGGATTTGCAGAGCTTTACAAAAATCTTTTCTGGCATACAACTGAAAACTTTGAAATAAAAGCCAACGAATTACTGATGAGCAATTTTCATTCTGATCTTTATCAAAACTATGCGATGTTCTCCTACGAAGTTTCATCAGAATACCTTCCGAAATCACTGCAGCTATTGAGCGAAATGCTTAAAAACCCAAAATATCCGGATAGCGAAATCAAAAAATCGTTTGAAGAAATAAGACTTCGTGAGATGCACCTCAAAAACAAGCCTGAAGGATTCATTAACGCAGCCATTGATTCCAGGATTTTTGCCGACATGCCATGGAAACACAGTTCTGGAATGTACCCCGAGCTTTTCGCAATGTACGAAACAGAGCGAACACGAAGTGTTCTCAAATACATCCAGAAATTATGCTACTGTCCAAAAAATAGTTTTCTGATAATCGTTTCACCTTTTGAAAATGACCAGGTAATGGAATTTGTCAAAAAAAACTTTTCGGATTGGAAAAATAATTCGATTCTCCAAGGGCAAGCCGTTTATGATACTTCAAAAGATAAGATTCAAAAAAAATACGTAATCGTAACGGATGCGATTTCAGAGGAACTAAATCAAATCGTAATTCAATATCACGATAAAAATTTTTTCAATTCTGAAGAAAACCAAAAAGGAGCCTTGATGGCTGCAATGGCATTGGAATATCAGAATTCAAGGTTCAAAAAACTTCTTTGCTCAAATCAAAAACTCGGAATTATCGGAGAAGAATACATAAATTCTTCTTT
>JAQYSN010000220.1 GCA_028725265.1 Spirochaetales bacterium | reverse complement strand
CATCAAAAGCATCTTTAAGAAGATGGGCTACAAACTGTGTCGAATCTGCATGAAGAATAGAATACTCGTCCCTATAATAATAAAAGCCGATAGAAACACGGTTCTTTTCCAAAAGCAATGGATTAACATTCCATTTTTGGCCCAAAGTTTCACCAAGATAAGAATCATACGACTCGATTCTTTCATCCAAAACCTTATCAGATTTTCCCTGATCCTTGATAAACTTAAGCTGCTCTAGAGAATACTCAGGATAACCAAAATCCAAAAGCCAATCAGCGTACAAAAGACGAACCTCGTTATCATAAGGATTTAGTTTTAAGGTTCTGATATATTCTGAAAGCGCCAAATTCGTATTGAATCTTTCGACAGCTTCCCTTGCACTTTCTGCATGATAATCTGCATAAGGCAATCGCATAGGTTCTTCAACCGGATAGTCTTTGCAAAGAATATATTCTGCTGCGCTGCGAGCAACCTCGTCCTGAGGATTAATTTTCAAGGCAGTTTCCAAATCCTTTACGGCATCATCTTTTTTCTTTAACTTATAAGAGCAAAGAGCCCTAAGATACCAGGCAAGACTGTTATTCCTATTAATATCAATTCTCTTATTACAAACCTCAAGGGCTTTCGAAAATTTTCCCTGCTGATAAAGTATGTATGATAAAAGCGCATTTGAATTTTCATCGTTTTCATCAAGAGAAATGGCAATGCGTATATTTTTCTCAGCATCTTGCAAATCTCCGCTTTGCAATTTTATGTAAGAGGCAAAATAATAAACCTGACTCTCTTCACTATGGAATTTGATTGCCTTATTCATAAAATCCATAGCCTGCTCTTTTTTTCCGAGTTGGAGACTTACCAATGCAAGCGAAAGAAGAGCTTTTTTGTTCGATGACTGTCTTGTCAAGGCTTCCAAGTAATAGCTTTCTGCAGAAGAATAAGACCCTTCGAGAATTTTTAGATTTGCAAGTCCAAACATTGATTCTATATCATTCGGATTCGTTGACAAAATCGTTTCAAAAGCCTGATATGCTTCCTTTGTACGGCCAAGACCAATATAACAAAAACCTTTCAAACGCAGAATATCAATGTTGTTTTTCATATTTTTTTCTGCGTTTTCAAGACATTCAAGAGCATAATCGTATTCATTCATCTCGTAGTTACATTCAGCAAGCGAAAACCAGACAACAGAATAATTAGGATTTTTTGCAAGAGATTCCTGATATTCTTCGATTGCCTCCAGATACTGAAAACATCTTTGTTTTTCCCTTCCGCGGTTATAATGCTCAGTTGCACTCATCAAATCTGCACAAAAAACAAAAGAAGAGAAACATAAAACTGAAACTAACGAAATAAATGTTTTTTTCATATTTTTACTCTCGTTCTGAGTTCTCATTATCAATAATTTTAACAAGATTTATTCTATGGCCTTCCATATCCTGCACGATAAAATCAAAATTATTCCATGAGACTTTTTCAAATTTTACAGGAATTTTTCCGAAAAGGTCAAAAACGAAACCGCCCAATGTATCAAAATCATCAACCGGGAATTCCGAACCGATTTGTTCGTTCAAATCCGAAAGATTTATTCTTCCGTCCACGAGCCACATCTTGTCCGTAAGCGAAATTATGTCTTCGTGCTCGTTATCAAACTCATCCTGAATATCACCAACAATCTCCTCGATGATATCCTCCATCGAAACGATTCCACTAATTCCGCCGTATTCATCAATAGCCATAGCAATATGCACATGTCGTCTTTTAAACTCGCGCAAAAGTGAATCAATTCTCTTTGATTCAGGAACAAAAAACGGTTTCCTGATTATTTTTTCAAGATTGAGCTTTTCATTTTTAGCAATGACCTTAATGATATCCTTTACATAAAGAACACCGACGACATTATCAATTGAATCGCGATAGACAGGAAAACGAGAATGCCCGCTTTCAGATATTTTTTGATAAAGCTCATCAGAGTCAATATTTACAGAAAGAAAATCAACGTCAATTCGAGGAACCATTACTTCCTTTACCGAAGTTTTTGGCAAATCTTCGATTCCTTGAATCATATCTTGTTTTTCTTCCTGAAGTTGAGTTTCCAAATCAATTTCTGAAGAAGATCTTTTTTTTCTAGAAATTTTTGAGCCGAATAACCCCATGCAACACCCTTTATTCTATAATTTTTTTATCACTTAATTTATATAAAATTTCTTCCTGCAAAATCAGCATATCACATTCTGCCTTGAAGTTTTCATCCAAATCCTTATACACAGGAACCTTTTCCTGCTCATCCAAAATGGCACCGTCTTTACCGATATGAAACTGTCCATGATCGTAGCCTTCCAGATGCAAAAAACCATGAACCAAAAGCCGTTTTAGTTCATCGTCAATTGCTACTGAAAAATTCTTTGTATTTCGCTCCAACGCTGCAAGAGAAATAACGATATCACCTGCGCAAAAACGAGATTCACCGTTCTCCCCTTCGTATTCAGTTCCAAGCTCAAACGAAAGCACGTCCGTAGGCTCATCAATTTGCCTATATTGCGAATTCAGATTTTTTATAAAATCATCGCTACAAAAGCAGATTGAAATATCCTGATTTTCTGCATTTGTAAGTTCCATTACAGAAAGTAAAAAATCTTCAATCTTTTCGCTCCAAGACGGGAGTTCAACTTCTTCAGCTTTTACGAGAATATTATTTTTCACTTTTAGTCTTTCCCTTGCGAACCTTTTCTTTAGCTTTCTCAGATTCGTCATTTTCTTTTTTTTCGTTTTCCTTTTTTTCAGCTTCGCTAGTAACAGCGTTATCAGCCGATTCAGTAGAAGGATGAGAGTCAGGATCCTTTTGATCCGGATATTTTATTCTTGAATGATAGTAACCTGCAAGAATATTAACGAAAGACTTTTCAATAATATCCAAATCACTAAATTTTAGAGGACATTCATCCAGCTGATGATTTTCTAGTTTTGACATGACAAGCGTATGGATAAACTTTTCGAGTCTTTCGTACGAAGGTTTTTCCAAAGTCTTACAGGCAGCTTCTACTGTATCTGCAAGCATCACGACAGCAGCTTCTTTAGAAGATGGCAGAGGTCCCGGGTATGAAAACTCTTCGAGAGGTATATCATGGTCCTCATTTTTCTGCGCCTGATAATGAAAAAATTTGATTACATCGTTTCCATGATGGCAAGCAATTATATCGATGACTTCCTGAGGGAAATGCATCTGATTGGCCTTTTCGATTCCCTTTTTAACATGGCTTTTAATGATAGAATAGCTCAATCGCGGGTTCAATTCATTGTGAGGATTATCACCTTGCTGATTTTCCACGAAATATTCTGGAATATCGGTTTTTCCTATATCATGATAGTAACCACCAACCCGAGCCAAAAGAGAATTTGCTCCGATTGCGTTACAAGCATTTTCTGCAAGAGTCGCAACCATAAGAGAATGGTTATATGTACCAGGACATGTAATCATCATTTTTTTCATAAGGGAACTGTTCGTATCCGAAAGATCCATAAGTCTGAAAACGGATGCAGTATTGAGCATCAGTTCAAGTGGTGTCAAAAAGCCAAGTGCAAATATTCCAGAAATAAGAGCATTTGCTGCTACGTAGAGAAGATAAATAATCGAAAATTCAGTTTCATCGCTAAGGATAATTGAAAGCGCGAATAGATAGATAACGTTCAAAACAGAAAGTAATATCGACGCGAAAACCATATCCGTTCGTTTTTCAGTTTTTCGAACGACTCGAATGGCAGAAATACTTGATGCCAGCTGAAAAATTGCAGGAACAGGCCTGAAAGAACAGGCGAAAAAAATCCCCAAAAATGTAAGTATTGAAAATCTAAGGGCACTTTTTGAATCAAACAGAATCGTAATCAAAATCACAAAAAAGGTTGTCGGAATAACCGAAGCAAGACAAAACTGTGAATAAAATGCCGGAAGTTTCTTTATGAATAGACAAAATGTATACACGATAACGTAAGACACGCATGAAAAAATCATTTCCTTCGGTTTTACTTTTCGATCCATCATGTAGCTTGAATATAAAAATAGTGCAAAAAATACAAGCAAAAGAAGATACAAAAATGCATTTGCAAAAGCCCTGAAATCAATGTATGTCGGAGCATCTGCAATTTTTTTTAGTTTTGCATATCCTTCTTCCGTAATAGGAAAACCCTTTCGTATAACCTTTTCGCCCTTTACGATATAAATAGGGGACTGATCTGTTGCAGGGAGAGTTTTATCAGCAACAATTGTTCTATCCGATATTTGCCCAACCTGATATTCTTCGAGTGCAAAACTAGCCACGGTTTCCCTGGTAGCAACGTCAAAAAAAGTCATTACCAAAAGAAAAAACAAAGTGACGCCCACTATAATCAACGGAATATAGTTAGATTTTATGTATTGCAGAGGAGTTCTAATCTTCGTCTTTTCAACAAACATCGTATTTGTTGAATTTTGATTTTTAGCTTTGTTCATAAATATACATTATCCCCCATAATCGAGAATTTTTCAATATTAATCTGGATTGAGGGTAAATTCTCCGTACTCATCTTCAATTTGAGTCTTGAAGTTCTCCATTGGCTTCCATACGACGGAAAGCGTGAAATAAGGAGAAAAATCATATCGGTAAGGAAACTCATCGGTTATCAACCTTGGAGAAACCGAAAATTCTGAATTGACGCTCCAATCGTGAAGGTCATGAGAAAGTTTTATAGAAAAGCTTTTTATCTTAAAACCCGAATTCTGTCGATTTTCGACATTGGCAAAATCAAAAGAGTACCACAAATCCTTGAAAATATTCTTTTCACCAGGAATTTCAACCTCATAGTCAAAAAGATTCTGAACGTATCGGAAAATAACGTCATTTCGTGAACTAGACGAAAATGTAATTGTCAAAAACTCGCTGATTTCAAATGAAAACGACGGATTGAAGAGAAAATAACTGCTTGTTGGCTTTATCAGATCGGCAGTAATCGAAGTGTTAAAACCAGGCGAAAAAATGATACGATTTTTCCACCAACGATATTTTTCCGTTGGCAACGTATATTTTAATGATGCCGTGTAAGGCAAAAATTTCTTTTCGGATTCAGCAACCCATCCGTCATCTTCAGAAAGAGTGTAAGGCAACGTATACTGCATGGTATAAGAAGCAGAAACACCCCAGCCAGCAAGAGAAAAACTAAAGGAGGTTGCATGCTGTTCTTCCATATTGTACTGAAAAGACTGGGATATCGTAAGTTTCTTGTCAAAAAAACTCATCGAAAGAGACTCTTTTATAGGCTTTACTTCATAGTCATAAAAATATGTTCCGCTTTCAAAAGTTGAATCTATTATTCCGTCTTCATTTTTGTCCGTTTCAAGCTGCTCAAAACCTGTTTCCGTAGAAAAATTAACATAAGGAAATACAAGACCAAGTTTCATCGTGTATTGAGAAGTTACAGGCGGTAAAGTAGAAACCAAGGATAAAGTCTGCGAGAATGAATCCTCTTTTGAAACAAAGTTAAAAGTAAGATTATGAGTTGAAATACCATCATCATCCCATTTAGGAAGATTGTAGCCCCAAGAAGGATTGTCATAGGTACCTGTAAATTCAGTGTCTACAATATTGATGACAGAGTTCCATGAAAAATTCGAGTCATAAACAACAGGCAGAAGCAGGAAAGGTTTTACCGAAATAGAATTGGTATTGGTCAAATCCATTGAATAAGCAGAATAATCCGCAAGCATGATTTTTTGGCGTTCCGTTTCTGAAGTATAGAACTCTTCTGAAATAGTCGGATGTTCCTGAAAAGCAGGGGTAAATTTAAAGTTATTCGAAAGAGAAAGCATGTTGCTGAACAAGGAAAGACTACTTGAAAGCTGTGCGGTTCCTGATAATTTCCAATAAGTTGATTTAAAGTAATCA
>JAQYSN010000219.1 GCA_028725265.1 Spirochaetales bacterium | reverse complement strand
AACAAAAAGACCTTGCAATGTGGCAAGGGAAATCGGGAATACCAAGGTGAATGTCGTTCCCTTATTAAGTTGAGTATGAAGCGAAATTCGGCCTTTTACCTTATCGATATTGGATTTAACAACATCAAGACCGACCCCTCGTCCCGAAATGGCATCAACCTGTTTTTTTGTGGAAAATCCAGAATAGTACAAAAACTGTTCCAAATCATTCACATCCATATTTTTGATATTTGAAGCAAGCTCCGGGAATTTATTCATAGCCTTCTCTCTAACAGCTTCAAAATCGATTCCGCGTCCGTCGTCTGAAACTTCAATGATAATTTTTGAAGATTCTGAAGTAACTTTTACGGAAATATTGCCGGTTTCATCCTTACCCTTTTCAAGACGCTCCTTAGGAGTTTCGATACCATGAGAAAGAGAGTTCCTAACGATATGCAATAAAGACTCTGAAATCGATTCAAGGATGTTTTTATCAACAGCTATATCCGATTCTGGAATATCGAATTTGACTTTTTTTCCAGAATTCAAGGCTTCCATTTCTATGTTCTGCTTGATGGAATGCAAAACCATTCCCAATGGCAACATTCGAAGTTTAAAAAGCAAATTCTGCAGCTCAAACATTTCCTCTTTTTGCTTTGTTACGTCACTATTCATCTGTCGAAGCAAATTGACCATTGCTGTGGACTTTATCTCTTTTGCAAGCTGGTAAAACTTGTTCATGTAATACTGACATTTGAACTGCCGAAGGATTATCGTATTCAATTCTCCGATTATCGAATCCATAGATTTGATGTTTACGTTCATCGATTTAATCTGAGAAATTGAAGTAACATCTTCTACAAGGACTTCTGGTCTTGAAAAATCAGCATATGAAAAAGGCTTTCCAGAACTGATATCAGCAAGAGCTTCGGTCAAGGCAATAGTTTCGAAAGCATCGTCCGTGCCATCTTTTTCGACTTTATCTATGCAAAGCTTGAATTTATCTATCGTAAAGTAAATTATCTTAAATATATCATCGTCGAGAGTTATCTGCTTGTCACGAAAGGCTTTAAACACATCTTCCACAGAATGAGAAATCGATTCGATAACGTTAAAGCCAAGCATTCGGGATGTACCTTTCATAGTATGCAAATCGCGAAGCAAAATTTTAAGACATTCTTCGTCTTCTGGATTTTTTTTAAGCTTAGTAACAGAATCAAATATTGAATCTACCCTGCCACGATTTTCTTCAATGTAGCATTCGACAAGAAGCGATTTATCAATTTCCACCAAACCGCCTCCCTAACAAAAATCCGCTTTTTGAAAATAAAAAACGTTGTTAAAATTACGCTTTTCAGCATATCGAATTTCAAAATCCTGAAAATGTGAAATTTCCGTAGCAGAAAGAAGCAGTATACCTCTCGATTCAAGTTTTCTTATCAGAAAATTAACGACATCGCATTGAGTAGCATGGTCAAAATATATAAGCACGTGTCTTGCAAGAATCACGGAAAAACTTGCGTCCAAAATCTCATCAAGAGAACCTGTCTTTTTTATCAAGTTAAAGTCGGCCTTTTTAATTGTAGAAATAAAATTTTTATCGAATACAGTAGAACCATCGTTATTTGCTTTTGAATAATTATCGAGTTCTTTTTTGAATTTCAAACCATCATGTCTGAAAGAATGCGGCCGATAAACTCCCCTTTCAAACCTGGCAATAGAATCCGTATTGATATCAGATGCAATTATTTTAGCATTGGAACCATGCTTGCAATTTAAAACAGCCAGGGATATCGCTTCTTCCCCGGTAGCACAGGCAGCGCTCCAAATCAAGCTTTTCGGTTTTAATTTGGGAAAAACCTGCGAATCAAGAAAATCAAACTGTTTTTCTTCTCTGAAAAAATAGGTTTCACCAATCGTAATCGAATTGATTAGATTTCTCATCTCCTTTTCATTGTCCAAGAAGTTCCAAAATTCCATCTCATTCATATTCATCATGCCGAGTCTTTCTTCAAGATAATGACGCAATATCTCTTTATGTGCGCCAAACAGGCATAGACCGGAGACAGTTTTTACTCTTTGTGCAATTTTATCAAGAAATGAATTATCTATCTGCATATATAAAATAAATTCCATGCCGACGAATCGCCAACATGGAATTTGACATAAAAAACCTAAATTAATTTTGGGCAATGCTCAAAATCAACTTACCAATTTTATCCAATGGAAGAATTCGCGATGCTGCTCCGGCTTCAATTGCGGCCCTAGACATACCATAAACAACACAAGTCTCTTCAGATTCGCAAATTACAAATCCTCCAGCATCCTTTATAGATTTAGCACCTTCTCCACCATCTTTACCCATACCTGTAAGCAATACAGCAAGACAATCCTGCTTGAAAACCTGAGCAGCAGATTTGAACATTACATCAACTGCAGGTCGAAGGAAGAATACAGGTGGCTCATCAGAAAGACGAAGAACACATCCTGATGCGGCAGGCGACATTGTAAGGTGCTTATCCGCAGGAGCAACATAAATATGTCCTGGCTGTGGAACTTCACCATCAACTGCAAGAGAAACCTTCAATTTACAACATGAAGAAAGCCAAGAAACGTAATGCGAGTCAAAACCGACTTCAATATGTTGTGTAATGAGAATCGGAATTGGGAAATCTTCAGGAAAATCTTTCAAAAGATTCTGAACTGCAACAGGACCACCCGTAGACGTTCCGATACAAACAATCTTAAATTTCTGATCTGTTTTTTCAGAAACTTCAAGTACTCCATTATCAAATTTCCTTTCAAGAAGGGCCTTTGATGCAGACTCTATTTTGTGGAGGAATAATTGAGTAAATCTGTCATCCTTTAAGTCAAAGTCTGGTTTCGGCAAAATATCTACGGCACCAGCTTCGATAGCAGTATAACCAACGCGGGCAACATCTTCTGTTGTAAATACAAGAATAGCCGTAGGACACTCTTTCATAATAATTCGAGTAGCTTCTAGACCGTCCATTTCAGGCATGTTAATATCCATGATAATTACATCAGGTTTTGTTTCTTTAGTCTTTATAATAGACTCTTTGCCATCATGAGCGACTCCAACAACTTCGAATTTATCACTTGTTCCCAACATCTGCTTTACGATACCGCATGCAACCATTGAGTCATCAACAATAAGTACTTTTATCATTTTTCCCTCCATTATCAGAAAAATTGTTAAAACATAAGGGCAAAACTACAGCAAATCTTAGCCCTGTGAACTACATTTTATCATTGATATGTAGAAAACACCAATGAAAGTTCCAAAATTTACGAAAAAAAACCGTTATTGAAGTTTTTTTTATTCCATGCAAAAGTCTTTCTCCATCTTCTCCAGAATTTTGATGTAATCAATCACATTCACCATCTTGCCATTCCAATCCAAAGTCGCAGAAAAGCACACTCCGTCTTTTTCATCCTTCAACTCAAGCAAATCCTCTTGTCGGATATCAAAAAAATCCAAAATATCAGAAATCTTTATACAAAGATTTTCTGCCACATCATTGGTCTGCTCATTATTATTGATGATAATCAGCATGTTCGAATTCTGAGCTTTTTGCTTCATCATAACCATGGGATCCACAACAACGAACGGATTTCCTTGCTGATTAATCAAGCCGCAAACATAGTTTGGAACAAACGGCAAAAGATAAATCTGAAAATCATTTGCTATTTCAGTAACCAAATCTGACCTTATAGCAAAGGACTCATCGTTCATCGAAAATATAAGATATCGCGTATAATTTTCGGGAACTTCATGTAGAGAATCTTCAGATTGAATTTCTATTTCCTCTTGCACAGTCTAAATGCTAAACCATAAAAGAGGAATTGACAAGATTTTTTTTAGAACTTTTGGAGTTTTTTACTTTTATAGAAAAATAATAAAAATTAATTTTTAGCTCTCATCGAATGAACTGGTCCCATTCTGTTGAAAGGGAAAATCCTAAAACATGGAGATCCAAGCATCTGCGTATGAGAAACATATTTAGGCTCAAGCATGCTTGAATAAGTCACAGAATAATCATCAGAATCCATAAGCGATGTCCTGTAAGACTTATAGGTATGCCGCATGTCCAGGGAATTGAAACGATTATCCCCCATCATGAAATAAGAGCCTTCTGGTATGTAAGTCGGATTTCCATCTTCGGCATTTGGCGGAAAAACCATCATATTTCGGCTGTCATTCAAGGCCATGTAAAGGGTAAGTTTGTCGATTTGTGAATAAAGCGACTTTCTTTCTTCGCTCATTTCCCAAATAGCATCTCTGTTTCCAGAAAGAATTGCTTTAGAATTTGCAATAATCAGCTTTGCAAAACACTGCTTTATCATAAGATTCATTCTGAAAAGAGAATCTGAGTACATATCACCACCATAAAGTTCTTTGCCATTAAGAACTGAAGACGGAGTACTAGAAATCCAATCCGTCATAAATGCATCAAACCAGGCAGATGCATAAGGAGATGACAAAAGCAAATTTACTACACTTTCATTGTCAGAAAAAAGATTGTATACGTCGCGCTGCTCATCACTCAAAAGTTTTTTGACATCATCAGAACGAAGTTTCTGCGATTTTTGTGCCGTGCTTTGAGAAACGATGCGCGAAAATCTATTAGAAAGGAGTTGAGCTTCACTAGCAAAAGAGTTTATATCAAAATTTCGCCTGTCATTTTCCGTTTCAAGAAGAGACTCGTACTGTTTTTGTGTAAACGGAATGAATTTCACCCTAGCCTTTGTAGCACCTGGCAATTCATTTAAATTCCAATTTGCCCATTTAGAATCTTCTTTCACAGGTTCAAAATCCGGATGGTCCTTTGTTCTTCGGTAAAGGACACCATCTAGCATTACGAGCTGCTCGCCACCTACCGCACAGACACGTTTTACAAGTGGATCTGCCATCGGATTTCCAAATTCATCGGTATTCAAATTGACCTTTGTAAGCGTGAGCATGAACACAATCTGAGAATAGAAGTTTTTGAGTTCTTTCTGTTTTGTGTCAGGATACTGAGGATTATGAAAAACTGTAATATCTCCACGTTCATATTTTTTAAAATCCTTAAGACCTACCTTCGTCATCGGAAATTTTGGTCCAGATGAAATTTTGAAAACCAAAACCCTGTCACCAACAAGAAATTCATCAACCATGGATTCAGAAGGAATTACATAGAGCTGGAAAATAAAAATGTTCAAAAGGATGATGGCAAAAACCGCCTGAACGAAAGCATCAATCCACTCAAGGCCTTCTTTTGCAGCCTTTTTACCAAGCGTCTTTTTATGAACGACAGGTTTTTTAAATCCTGTATTTTTCTTATAGAAGTATTTGTCGCTTAAAAAATATCTGGAAACCACAAAAGATAATACGGAAACTATAATCCACACGATAACACAGATAATGTCGTATGCAAAAGACGTACTATTCTTTCCAGAACGGCGCAAAACAAAGACAATCAAATAGAAATATGGAACATACTCGTATAGTTTGTTTGCAACTTTATAAAAACGTGGATTTGATTTTAATTGAAGCGTATAGAAAGCGAAATAGCCAAGAACTGCGGTAAACACGAGCGCAAACCAAATTGCACTGAACGATAAATCAACTGCCGTTGGAATCTGCAAAAACGAAAAAAGTGCACAAAAGGCAAGGCAAGACAGATTCAAAATTTTTAATGTTTTACACATGAATTTAATATATCAAAGATTTTTTCCGCTGACAACTGATAGGGAGAATCTGTTTCAAATCTAATTCTCCGTCTCGGAAGATTTTCAATACAGTCGAGCGCTTTTTTATCTCCACGTAAGACTGATTTTCCGAAGCTGAAGAAAGCATTCACGTTTTTGTTAAGAACCGATTGGGCTTCTTGTAAAGTCCCAGAATACCCATGAAAAAGAACGGCTTGAGTTTTTTTTAAAAGATGTGCAACAGCAAATATTTCACTCATGGCCTTTCTCTGATGAATAACAAGAGGCTTTTCATATTGTATCGCCATTTCAATCTGTGTTTCAAATATTTCTCGCTGGATTTTAATAGTAGACTTTGAATCATCATCAAAAAGATCTATGCCACACTCACCCACGCAATCAATATTTGCCGATGTTTCAGGATTTTCCAAAAGAGATTTTAAATTTGAAAGATTTTCCAAAACAGGTTTTTGAGGCAAAACTCCGTAGCCAATGCCGATTTTATGGGGATAGCGATTTTTCAGAAAACACACCGCATCGAATTCCGCAATGGAATGAACGCTTGAAAGAACAGAATAATCATCCCTTTCCAGAAGAGAAATAACTGATTTTTTATCATTCGCAAAGCATTCTGCTAGATGAGAATGGCAATCAGCATACAAAAACATGCTTTATCTTATCAATTTTACTAAACTTAGAAAATAAGAATCCGATAATTTAACTGTAATTGCTAAGTAATTTATTATTACGGAGGGTTAATATGAAACATTATATTCTTAAAAGTCATTCACAGAACGTAGATTACATGACAATTGAAAGTGAATCAGAAGAAGGCTATATCATCAAAATTGTACGTGATAAAGACGGATATAATGAAATTACAACAGACTTCATAACAAAAGAGTTGTTTGAAGCATGCCTTAGAACAGGGTACATCACGCTAGTTGAAAATGTTTCGGAGAACATTGCTACAGCGTAATTATTTTTCAATAAAGTGAATCATTCTGATGATTTTTAGGCCATCGAACTTGCAGTGAAAGGAAACTGCATTTTTTAAGCGGTTGTTTTTGGTGTTGGAAATCATCTTTTCCCAGTTTTCGAAAAATCTATCTTGGACCAAAAACTGTATGGTGGATTTTTCCAATCTATTCTCAAAACCAGAAAGGACTTGCATTTTGAAATCGATGGCAAGTCCTTTTTTATTATACTCATTGAAAATTTCAATAAATTTTCGGACCTGCATATACGATGAATCAAGATAAAACCTGACTTTTTTTGAAGTGCGATTCATTAAAGCAAGACTCTTACCTGTTCCAAACAAAACCCTCTCGGAAATACGAGATTCGGGATAAACTTGGCAGTTAAGGCGCGGTACTATGCTTAAAAACTCATCTTCCGTTTTCGCCCTGCTCAAAAGGATTTTTATCGTTTCCTGGATAAAATAAAAGTCCTCGCCTGCCAGCCTATTTTTCATTCCGCCAACCTGAGCATACATCGAATCACTTACGACGATGAGGCTTCCGAGTGCCATATAATGAAACGGAGTTCCTGTTTCTTCCATTTTGCGGCTGTGATCTTTCATCCAAAATTCGTAACAATTGATGGCTTCCTGGAGTTCGCTTGATTCTGCCTCCTGATGAGTAAAATCCATCGTGGCAAAATCCATTTCTTCCCTGCGGAAGCGTTCGAGTTCGCCGCAATAATCGGTACTGACAAGGGTGTCCGCATCAAGGCAAGCGATAACCTTTGCACCGCGTTCGAGAGCGTAATCCATTGCGATTTTTCTTGCCCAACCCACTCCAAAACCTGACTTGAACTGATTTTCGTTTTTCGTAAAATCGAGAACCGTAATCCTGACGCCACAGGTCGAGCTTTCATCTACAAAAAATTCGTTTTGAGAAATTCGATGAAGCATTTCAACAAGATAATGATTGTTCTGCTTGGTTTCTATCGGGGATGTTCCGCGGTTATTCACGCAAACCACGGCTTCGACTTTTACGCCGCAAGTAGCACTGGAAACAGCAAGGCTCTGGAGAGTATGAATGATGTTGGGGTATTCGTTGTAGGCCGGAATGCAGACTGCTATTGGAAAGAACTTGTTGCCGAATGGAAAATCGGAGCGAATTTCCGCTTGTCCGCCCTCTTTTTGCGGGCAATTGACTGAGAAAAATGACTTTTTCTTGAGGTATTTCGAAACAGTATCTTTCACACAAATATTTTACAGCGACTTTTTAAAAAACGCGAATTGTTTTTTTTGTAGTGGTATTCGAGGAAGACAAATACTTACAATTCTTTTTTGAGAAGGAATTTATGGATTGGAATGACTTCTATTTTGAAGCCGTTTTTTTCGATAATTCTCTCTTCCTCATTTGTAATAATCATCAGTTTTTCTATACCTTCAGTTTTACTTGCAAATGACACAAGATTTCGAACTTCTCTCTCTTCAGCTTCTGCAAGACTGTAAGCAACCTGAATGGCAATTCCCTTCTCAGGAAGATAAAAATCTATATCAATGGAAGTCTGTTTTGATTTGAAGTAATAGACTTCTTCGGCAAATAAGCGCCTAAGATGAACAGCAAGTGCATTTTCCAAAAGCGAAGAACTTTTTCCAACAAGGAACAAGGAAAGAATTCCGTTATCATAAAAGTAAAAACGAGGAGTCCTCTCTTTTTCTGAAAATTTTGATGCATAATTGCGAGTTCGGAAAAGCAAATATGCATTTTCGGCATAGGATGAGTACTCTATCATAGAATCGGTGGAAGTTTTTATTCCACTCGCCTTAACATTTCCTGCAAGAGTGTTAAAAGAAATTTCGTTCATAACGGTTTCAGCAATCTTTTTTATCATAAGGCGAAGTGACATCTGATTTTTCACTTTTTCGCGTTCAAGGATGTCGCCCAAAAGGACTTTTTCATAAACGCTTTTTAGATATTCTCTTCTGTTGGAAAGATTCTGAACTTCTGGTAAGCCTCCAAAGATAAGATAATCCTGAGCGGTAGTTTTTATTTGAGCAGATTTGAATGTGGTCAATAAGGCATTTTCATCATGCTCAATGCTTTTGTATCCGCAAAGCTCGCCCAATGAAAAAGGCATTATCATTTTTGAAAGATATCTTCCGCCCAAAACTTTTTCCATTTCGGAACTGAGCATTTTAGCGTTACTGCCCGTTATGTACACATGCTTTTTTTGATCCGCCATTCGTCTGGCAAAATGCTCCCAGCCGTCAACAATCTGAATTTCATCGAAAAAATAATAGATTTCTTTATTGCCACAAAGTTCATAAGCAACTTCAACAATGTCGTTGAAATCCTCTGTTGAAAATCCCAAAAGTCGGTCATCTTCAAAGTTGATGTAAACAATCTGACTCCATTCGGCCCCCGCCAAAACTAATTCCTTGGCTATTTTATATAACAAGGTCGATTTTCCTGCACGACGAAGACCTACCAGAACATAATTCATATTCTTTTCAAAAAAATAATCTCTTTCGACTATAGAGGCATCTTTTATTACTTCTATTTGGTCCAAAATTACCTGTTTTATCGTATTATGATTCATAACCCACCTCACTTTATCGTGCATGGACGATAAAATTAAGTACATTTTATCGTGTAGAGACGACAAAATCAAGTCTTTTTATCGTGTAGAGACGATAAAGTCCGGAAATTATAAAAATGTGTAAAATCCCACCAAAAAATTGCTTAAAAATGTGTAAACTGCACTAGAATAAGATAGAGGTATGTATCGTAAAGGGGAATGCCTTCTTGTGTTTATTCCTGAATGACAGAAAAAAATTCCGGTATCGTTCTCAGACTTCAAAAAGAACTCTTAGAGCTTTATGAAAATGATATTTCAAAACACAGCGGGAAAATCAATGCCGGAAGAATACTTCTTGTTTTCAGAAGCCTTGTGACTCAGCTTTCCAAAGAAAACGAGAAATTTATATACGGTTGCGTAAAACAGGGGGCTCGTGCCAGGGAATTCGAGGTGGCTATAGAATGGCTTGTAAGTGCAGGGCTCG
>JAQYSN010000218.1 GCA_028725265.1 Spirochaetales bacterium | reverse complement strand
AATTTCTGCTGCTCGACCGGGTGCTCGACGTGAAACTATGGATAATTACGTTAAGCGACTTGAAAATCTTGAGGCTGTTGCTGAAGGATTTGATGGCGTTGAAAAAGCTTACGCAATTCAGGCTGGTCGAGAACTTCGAGTTCTTGTTAACAATGAAAAAGTTGCAGATGCAGATGTCAAAGAATTGGCTAGAAGCATTGCTAAGCAGATTGAAAACGATTTGAAGTATCCTGGACGAATCAAAATAACGATGATAAGGGAAACAAGAATCGTAGAGTACGCTAGATAAATCGAGCATGCAAAACTGTTGTTGAAGTGTACCCCAAAAAATTAGAAAGATTTTTTGGAGGTGCACTTTTTTTATGTCCGATATCTTTTATTAAATGAAATAAAATTAGATATTTTCCAGAAAGTCAAACTTTTTGATAAATAGTTCTATGTTTCCAGCGATAAATGCTGCACAATATGCTGCTATAATCATTGCGAAAACAATATAGGTGTAAATCGAAAGTTTTGATGTTGCGGATGTTTTCATCATAAAATAGCAGATGAATGAGGCAATGAGAACAATCGCTCCAATAATCCACGGTGCCATTGAGAACCTTTTTGATTTCTTGGCTACGGTTGCCATGTTAAGCTGCTTGAGTATGTTTTGTATGGTCTGATTATTGATGTCTGTCTGTTGACTTGCAGTTTGTTCACATGCCTTTTCAGCTTTTACGAGAAGTTTTACGTTCGTTCGACATTCCTTACAAGTCAAAAAATGCCATGTGAGTCGAGCTGGAACCCTCTGTCCTTTTTCAAGCATCAGGTATTCTTCCATGCATTTATCGCATTTTTCCGATTTTTTTATTTTCATTGCAACCTCTCCTAAATTGTTCCCTTGATATCCATTTCCTCAAGTTTTTCCTTGAGAATTTTTTTTGCCCTGAAAACATTAGATTTCAAGGTATTGACGGGAATATCAACTATTTCACTGATATCCGAATAACTCATTCCTAGAAAGAAGTACATATCAAGACAATATCTGTATTTTTCTGGTAAATCCTTCAAAGCCTCGTTGATAGCATCTTTTGTAATTTCTTGCAATTCAATCTGTTCTGGTGTCAAATCTGGAGAAACTATATCATAATTATCTGGGATGGAATCATATTCTTTTTTGCGAGTAACGTTGTTTAGGGCGGTCGTATAGGCAATCCTCATTAGCCAAGTGGAAAATAGAGAATCTCCACGGAAAGAAGTGAGGTTTGTATAGACTTTTATAAAAACGTCCTGAACAAAATCATCGGCATCAGCATTGTTTTTGAAAAAACTTAAACCGAATCTATAAACCCTTGTCTGATAATAACTAATCAGTGTCGCAAAAGCTTTTGAACTTCCTTGAATCGCAGCTTTTATCAGTATTTGGTCTCTTTTTCGAATTGCCTCATTTTCTGATTTTTTTTCGGCCGTTATTTTTTTATCGGCTTTCTGATCCATGATACCTAGTTGTCAGAATCTTTCTTTTCTGGATATGCCTTATAGAAAATTAAGAGCATTAAGCCGATTACAGTTGGAATGAGTCCTCCCAAAAGAGCGTAAGACACTCCATCAATAATTCCGATTAAAAGCGAAAGTACGAGTCCTGGTCCCAAAAGCAAAAGTCCTACAAGGAATGAAAATACTTTCAGATTGAATTTTACAGGTTTATAATTTCCTGTTCGAATGAGCATTGAAACTTCCCGATGATGCCAAAGCAAAAAGAAGAAAAGTACGATGCCGGCAACAGAAATACCGACGATTGGAATGATTGAAATGATGACCTGTGCTGCAGGTGTGTTCATTTTTTTGCCTCCGTATTTTTTTAGACACTTAATTTTTTGAAAGGTTGCATCAATCTAAAATTAAAAACTCTTCAAAATAAAGTTCTTCGATTTTTCCCATTGAAAGTTCTTCATTAATTTGAAGCAGAATCTGATTTTTGATTGCCTCGTCACCGATGGAATTAAGTTGTTTTTTTGTCTTGTTGGTGAAATAAGATGCCATGATGTTTTGAAGTTTTGTTTTTTTCTGACAGATTTCTTCAAACAATGGATCGTTATTTTTTTCATATTTGAAAATAGGAACGAAAACTACAGGAATTTTTGAATTATCCGAGGTAAAAGTCCGAATTTTTCCGAAATCGTTATAGAAAGTTGATTTTGATTCTAGATTTTTTTCAATTTGCTGTTGGTTTTGCAAAATCAAAGTTTTTCTTCTATAAATATCTTTTCCCAAAAAAATCAGGGACACAGTGATGATTATAAGGATGACTGAACAGATGCAAATATATAGAATAGAATTGAGCTTTGAAAAATTCATATGAACCTCACTAATTATATAAAATTTTATCATTTCTTTCCGATAATTAAAAGAGAAATGGAATTAGGTTTCTAGGAGCATTTTCTTTGACTTCAGGAAAGAAAGTTGTATTAAGCACATTTATATCAGTCCTCATTTTTGCAGTATTTGCTTTTTTTGCGTTTACACAACTTTTTTCTCTTTTTGAAACAAAGTTTTATCAGGGAAACGTCATTTCTTCGATGCAAAATCAATTGAGTTTGATTTCCAAAAGCTTTGATGAGTACGAACTAGAGTACGAAAACCTGTTTTCAAATTTTGCCAGCCTTGAATCTGTCAAGAAATCTTCGGAGCAAAATCTTGATTCCCATCAAATTAAAGAGCGCGCAGATTTTGCAGGAAAGCTAATTAGCGAAAATCCTGGTTTTGAAGGTATCAGAATTATTGATTCGCAGGGAAGAAAAATCCATTACAGTACTTTCGAAAGCGATAAATTGCGCCAAAACAAAGAATTAATTAACTACAAAAACTATACTGTTTTGGATGAAGTAGAGTATTCAAAGATTGCTGCTCAGCAAGATGATAAATTAAAGCTTTATTTTGATTCAAGACGAAATCGAATAATTTTTGCGCTACCTTATATTGATATCCATGATTTGAACAGGGGTTCGATTGTTTTTTATATTGGCGCGGATAATTTTTTAAATTATCTTTCTAGTCGCAAAATTATTTCATATTCGGAAAAATGCACCTTATATAATCTGGAAAATGAATCTTCGCAAGGAACTAGCTCTATCGTATTTGGAATTCCATCTCTTTCTGGACAAGATTTTTTGGATGAGATTGGAAAAAGATTGAGCGCCCAAAAATCAGAATTGGATATTGTGATGAGTGGGGAAGAGTTTGACTGGATGATTCTTTCTTCGGTTGGCGATAGCGGACAGAAATTTGCGATTGTGTTCAAGAGTGATATCCTTTCCTTGAATTTGGCGATGAAAATTCTTCTTTTGTCATGTGTTTTTGTTACGCTTTATCTTTTGATTCTGCTTTTTTTCAATATCAAGCAGGACGACGATGTTGTCATCAGAAATCGAATAAAAAACTTCCAGTTTTCACTTATAAATGAATATCTTGACTCCAAAACCGATGTAGATTGGAATGCAATTTCGAAAAATATAGTAGCTCGTAAAAATGAGCTCAATTCTGAAATCAAAAAAAGCCTCGGAAGAAAAGCAAAAAAGAATGCGGCTCTTGTCGATTCGTTGCTTGAAAACAGCTGGGCCCAGATTCAAAATTCGATTGGTGCAAAATCTGCTGAAAAAACTGAGAATACGGTTACTACGGCTGAAATCAGATCCGTACTGGAAGAGCTTCTCAAATCTGTCTCTTCAATGCGTTCAGAAGTGCAACAGATTACTCGGGATGGTGTAAAGGTCAATGCTGTTTCAAACGTCAAGGTGGCTCAGATCAAAAAAACGGAAGAAATCGGAGACGTAGAAGAACTTGAAGATGTCGAGGAATTGGATGAAGTCGAAGAGGTCGATTCTCTAGAAGAAGTTGAAGAGCTTGAGGACGTAGAGGACGCAGATTCTGTTGAGGAAGTCGAAGAGGTCGATCCTCTAGAAGAAGTTGAGGAAGCTGAAGATATCGAAGAATTAGACGACGTCGAGGCAGTTGAAGAGCTAGAGGACGTAGAGGACGCAGAGTCTGTTGAAGATGTCGAGGAATTGGAAGAAGTCGAAGAGGTCGATTCTCTAGAAGAAGTTGAGGAAGCTGAAGATGTCGAAGAATTAGAGGATGTCGAGGCAGTTGAAGAGCTTGAGGACGTAGAGGACGCAGAGTCTGTTGAAGAAGTCGAAGTGTTAGACGATGCCGAGTCTGTTGAGGATAAAAGAATTAGTAGCCTTGCGCGCTTTGCTGAAGAAAAACACTTGGGCGAAGGTGAGAGCTTTTCAACTCATCATGGTAGTGACGAAGATAAAAAAATCGAATTCAAGATTTTTAATGTAGAGTCCTTTGTAGAGGATATAGAAAGCCCTATAGAGGAAATTGCTACCACGGAAGCTGTCGTAGAAGAAGTTTCTGATGTTGAAAATATTTCAGATACAGAAACCAACTTTGTTCCTTATTTTTCATATGAAAATTCAATAGACGGCGAATTGGCTGAAGCCGAGAAAAACGAGCCTGTAATTTCAAGTCAAGAAGGAATATATCAAGTCTCAGAGGATATTTCGGGAGAAGATGTTCCTGTGAATCCGGATTTCCAGAATCTTGTAAATGATGTAATGCACTCTTAAAAAAAATCTTTCAAATACATTACTCTTGTGTTACACTGAATTTCGTGGAGTATATTTATTATTTTGACATAGCGGCATTTGTTATTGATGCTGTTGTATTGGTATTTTATTTCCTAAGAATGAAAGTCCCAGATCCTCAGGACATCTGTTTTTGTCTCATGATTGCAGATGCACTTTTTGCTTCTTTTTTTGATTTTCTTAATGGATTTTTGCAGAATAAAGGTTATACACCTGTTCCGTTAATGTGGGCAGTAAACATCCTTTTCTTTGTTTTTAATAATAGCATAACGCCGTTGTATGCTCTTTATGCATTCTTGATATCAGGCGAGTTTTCTAAGAAAAATTACGAAGATCGAGGCTATCAGTTAATAGCGACAGCCTCAATGATAATACCTTATGCTATTTCTCTTGCTTTTGTTTTTCTTTCACCTTTGCTTGCTTCAATAGGAAAACTTAATGCTGTAATCTTTTACATTGATAAAAGTGGAAATTATATTCGCGGCAACGTTATGTTTACGGTTTTGTATATAATCGCCGGGTATTACGCGTTGCTTTCGGTTATTTCAATTTGGATGAATCGTAAAAAATTCAAACAAAACGGAAATCTCGTCGTTCTTTTATCGTTCTTTGTAGTAAGTATAATTGGTCTTGCAATACAGACAATATGGCCTAATATTCTGATTGAATGGTTCTGTGTTTCTCTTGCCGCAATCGTTTTTTCATATAATTCACAGCGAATTGAAGATTACGTCAATAAAGAAACAGGTCTTTACAACAGAAATGCCCTTCCTGTTATATTAAAAAAACAGTTTGATTCTAGAGAGCCTTTTGCTGTAATTGTCTTGTTCATAGATGACGTTGGCTATCTTTCACAATATTTCGGAATTAAGCAGAGAGAGGAATTGCTCAAAGAAATTGCTAACTCCATAAAGGGAATGTTTTACAAGCAGAAGATTTTCAGTATTGCTCCTGGACGAATTGCAATTTGTTTTAAAGATTATAATGAAGGTTCGTTGCAAAGAAATATCGGGCAGATAAAGACTCTTTTTTCAGAAAGATGGATTATCGGTGACGTCGAAAAAATCGCATTTAAACTTTATACTCGAATCTGCTATATGGTTTGTCCTAAAAATGCAAACAGTACGGACGAGCTCGAAGAAATCATAGAATTTATTGCCGATGATCCTCAATTCAAGCAAGAAATCATCAATGTAGATGAGATAGACTGGGTTGTTCGAAAACGAAATCAGAAAATCAAAGATGAACTTATCAAGGGTGTTAGAGGCGGAAATCGTTTTCAAGTTTATTATCAGCCGATTTATTCTATTAAGGAATGTTCTTTGATAGGAGCTGAAGCTTTGTGTCGTTTGCAGGATGATGATGGTAATTATATCTCACCTGATGAATTTATTCCTCTTGCTGAGCGAAACGGAACAATTTTTAAGATAGGTCAGAGAGTTTTGGAATCTGTTTGTAAGATGGTTTCTTCTGTGCGAAATCCAGCCGATTTTGGAATCAGAAAAATACACATCAATCTTTCTGTATGTCAGTCAATGCAGGATATTATGGCTGATACGATTTTAACTTATCTAAAAAACTACAAAATCATGCCATCGTTGCTCAGTATTGAAATTACAGAAAATTCTTTTGAATATCTGCCTGAAATTTTCACAAGAAACATAAAACGCTTGGCTGATGCCGGAGTTGAAGTTGTAATGGATGATTATGGAATTGGATATTCAAATCTTAACTATCTTTTGGATATGCCTTTTAAGATGGTTAAAATCGACAGAAATATCGTTTGGACGGCAATAGCCGACAAAAATCATGAACTTGCGCTTAATTCAACTATTTCGATGATAAAAGATTTCGGAATTCCTGTATTGGCATCTGGTATCGAGACTAAGGAACAAGCTATAAAAATGAGTTCTATGGGATGTGATTATCTCCAGGGCTTTTATTTTGGCAAACCTGTACCCGAAAAGGAATTCTTGAATATGATGAGTTTACGTTATAGGAATTTTAATCTTTAGTTTTTACAGACTGACGAATCTTTCGTTAGTTTGTTTTTCAAGATAATCTTTCAATATCTGCAATTGCTCCGTGTGGTTTTCTGCATGGAGCATTCTTGCTTTTAGGTAATTTCCGAAGCTAAAATTGTCGCAAAAATAGGCAAAGAATCGCTGGGTTCTGGTTTTCCAAAACTCTTTAGGCTGGCATTCGCGGATATCTGAAAGGTACTGTTCCGTAAATTCGTACAGGTCGAGAGTTTGTTTTTCAAACGGCATTCCGTTTAGCTCATGCGCGATTTGCGCAAAAAGCCACGGTTTTTGTACGGCATAACGTGCAAGCATTATGCCGTCCGCCGCCGGTGCGGTTGCCAAAGCCGCCTTGGCAGATTCCACCGAAGAAATGCCGCCGTTCCCGATGACGCTGATGTGCTTGGTGATGTCGTTCATGTGGCAGTCGTGTGCGCTACAATCGCGCGCGCTAAAATCGTTCGGAGTGCAGTCGTGTGCGCTAACGGTGTTTTGCACACAGCTCTCTTGTGCGCTAAAATCGTGCGGAGTGCAGTCGTGTGCGCTACAATCGTTCGGAGTGCAATCGTGCGTGATGTAATTCTGTGCGGTTGCATCGAGCGGATTTTTCGCTCCAAGTTCTGTAATATGTTCGCACAATTTTTGCACATAAGTCCATCGTGCAGGCCGTGAGTATTTTTGTTTTCGTGTTCGCGGATGAAGTACAATTTGGGTAACGCCACTTGAAACCAGCATATCGATAAAGGCGAAAAATCCGCTTTCGGTAAAGTCGTCTTCTCCAAGGCGGCACTTTACGCTCAGGCGGCGGCAAATCGCGCTACTGTCGTCTGCGCCGTGCTGCTGGTTTTGCATTACGGCGGCGATTTTTTCAAGCATTCTTCCAGTTTCGCTTAAATCCTTGTTCATCCACATCATTCCGGCACCGTGTTTGTAGATTTCCGGGGCAGGGCAGCCCATGTTAATGTCGATTCCGATTCCGCCAAGAGGTGCAACAATTGAGGCGGCCTTAATCAGAGGTTCAGCACTCGTGTCGGTCAGTTGCCAGACCATTTTCTCAGGTTCAGGTCCCTGGCTTATGTAGTATTTTTCGAATTGTCCGCCTGCAATCAAGCTGGATGCGTGAATCATCTCGCAGTAGTATTCGTCGCAGCCGCCGAAACGGAAAATGGCACGGCGCAATGCCTCGTGGCTCAAGGTTGCCATCGGGGCTAGAATAAGCTGAGTCTCTTTTTTCGTGTGCGTCGTGTTAGTAAGTTCGTTATTCAATGTCGTCTACAATGTGATTTGAAAGATTTTCGTCGCATCCGAATGTTGTGGAAGCATAGGCGTTTGCTTCAATGTTAGCAAAGCCGTATGTGGAACTGAAAGATGATCTTCTTTCAGTCCGCTTTTATGCAACAGACTGAAAAAACTGATGGCTTGTTCGCTCGTAAAATCTGGGCTAAAGGTAAAATTGTACGAGGCTGTTGGAATTAAATTTACAGAGTCGCAATTTTCGCCTGTAATTTCAAGATCGATATTCATTCCTTTTTTCATTTCATTCGAACAAGATGAAAATAAAGACGGTGCAATAAAAAATGAAAGTAAAATGATTGGGAGAAAAAATGATATTGAAATTTTTTTTGTTTTCACAATTCATTAATAATGACGATTTTCAATTGATTTGTCAAATAAATAGCAGGTGGTGCAGGGCAAATGCATTATATTTTCATGACAAGCAGTATGGCTGCGGACTCTGAGTGTTTTAGGCTCTTAGTTTGCAAATCTAACAATCTTTTGATATAATTTTAACTATGGGTGGAACAACAAATGCAAAGGGTGCGGCTTACGACGAGTCTAAAATCAAGACTTTAAGTTCGCTCGAACACATCCGTCTTCGCTCCGGTATGTATATCGGACGACTTGGAGACGGCTCTAATCAGAATGATGGAATTTATATTCTATTAAAAGAAGTAATTGATAACTCAATCGATGAGTTCATCATGGGAAACGGAAACCGAATTGAAGTTGAAGTCAAGGATAAGACCGTAAAAGTCCGTGACTATGGCCGAGGAATCCCGCTTGGAAAAATTGTAGACTGTGTTTCAATCATCAATACAGGTGCAAAATACAATGATGATGTATTTCAGTTTTCCGTAGGTTTGAACGGTGTCGGTACTAAAGCCGTAAACGCGCTTTCTTCTCATTTCAGGGTTGTTTCTGTGCGTGAAGGTAAACTTGCCGAAGCTGTTTTTGAGAGAGGAAACTTAATCTCGAACAGAAGTGGAAACGCAAAGCCTGGTCTTCAGAACGGAACCTATGTGGAATTCACTCCTGACGAAGAAATTTTCGGAAAATACGAATTTAATCAGGAATTTATCGAAAAAAGAATATGGAATTATGCCTATCTTAATGCAGGCCTTACAATCAGCTATAACGGTAACGATTTTGTAAGTCAGAATGGACTTTTGGATTTGCTTCAGGCAGAGCTTGCTGATTCTAGCCTTTATCCGATGGGCTACTACAGGGGCAAACAGATAGAATTTTCTTTTACGCATTCAAATGCTTATGGCGAGAATTATTTTTCATTTGTAAATGGTCAGTATACATCTGATGGTGGAACGCATCTTTCGGCCTTTAAAGAAGGTTTTTTGAAAGGCGTAAATGATTTTTATAAGAAGAATTTCAAAAGCGAGGATGTTCGCGATGGTATGACGGCTGCCGTTGCTGTTAAGGTAAAGGAACCTGTTTTTGAAAGCCAGACCAAGAACAAACTCGGAAACACTGAAATCAGAAGTTGGATTATCGACGAAACAAAGCGTGCGGTTGACGATTGGCTCCACCGAAACAGTGACGCTGCAAAAAAACTTGAAGAAAAAATCCTTGCGAATGAAAAGCTTAGGACCGAACTTAGTGCGGTCAAAAAGGAAGCAAAAGAAGCTGCACGAAAAATCAGCATCCGTATACCAAAATTGGACGATTGCCGTTTCCACCTTGATGATGGCAAAAAGGGTGAAAATTCAATGATTTTCATCACCGAGGGGCAGTCTGCATCGGGAGTTATGACGCATTCACGCGACGCAAACTATCAGGCAATTTTCAGTCTCCGCGGTAAACCGGAAAATATGTACGGCAGAAAGCAGAGTGAAATTTACAAGAACGACGAGTTATATCAGCTTATGATGGCTCTGGGAATCGAAAATGATGTGAACGAGTTGAAATATTCAAAGATTGTAATTGCAACCGATGCCGATAACGACGGTTTCCACATCAGAAATCTGGTTTTGACCTTCTTCTTGAGTTATTTTGAAGAATTGGTCACTTCTGGCAGGGTTTGGATTTTGGAAACGCCGCTTTTCCGAGTGCGAAACAAAAAAGAGAATATTTATTGTTATTCGGAAGCGGAACGCGATGCGGCTCAGAAAAAACTCGGTAAGGCATGCGAAACATCACGATTCAAAGGTTTGGGAGAAATCAACCCGAGCGAGTTCAGGCAGTTCATTCAGCCTGAAACAATGCATTTGACGCCGGTTGAAATCAGCCAGCTGAAAATCGTTCCGCAGCTTTTGTCGTTCTACATGGGAAAGAATACACCAGAAAGACGTGAGTTTATAGAAAAAAATTTGCTGAGTAATGCTGAAATTGATGCTTAGAAGTTAGGTGGTAGGATGGAAAACTCAAAATCTATAAAATTCATAGATTTGTTCGCTGGAATCGGAGGAATACGAAAGGGGTTTGAACTTGCGTGTTCTGAGATGAATATCCCTTGTGAATGCGTCTTTACATCTGAAATAAAACCTTATGCAATTGATGTTTTGAAGCAGAATCATCCTGAAGAAACTGTAAATGGCGATATTACAAAAGTAGAAACATCGGAAATTCCTGATTTTGATTTTTTGCTTGGAGGTTTTCCTTGTCAGGCTTTTTCTGCTGCTGGAAAACGGCTTGGCTTTGAAGATACTCGTGGAACGCTTTTTTTCGAGGTTGAGCGTATTCTTCGTGATAAAAAACCGAAAGGCTTTGTTCTTGAGAATGTGGAAGGTTTGGTAAATCATGATAAGCAGAATCCTAAGGACAAAATAGGAAGAACTCTTTCTGTGATTTTGGAACATTTGGCAGCTTTGGGGTATAAAGTTAATTGGCGTGTTCTAAACGCAAAAGATTTTGGCGTTCCACAGGATAGAAAACGAATCTATATTACAGGAACTTTTGTAGAAACTCCTGATTTGCAGAATTTTGACGTAAAATCTTCGATTCTTTCTGAAATTCTTGAAACAGGTTTGCCTGTTTCTGATAGTAAATTCGTTAATCTTGTGCTTTCTCACTATTCTGTAAATCAACTCTATGGGATGTCAATTAAAGACAAAAGAGGTGGTGAAAACAATATTCATAGTTGGGATATAGATTATAAAGGTACGACAACAGAGCAAGAAAAGGAATTTTTGAATCGTCTTTTAAAGGAACGAAGGAAGAAAAAGTGGGCAATAGAGTACGGAATTGATTGGATGGATGGAATGCCGCTTACGAAAGAAATGATTCGTACTTTTTATGATTCAGAAAATCTAGATGAAATTCTTGATGATTTGGTGTCAAAAAAGTATCTAAAAAAAGAGCATCCAAAGAAAAAGATCGGAAATCGGCGTATTCAGGACGAATCTTTGCCAATGGGGTATAATATCGTTGCGGGAAAAATGTCTTATGAAATTGCGAAAGTTCTGGATCCAAATGGTATTGCTCCTACTCTAGTAGCAATGGATATGGAGCACCTTTTTGTAGGTGATAATGGTGGAATTAGAAAATTATCATTGAGAGAAGGATTGCGACTTTTTGGTTATCCAGATGATTTCAAATTTAATGTCAGTTTGCAAGATGGATATGATTTGCTCGGAAATACAGTTGTTGTTCCTGTTATAAAACAGGTAGCAAAGCGTGTTTTGAAAATTATTTCGATTGATGAGAGTGAAACAAAAAATGAAAGTGAATGCGCTTAAAATATATGAAAAGTTGTTGGATGAAGATAAGCTTTTGGAAATAGAGTAAAACTGAATATTCCAAGATGGCAAGATATTGCATCGCAATATGATATAAAATAATAAGGTTATAGGCGCAAAAGTTTAAAGTGTGCCGGGAAAAGCAGGAGTTCTTAGGGGTGCCCCCTAAGCCGTGCTGGAAAATACAGTGGCATTTAAAGCGTGCCGGGAAGAATAAAGGGTGTGGGAAGAAGGAAACCCTCGCTTCGCAAGTAGGGAGGGGGGTGTCCTTCTTCCCATAGGGAGAAAATAATTAGATGGCATTTGTAAAAAATTTATTTGATAAAAACTTTATAGAATACGCAAGTTATGTAATTCGCGATCGTGCGATTCCTGACCTTGAGGACGGACTCAAACCTGTACAGCGTCGTATTATGCACACGCTTTTCGAGGTTGATGACGGATACTTCCAGAAAGTTTCGTTCGTCGTTGGTCGTACGATGAAATACCATCCTCACGGAGATGCTTCAATTTACGGGGCGCTTGTAAATCTTGCAAATAAAGAAATTTTCATCGAGAAGCAGGGAAACTTCGGAAATAAATTCACGGGAGACGGCGCATCTGCCGGACGATACATCGAGTGTCGTATTCATCCGCTTGCAAAAGAATTTTTGGTAACCAATCCGAAAATTACGCACTATGTTCCGAATTTTGACGGACGCGATACAGAGCCTGAAGTGTACCGTGCAAAAATTCCGCTTGCCCTGATTATGGGCGCAGAGGGAATTGCCGTTGGTATGAGCACAAAAATTCTTCCATATAACATCAAAGAAGTTTTGGAAGCCGAAATAAAATGCCTTAACGGTGAGAAGTTTGAAATTTACCCTGATGTTTCAACAGGTGGTCTTATAGACGTAAGCAACTACAACGATGGAAATGGAAAAATCATCACTCGTGCAAAATTCGACACGAGTGACGAGAAAAAAATTGTTATCACAGAACTTCCTGTGGACTCTAATGCAAAATCGCTTTTGGAATCAATCGACAATGCCTATAAAGCTGGAAAAATAAA
>JAQYSN010000217.1 GCA_028725265.1 Spirochaetales bacterium | reverse complement strand
TTTTGATTTTTCCAAAAGAAGCAGGAGATAGGTCTACGATTTTTATCGAGGATATGGTTTATCACGGCTCTGCAATTTCTGCAACATTTACTTCTGGAAAACATACCATTCGTGTTGAGTCTCCGGACTACGATACTTGCTATTTCAGCATGGAATACGAATCGGGAAAAGATAAAATCATCACCATCAGCATGAATAAAAAAACGGATTCCGAGCTTTATTTCGTTCCTACCGAAAAAGAAAAAAATTCGGAAATATTCTTAAATACTGTTGCTTACGGACCATCTCCTTTGATTGCAAGGGTTTCCGATAAGACGGTTTTAGGTGAAGCTATCAATTCAAAGGGTGAAAGTTCTTATTTTATTTTGAAAAATGGAATTTCGATGGAATATAATTCCGATTATGATCCGTCGCAAAAGCAGATGGCTTTGGTTCATATTGCAAGCCCTAAGGAAAACCTGGAAAAACGAATTGATAAGAGCCGAAAGCGCATGTACTGGTCGTATGGTGGTTTGATTCTGACGGTTCCTGTCTATTACTATTTTAAGGGTATGGCAGACCTTGTCGATGTTTCTGAAGTGATGACGGGAACAGCCCAAACATCGGTGTTCTCTTTGGGGGAAACTATATCGAGTTATGTCTTGATAGGAGCGGGTGTTAACTTTTTGACTCAGCTTATCATCTATCTTGTGGATGCAAATCGTGTAATTCCGAAAGTTATCGAATCAGAACCTTTGGATGAGGCGAAACTTGAGCAGTTGAAGAAGGAAAACGATTTTGCCGTCAAGCAACTCCCGAAAGACGAAAAAAATGTTCCGGGTAAACCAAACATGGATGAAAATCAAAGTGAAAATCAGTCTGATATGCAAGATTTTGGTTTGGATGATGAAAATGAAAATATGGACGGCTACAGTCAGGAAGAACAGGAAGAAGCTTTAAAGCAGATGCAGGAAATGCAGAAACTTCTTAGGCAGATGACGAATAAAGAAAATATGAATAACTGATAATCATATAGATTGAATTTTAGGATAAGGAATTATTATGGCAAAACTTACTTTTATGGAAAAACTAAGAAAATTGTTCGGGATAAAATCAAAATATGACGAAGAATTTTTTGAAGAACTTGGTGATACATTGATTGAAAGTGATATCGGTGCAAAGTTGGCTTTTGATATAGTCGATCAACTGGAAGAGGAATGCAAAAAAGAAAAGATTTTTGATGAAAACCTCATCGTGCAAAAGTTAAAAGAACTCCTTAGTCCATGTGTTTTGCAGACTCGCCTGGAACCTGCTAAGGATAAGGTTAACGTTTATCTTGTCTTAGGTGTTAACGGTGTCGGTAAGACGACTTCAGTTGCGAAAATGGCAGGATGGTATGCCGAAAAATATTTTGGTTCGAAAGATGATGTTATCATGGCGGCTTCTGATACTTTCAGGGCAGCGGCAATCGACCAACTTAAATTCCATGGTGAAAAAACAGGTATCCGAGTTGTTGCCCATCAGGATGGCTCAGATCCTTCAGCCGTTGTTTTCGATGCAATTCAGGCAATGTCATCGAAAGGAAAGGGCCTCGTTCTTGCTGATACTGCAGGTCGACTTCATAACAAGGAAAATCTTGTCAAAGAATTGCAGAAAATCGACAGAACTATATCACAAAAGGTTGATAAAGAATGCTATAAAAAGATTCTTGTGCTTGATGCAACGACTGGTCAGAATGGATTGCGACAGGCCGAAGTTTTCAATGATGCTGTTGGACTTGATGCGGTGATTCTTACAAAATTCGATTCTACTGCAAAGGGCGGCATGGTTGTAACTCTTGGAAAAGAACTTGGCATTCCGGTTGCATTTGTATGTTTTGGAGAAAAATATCCAGATATCGATGTCTTCGATTCTGAAAAATATATGAAAGAACTTTTGGGCTAAATGAAAAAAACTATTTCACTTGGAATTTACAAGTTAAAAAGAAAATTTCTCATCCTTTTTTTGTTGGTGTCTTTTGCGTCACCTCTTAGTGTTTCTGCAAAAACGATTCTTGACGAGAATTTTCACGATTTTTTTCCACCTGAAATTTTCAAGCTTTTTTCGCCGGGAATTCAGTCTTTCACTTCGAATCTTTCTCTTTTGGATTTTGGCATCTTCGATTTTGATAAAACCATCGAAGAAAATGATGAGATTATCGAAATTCGATACGTTTACTTCCCAAAATTTCTTCCGCCGATTGCAAATGAGGATGAAAAGGACGAGGGAACGTACCGCTATACTCAAAATTATTCGATGCGCTTTTTCCGCTCCGAAAATTCGACGATTGCAATTCATATTGATCCGAATTCGACGCTGACAAAAACTTATCTTGACGATAGATATCTTAGGCAATGCAAATTTGATTCTCAAAACCGTATTTTTGATCAACTTGTATGGGATTCTGCAGGTGAAAAGAAACTTATGCATATAAATTATTTTTATCAGGATGATGATGCTAGTGTCTGCGAGTACACGATAGAAAAAAACTATGATAAAAAATGTTGGATTCTGTCTTATTTCACTGAAAAAGGTCTTGTTTCGTTGGTCAAGGATTATGAATTTACAAAGGAAGATGAAGAAAAACCGGATTTTGACGAGCAGCCTGACTTGAGTTTGCGAAAACCATCATCCACTCGTTCATGGATTTATGATGATGAAAGCCACATCATAGAAAGTTCTGTAACAAAAGATTCTCATACTGTTACGGTGAAAAATGACTATTCGAATGGATTTTCTCATCCTGATAGAATTTTGGAAGAAGATGGTGTTTTAAAATCTTCGACTATCTATTATTCTGACGTTGATTACGTTATGGAAATTTTTCTGGAAGGCGGTTTCAGCGTAAAGTCAGAATATCGAGACAATCATTTTGTTAAAAACCGATATTACAAAGATGGCGAGCTTTATCACAGGCGGGGAGAATAAAGCAATGAAACGACTTCATTTTTCATGGATACATTTCATATCTCTTAGACTTTCTGGTTTGAGCAGAAAAAAGATTAATGGTGAAAAGGGATTTTCGTTTGCAAGAATTGCGCCTTCTTTGGGAATCGGAGTTGGGGTGATGGCTCTTATCG
>JAQYSN010000216.1 GCA_028725265.1 Spirochaetales bacterium | reverse complement strand
ATGGAACTGTTTCTGAAGAAGAAGTGTTTTTTAGTCAGAAAAATGCCTGCCCGGATTGTGGTATTTCAATGCCGGAACTTCAGCCACGACTTTTCAGCTTTAACAATCCTTTTGGGGCCTGTCCTGAATGCACTGGACTTGGCGAAAAAATGGAGTGGGATTTTCAAAAAATTTTGCCGGATAAAGCACTGAGTTTTAACGAACGGGCATTTCCGTTTTTCAATCCTGAAAGTGAATGGAATACATCGGTTTTTCAGGCTGTAGCGGACGGTGCCGGCTTTACCCTCGACACTCCGATAAAAGATTTGACAGAAGAACAGTTCGATTTTTTGTGGAATGGAAATCCTGATAAAAAACTTCATTGGATTTACAAAAAGCAAAGTGGAGAAGGCTATTCAGAATACAATAGACCTTGGATTGGAGTCCTTGCCGAAATGAAAAGGCGTTATGTAGAAGCGTGGGGCGATGCTCAAAAGAAAAACATCGAAGAAAAATTCATGAAAATTTCAGAATGTTCTTCATGTCACGGAAAACGCCTTCGAAGTGAAGCCTTAGGGGTAACTGTTGGCGGAAAAAATATCTGGGAACTTTGTGAACTTTCTGTTGTCGATTCAATTAAATTTTTCAATAACCTTGTTCTAACCGAAAACGAAACTAAAATTGCATCTCAGATTCTCAAGGAAATTAGAGCCCGTCTTTCTTTTTTGAATAACGTTGGTCTTGAGTATTTGACACTTGAGCGTGCCGCAGAAACTTTGAGCGGTGGCGAGGCTCAGCGAATTCGTCTTGCAACACAGATTGGATCCGCTCTTTGTGGCGTAATGTATATCCTTGATGAACCTTCAATAGGTCTTCATCAGCGAGATAATCAAAAATTGATAGATACTTTGATAAATCTTCGTGATAACGGCAATACAGTCATCGTTGTTGAACACGATGAACAGACTTTACGAACTGCTGACTACTTGGTTGATCTTGGTCCTGGAGCAGGCGTAAACGGAGGTGAGGTTGTCGCTGCCGGAACTCCTGAATTTGTTGCAGGTGTCAAGAATAGCGTAACAGGGCAGTATCTTGCAGGTACCTTGAAGATGGAAATTCCTTCTGAACGACGTAAGGGAAATGGTAATTTTATCAAGGTTTGGGGAGCTTCGGAGCACAATCTTAAAAATATCAATGTGTCAGTTCCTCTCGGGATGTTTACTTGCATTACCGGCGTAAGCGGAAGTGGAAAATCGACCCTGATGAGTGACATCATTTATCCAGCCGTTTCTAACAGCCTGATGAAAACTAACTATCCTGTGGGAGAATGTGCTCGAATCGAGGGAATCGAATGCTTGGATAAGGTCATCAATATTGACCAAAGTCCAATTGGAAGGTCTCCGCGAAGCAATCCTGCGACCTATGTCGGCGTTTTTGATGCAATCCGCGATTTGTATGCAAGTCTTCCTGATTCGAAATCTCGTGGCTACCAGAAAGGTCGCTTCAGCTTTAACGTAAAGGGCGGCCGTTGCGAAAACTGTCAGGGTGCAGGTCAGATTGTCATTGAGATGAACTTTTTGCCAGACGTATATATTCAGTGCGAAGTTTGTGCTGGAAAAAGATTCAATCATGAAACTCTTGAAGTTTTATATAAGGGAAAATCAATCAATGACGTGTTGAACATGACGATTGACGAAGCCTGTGAATTTTTCAGTGCTATTCCTCAGATTTATAGAAAAATTTCTACTTTGCAGGCGGTTGGTCTTGGTTATATACAACTCGGACAGAATGCCTTGACTTTAAGCGGTGGTGAAGCTCAGCGTGTAAAACTTGCCAACGAACTTGCACGCCCTGGAACTGGTAAGACGCTTTACATCCTTGATGAACCGACTACGGGGCTTCATTTTGCCGATGTAAAGCAACTGATGGGCGTAATCCAGAAATTAGTTGATAACGGAAATTCCGTTTTGATGATTGAGCATAACCTTGATGTCATTGCACAAGCAGATTATGTTATAGATCTCGGGCCTGAAGGTGGAAGCGGGGGAGGTACTGTTATTACGACAGGAACTCCGGAACAAGTTTGCGAATGTAAAAATTCCTATACAGGAATATTTTTAAAGGATACTTTGAAAAAAGGTTGATTTGGTGCATTTAAAAAAGTTTGTTATCCTTTTATTGCTGATTTGCTCATTTACGCTTTTTGCAGACGAATCTGATGTGACTATTCCAGATTTATCTTCGATTGAAAGTATTTTGGCAGAGAATTTACCAGATGAACAGAGCGTTTCTGATGAATCGGCTCAAAAAGATGAATCTAATCAAAAATCTGTTGAGAAAAGTTCTACAAAAAAGGAAAAGACGGCTAAAAAGAATGACGCTGATAAGAAAACTGAATCTGATTCAAAACCTGCTTCAAAAACAGTCATAACGATTATTTCTGCACAGAAAACCGAGTATGCGAAAACTGAAGAAGGTAATGATATCATCGTTTTGATTGGCTCCGTGCAGCTTTCCGTGGAACAAAATGGCACGAAAACAATCGTCTCTGCTGATACGGTTACATACGAAAGGGCACGTCAAAGGCTTTATGCAGAAGGCTCTGTCGTCCTTGAAAAAATGTCGGGTTCTACCGTCACCGAAACAATTACTGCAGATTCTATACTTTTCAATTCCGAAAATCAGGAAGGTGTTTTTAATAAGGGACGTGTAACTCAAAATGACAGCGATATGATTAAGCTTGATTCTTCTTCCAGCCTTGTCGTAAGTTCCGAACTTTTTGCAAGATCATCAACTGGGGTTATCGGTTTCAAAAACGGAAAATTGTCGTTTTGTGACGAAGACGACCCGCATTGGCTTATCAATGCAACAAGAATATGGCTTTTGCCTGGAAATGAATTTGCCTTTTTTAATGCAGTTTTTTCTGTTGGATATATTCCCGTTTTGTATCTGCCTTTCTTTTATTACCCAAAGGATGAGATGATTTTTAATCCTGTTTTGGGTTATGACGGACGAAAAGGTTATTATCTTCAGACCTCGACTTATCTTGTGGGGCGAAAATCTTCATCATCTAACAGTGAGGATGAAGACAATTTTTTCAGTTTTTTGAATACTTCATCAAATAAAAAGCAGGTTAGAGAAGGCTTGTTCCTTCATAATCTCGATGAAGATGAAACCAATAGTTCATCGGACTATCTTAGGATTTTGGGTGACTATTACACGACTCTTGGTGGAATGGTCGGAATTCAAGGTTCTTTCACGCCGGGAAAGGTTCTGACAGGACTCGATTTTTCTTTGCTCACAGGTTTTTCCAATACAATTTTTAAAAATGCGTATGGTTATACGATTTATGATGTTGCAAATGACTATTCAAGCAATTATGACAAAGGATATTTTTTCGGTTTTACGATTCCGTTCCGATTCTATGCAAACCTGAAGGGAACGATTTCTTATTCCCCGGTTTCTTTTACTTTATCGATGCCGCTTTATTCCGATCCGTTTTTTGACAGTGATTTTATTAAAAATCGTTCAGAGTCGATGAATTGGCTTTCGGTAATTACGGATGGTCTTACAGATGACGAAAGTACTTCGACGATTGTTTCTGGTGTTTCTTCATATACCTGGCAAGGAACCTTGAATATCAATCCTAAAATTTCGGCTTTGAATCCGTATATTACGACGCTGAATATCAGCAACTTAAAGTCATCGATTTTGTTCAATTCGAAGGTCAATTCATCTCTTGACGGAAATCTTGCAACTTACAGTCCTAATCGAAAGTTTTTTTATCCTTCGCAGGTTATTCCTGGAAGCGGAACTGTTAATATTGCAGGAACTTTGTTTTCTTATCCTTCAAAAAGCTCATCTACAACTAAAAAAACTAATCAATCTGAAAAAAGTGAGTACGACGGAAAGTTTGTCACTCCTGATTTTTTGACCGACAAAACGGAGTCTTCTGATTCTGATTCGACATCGGCGGAAGAACTTGCACAGAAAGATGAGAAGTCAAAAACAGAGGATAGTGCCAAAGACGAAGATGCTCTTGCGCTTTCATCATTGCCGGAGCTCAAGGTTTCAAGTTATACGACCTCATCAAGTTCTACAATCAACTACAACTTGACTTATTCTGTTGTACCAACTTTTGATTCTCTTATCGTTTATAACGAAAACAAGATTTTATCTCCTGAAGAAATAGATTTTAGCAATGATTACTTTAAATCAACTTATTGGAAATTATCAGGAACCGCACAGCTTTCAAGTAGTCTTTCCTTGTTCAGCAACATGCTTTCTCTTTC
>JAQYSN010000215.1 GCA_028725265.1 Spirochaetales bacterium | reverse complement strand
CGGTATAGGCCGTCATAAAAAGCACAATTCTCTCTTTCACCCTGTACTGCCTGTATCTGGTCTATAAAATTATCTTCTGAATTCCAGTTTATTCCCTGTTTATCAAACAATGCTTTTAAATTTTCTGTTGGATTTACCCGGACAACAGATTTTTCTGACTTGCTGAAAACAAGTCTCTCTCCTTTCGAGTAGACTTCCCATTTTTTCTTAAAATCCGCATTATCCCCAAATTCACTGTAATCAAAACTAAATACAAATGAATCTGTTTTTCCGTCATAGCGAATTGAATCAAACTTATCGAAGAACTCTTTTTTCTTTTCGATGTTAGTAAGACCTGCCGTATAGAAAAGATTTGCAAAACCTGTTTTAGGGTCAATCTTTGAAGTATAACCAGCAGGAATATAGAAAATCCATCCGCACTGCTTACCTACGTCACTTACATTCGCAGATTTATCTGTCAGCTGATATGCATTCAAAACGCCACCTGGCTCAGTAACTTTTTTGTCTTTAAACACAAGATAATTCAGCTTTTCGATGAGCATGTTTTCAAATTTCTGATACACCTGACGCTCCACAGCAAATCGTCCCCTCTTAAATCCGAAATTCAAATCTTCCATTACGACAATTGCATTATTCTCTACCATTAATTTTGCAATTTCATGTACGATGTTTGAAAGATACCCTTCTTTTAATTCTTTGATATTACTGATTGTCTGCCAGTTCTTTCGAGCCTTGTCGCGCTCTCCTTCTTTCTGGACAAGTTTCTCCTGATAATTTACAGAAACCGTTTTATCATTTCGAACCTGCTCCACAAGATTAAGCGTTTTTTGAAGTTCGATTTCGCCCTTTTGATTGATAAGAGAAAGATAAATTAAATGCCTCTCTCCACGGTCAAGACCAATAATCTTTACATCAGGATTGTTTTTCAAAACTTCCTGCAATTTTTCATTGAATTTTCTTCCTGTAATTTCAGGAGCTTTGAAATTCATGGTAATTGGACAATGTAAAAGATATGTTTTCTGTGTAAAGTGACGGTCTTTAGTAATATCAAATTTTGCTTCTTTGCAGACAACTTTTCCACTATCCAACAGTTCTTTTGCGGCATCAGAAAGTTTAAAGTCCTTTTCCTGTTTATCAGGATTTTTGAATTTATAGATTTCCTGATAAATTTCTTCTGGAATTGTCTTACCGTCAGAGGTCGTTCTGTTTACAAGAACTGAACCTTTTCCGTGACAAACAGCTTTTACATCTGGATTTGCATCTCTCCAGAAAAGTTCTGCATCTCCATTCAGTTTAAGGCAGACATCACGAAGATTTTCTTCGCTGAACAAATTTTCCCAATACATCGTATGAAGATTCTTTTTGCCTGTTGAACCGTTTCCGCCGTCTTTACCAGTTGAATAGTCTTTGTTGTAAATCTGGAAAAGGAAGAGTTTGCCGGCATCCACGAGGGAATTGATATATGATTCTGCAACTTTCTGGAATGTGATTTTATATCCTTGAGCTTCAACCTCTTTATAAAACCCACTTAAATCTTCATAAGTTTCAGTTGGAGAGAATTTAAAATTAAACATTTTCCAATCTTCGTGTTGATTGATAGCATATTTAAACCAGTCAATTAACTTATACATGAAGTCTTTATCAAAATTATCATCTTTCTTATGTTTTCCCTCTTCATAACCAAGTAAAATCTCTTTTGGTGGCAAAAATGTCTCTTGACCTTTTGTTGAAAAAAAGACTTTTGGAAGCATTTTATTAGGACCAGGAAGAAGTTTATAAATCATCTTTTCATAATATTCACCATCAGTCGAGCGATTTTCAAACTTTGGTTTGTCTTTTGAATTGAATATTCCAAGATAAAAATTCCCATTTTTGCGAAGGATTATCGCATCATTTGAAGATTCTTTATTTAAATCCCATCCACTTGCCAAAGTTGGGCAATCAAAATTCAACTTTACTTTCTTCACCTCATTCGGCTTTTTTGTAACAAAGTTTCTTACCTTATTATAAAGCGGAACAATTTCAGAAAGTGTTTGCAATATTTCATCAAATTTTGAATAGAAATCCGTATCCTTTTGCTCTTCACCACGATAGTCAACTAATTTAAGGTAATGATAAAGGTTCTGAACTTCGTCGAGGAAATCTTTTATAGGAGTTGCTGATTCTTTTTCTTTTATAAGATTTTCCCGCTTTTCAAAATCGATTTTATCAAAAGCTGATTCAAGTTCTTTCAGAATCTCCACAGAAGCTTTTTCTTTCGATTTTTCATCAGCTCGAAGTTCTGCAATTTTGAAATAGTTTTTTACAGTCTTTTCAACTTTAACATCATTTTCTTTTGCCCATCTTTCATAAGCATTCTGCAAATCTGCAAGAGAGCAGTCTCTTTTTGCAATATCCTTCCTTAAAATATCAATCTGCTTTTCCGTGAAAGACTTCTTTGCATTATCTTTTTCAATTAAGAAAAGCCCGTCATGCAAAATCGACCAGTTGCCAAAAAGCTTTAATGAAAACTCTGTAACTTCTTTTGCTGGAACATAAATCTGACTCAATTCATAATCAGATTTTTCAAAGAGAATTTTCATTTCAGAAAGAATTTTATTTAATGAATCTTCCTTAAACTGTTTTACAGATTCATAAACTTCATCGCTTGATTCAAATCCAATCGGAATAAAAGAAGCCGTACTTCTGTCGCTTAAAATCTGCTTGTACAATACGGTCATCTTCCTTTTGAGCTTAGATTTTTCTTCTGCAGGAAGCTGCTGGCGAGTAAGATTTATTTTTTCATTTAAGCCCTGAATCTTTTGAGTTCCTGCTTCACCAGCTACTCCGCCAATTATCGTATTGTAAAAATCAATTCCGCTTTGACTCAAAACAGCGTTAAATCCTTCTGCACAAAAAATATCTGCAAGTTTTTTACCTTTTAAGAACACAGAAAGAGATTGTTCAGTTTGTGAAATTATTTCTGGAAATTTTTCCTGCAAGTATTCAAAAAACTTCACATTCGCATAAAACTTCGGGAAGTTTTCATTTACAATTCTGTTGCTGATGGCGGTAGCCTTAGCCTCTTCGCTATACATATTTTGTCTGTTTTGGTGAAAGCCTGTAAAATATGTCGCAAAACCTTTGAACTCATCAAGAGCAGCTTTTTTGTCAGATATAGTTCCCGATTCATCATTTTTTATTACAGTAGGAACAAATTCTGTTAAAAGTTCTTTCTTAAAAAGTTTATCAAATCTATCATCATCCTTAAACTTTTTTATGATTTGCTTTCGCATTGCTCCTTGTAGAGTTTCCAATTCTTTTTTGATTTTGTTTTTCTTCTGCTTGTCTTTTTCATTCTGGAACAAATCAAACTGGTCGTATAAAGGACCCCATTCTAGTTTAACCTTAGAAAGAACATCTTCTATGAAGACACGATGAAAATCGTCTATTAAAGCCTTAACTTCAACATAAGCCTTTGAACGATTAATGTCATTATCAAGAAGTTTTAATTTTTTAATATTTTCTTCTGTTTTTCCAATAGGAATTAATCTGTTTCGCAAGGTAATAGAGCGAGAATAGCCTTTTTTTTGTCCACAAAAATTTTCAATTGTTTTCATATAAATTAACCTCTTTTATATTCATTATATATTCCATTATTATAAAACAAAAGGTGTATCAAATAATGCTACACTCTAGAAAAAAATTATAAATGTTCAAAGTTGGAATCTTGGACTTTGGGGAATTACTCTCAATTTTGATGTTTGGAATTAACTTTTTTAATTTCAAAGGAGGCTTTTCTTTTGTTTTGTGCGTGAAAATGGAAGGAGTTTTAGCTGTCGACAATTTGTCGACAACTGAGGAGCGGGCTTCCGCCCACTTTTCTATCTAAATTTCACAAACTCGTCTAGTTGATTACCTAAAATGTCTTTATTTCCGCCATAAAAATAGTTTTTGGGACGAATCAGTTGCAATCGCCATTCAGAGTTGTCCGTATTATCAACTCCGCTATTATCAGTGCGGTTTTGAATTTCAATTTCTGCTACGGAATAAAAAAATTCGCCTGTATAAAAGTTTATTACTTTTCCTGAAGTTATCCGATCCGAGATTTCACCGTTTTTATAGCGGATGCAGTCGGTAAAATCGAAGACAACCTTTTTTGAGTTGATTTTATACTTTCCTGTCCAGCAAAAACCGTCTAAAGTATCTGTGTACATTACTTTGAGCGTCGCAATATGATTTGGTTCGAAGGTAAGGTCATGAAAATAAGGCTGACCTTGCACATCAAAATTTTCCAAATGCCATTCGCTGTCGTAAAAAGGGCTGTCTTTTTCGGAAAAACAACCTGTAAAAACGATTCCTGCTAGAAGAAAAGACGCTAAAATTAAAATAAATCGAGCATGTTTTTTCATAATTTGCCTCCAATAGTCGCTTTAAGAATAGTCGCGATAAGAGTAATCGCTTTAAGAATAATCGCGATAAGAGTAATCTCCGCGGCTGACAACCGTTTCGTAGCCGATTGATTTCAGGCGGCGTTCCAAGCACATCTTACATTCGGCTGCTTCGTCTCCAGTACAGACTTTGCCGTCATAGAGCGTGTATTTTTTGCGAACGCCAAGTGGCGACAAGTTCGGCATAACGACATTCGCGCCGGATAAAATACCTTTTTCCCGGCCATTGGCGTCAATCGTTGCAAGAGCTGTCGTCGCAGGCAAAAGCACATTTTTTTCCATTATGCGGATGAGGCTAAGCAAAAACAGCGTGTCTTGTAGAGTGCCAGCTACCTTGTCTGCAAACGGAGTTTGGGCGTGCGGAATGAAAGGTCCGATTCCTACCATCTGCGGCTTGAGTTCGTGGATAAAAAGTAAATCGCGTGCAATGTCATCTGTGGTTTGAAAAGGGCTTCCTACCATAAAGCCACAACCTGTCTGAAAACCGATTTTTTTCAGAGTGTGCAAGCAATTCTTGCGGTTTTCAAGCGAAAGATTTTCAGGGTGAAGTTTTCGGTAATGTGCATCTGTTGCCGTTTCATGGCGTAGAAGATAGCGGTCAGCTCCGGCGGCGAAGTACGCGCGGTAGCTTTCTTCTGATTTTTCGCCGATTGAAAGCGTTATCGCACAGTCTGGATAGGCCGCGCGTATGCTTTTGATGATGTCAATCATCAAAGCATCCGTGAACCACGGATCTTCGCCGCCTTGCAGAACGAAGGTTCGGAATCCAAGTTTGTAGCCATTTTCGCAACAAGACATAATTTCTTCAAGCGAAAGTCGATAGCGGTCGGCTTGTTTATTCGAACAGCGGATTCCGCAGTAAAAACAGTCGTTCTTGCAGTAGTTGGTAAATTCGATAAGCCCTCGAAGATAGATTTTATTTGCGAAAATCGAATCGGCAATTGAACGGGCTTTTTTTGCCGCATATTCTTCATCTTCTTTCGTACGGTTTTTGATGAGCTCAGAAAATTCTTCTTGGGTGAGAATTTCTTCCTTTTCTAGCTTATCGATTAAACTTGTAAACATTTTTCTGTTTAAAGCCCTAATAATTTTTCTGCATTCTTGTGAAGAACCATCTCAAGTTCTTCTTTTGTAAAGTCAAATTTTTGGAATCTGGCCCACTCATTTTCATGGTCCCACATCGGAAAGTCACTTCCGAATAAAAACCATTTTGCACCGTGCTTTTTTATCATTTCGTTTGCTTTGTCAAAAGGCAACTTCCATGTAGTTGATGAGGTGTCGAACCAGACATCTCTTCCGACGAGCCACTCGATGGCTTTGTCCCATTCTGTGTATCCGCCAAAATGAGCGGCGATTACCTTGAGCTTTGGATGTTTGTCCAAAACGTTCGCTATTCTTTTAGGTCCTGAAAAATCGAATCTGGCATCTCCTGCATGGAACAAAATAGGCAAGCCTCTTTCTTCAAGACAGCTGTAAAAGTTATCCATTTCTCTCATATCGACCTGAAATTTCTGAAAATCAGCGTGCATTTTTACGCCTTTCAATCCAGCTTTTGTAACGCGGTCTATTTCACTTTCGAAATCTTCGAAGTTTTGATGATATGTTGCAAATCCGATGAATTCTGGATGATTTTTGCATTCTTGAATGATAAAGTTATTGATAGAAACTACTTGTTCAGGCTTTGTTGCAACTGAATGAACGACGTAATTTGTAACGCCAATTTTGGAACCAGATGCGATCAGTTCATTTGAAATTCCATGGGGATGGCTCATCGGGGCATCGTAAAAAGCTCCTACATTTTTTACTGCTTTTTCGGCAATTTTTTCCGGGTATATGTGTGCGTGGAAGTCGATAATTTTCATGTAGTTAGTTTATGCAAATTGAAAAAGAATCTCAAGGGTGCTAAAATAAAATCGTGAAAAAATTATTCTTGATTTTAATTGGTTTCATAACACTTTTTGTTCCGTGCTTTGCAGCCGTTGATGTCGAATTTCCGATAAATGGGAATCTTGCTATTTCAGAAATTTCCCTTGATGGTCATGAAAGTTATTCACACATGTTCATGTATCTTACTTTTGGACCGGCTAGAGCTCAGTACATCTTTGAAGAAAATGTTCCTGAAAGATGGACGTTCGGCGTGGGAGGTTCTTTCTTTTTTTGGCCTTTTATGAACTTTTCTGCAACTGGAAGTGCAAGTTTCCTGCTTGCTGAATTTTCAAACGGAAGCAGACTTGAACTTTCGAATATGCTTGAAATCGGCCTTTTTATGTTTTTTTCACATTATTACAATGTTGAAACTGAAAACGGCGGTTACTCTATCATGCTACCGACGTTCGGCCCGAGCCTTACCTACAATCTTAGTTTGATTTATCGAATGAAAGGTTTTTATTGTGGCGGAGGCTTTTACTGTGCGGGTACAGGATTTGATGCTTCAGTGTTTATCGTTTACGGAGCAGATGTTATTTTAGGTTGGCGTATTCCGACTAAAAAATCAAATCTCTAATTGCATCGGCGGTTAGGCTCTGTTGAGTTTCTCTTGAAATTGAGGCCTGACCGTCTCCCTTTTGTTCCCCGTAATCAGCAAACTGTCCGTGGTTTCCTCCCTGGATAATTAATTCCGTAAAGCCATTTCCCTCTGAAGGTAGATTCGGCCTGTATTTTTCGTAATTTGCCATATTAAGGACCCCGTCCTGACTTCCGTAAACAGAGAGCACCTTGAGGTTTGACTCTGAAATATCGCTCGTTGAATAGGCTGCGAGTAAAATCAATCCTGCAAAATCGTTTTTATGAGATGCGACGTAGCTTGCTGCCATTGCACCACCAAGTGAATGGCCGGCAATATACCAGTTTGAAATTTGCGGATATCGTTTTTGGACCCTATAGGCTGCATTCATATTGAGTATTGCAAAATCATCAGGCATTTGGATGATATAGCAGCTGATTCCGTTTTTTGCACATTTTATCATCAACGGAAGGTAGGATTGATACGAAACAAGTCCTCCCGGATAAAAAATCATGCCAGTTGTAGAATTTCCAGAAGAAGGTTCTGCGATGATATATGGCCCGTCATTTGAAAGAGTAACTTCAGAGCCACACTGTGCTTTTACTGTAGCAAAATCAAAGGTTGAATCATAACTCGAACATGAAAAAATCAATGCTGAGATGAAAAATACACTAATTGATGAAAAAAATTTATGCAAAATGTTAGTTTTCATAAAATAAGTATACTGAATTTTTTATAAAAAAACACTAAAATATCGTTTATGGAAAATAATAGCAAGTTTACGCAGTTTAAAGGCGTTTTTATGCTTTTACTCACTGCCTTGGTATGGGGCAGCTCTTTTGTAGCTCAAGGTATTGGAATTGAATCTGTAGATGCCTTTACTTTTATCGGTATAAGAACTTTGCTTGGTTCTGTAGTTTTGATTCCTGTTTTTTTAATCCGCGATATTATTGAAGTAAAGCGTGCAGGACTTCCTCTAAAAAGCTTGAAGTCGAAGGTTGACGTCAAGGCGATAAAATATGGGGCAATTTTGGGAGTCATTCTGTGCGTGGCAACAAATTTTCAACAATTTGCGTTTTATTACTCAACTCCGGGAAAGATAGCTTTCATCACGGCGACTTATATGTTCTATATCCCAATCGTGAGCCTTTTTCTCAAAAAGAAAATTCCGTTCATCACATGGATTTGTGTAGTCTTGGCATTTGTCGGACTATATTTTTTGTGTTTCAAACGCGGTGATCTTTTGTCGGGCAAAATGAACAAGGGCGATATTCTTGCAATGATTTGTGCAGTGTTCTTTACGGCACATATTCTTGTTATAGAAAAGTTTTCTCCTCAATGTGATGGAATAAAGCTTTCTTGTATGCAGTTTTTTGTGGCCGGTCTCATTTCAACTATTTTAATGTTCATTTTTGAAAAACCTCAATGCTCTTCGATTAAAAAGGCTGCAATTCCAATTTTATATTCTGGTATTATGAGTTGTGGTGTTGCATATACATTCCAGGTTCTTGGCCAAAAATACGTTTCGGCCCCTGTCGCTTCTCTTTTGATGAGTATGGAATCGGTTTTTGCAGTTCTTGCTGCAGCAATCATCATTCACGAAAAATTGAGCGGGCGGGAAATTTTAGGTTGTGCTATAATGTTCGCTGCGATTATGATTTCTCAGGTTGCTGATATCATAATTGATGTGAAAAAGCGTAGGAAATGAGCACCTATTACATCGAATACATTGAAGACAAGAAATCTCATAAATGGCGGCCTTTCAAAAGCGACGGTAAGTTTGATGTCGTAATGCAAAGTGATGCGTCGACTGCCTGGTGCGATTATCATTCGCGCTGGGAAAAATTTACCAAAAATGAAAAAGGCGTAATCATTTTTCAATGTGGTTATAAATCGACAAGACCTTTATCGATAATAAATACAAAGTCCTTAAGTTCTGTCATGTTCAAGATTGATATGGACAATCTGAAACTTGATGTTTCGTTCAGGCAGGCAAAACCTTCAATTTACAGATCCAAAAAAGTTATCGAAAAGCACAGCGAGGTTTCTCATTTTAATTTTGCTGATGGAAGCACTCTGATTGAGCATGTTAAAAAGAATCAAATCTATTTTGATAACGAACTTGATCTAGAACAAGTTCCTCAGGAAATTCAAGAATCAATTCAGAATGTTCTTTCTTTGATGACAAAAAAAATTTTTGGCGTTCCATGTAAAAATACCTACAAACTCTGTCAGAACGGATTTAAGCATTTTGTAATGTATCCATCCTGTCCACCTATTTCAATTATAAAACCTTGTTTTAAGACTACTGTAAAACGTTTCAATCTGCATGCATTTGAGGATTTGTGCAAAACTTTTGAAGTAAATCCAACAAAAAAATTCAGAAAAATGTTCATGGACAATCCAAGCGTTCTTTTAGTAAATGTTTTTTTGAACTGCATAGGTTTTAAAGATCCGAATGTCTACAATAAATATTATGACAATGCTGCCCTTATCGGATTTCTTGAAGAAAATCTTTCCTGCGATGAAAAACTTCCTGGTCTTATTAAATTTTTCGATTCAAATGAATGCATGTATGCTCTTAGACTCTGGTATCAGAATTCAACTTCTGTAAAAAGTGATACGGTTCGTGCGAATCACCTTATCGAACCGATACTGAACGGTCGTACAGAAACTGATATCTTGAAGGATGCCATGAGCTTGTATGTTCAGAACTTCAATGCAATCCCTGATCCGTTAAAAAAACGTATCATCAAGGAAGGCTTTACTGATGATGTCCACAACAGGTTGTGTGAAGCCTTGCATCATTCCAGAATACGCAAGGGAGAAAAAAATTTTCAAACAGTGAAATATACTGAAGAAGAATTGAAACTTCAGCATGTATACAACGAAGATGATAAAGAGCGATTTTTATTTGAACTTCCAAAAAGTACGGATGATTTATATCTGATAAGCGATAAGATGCACAACTGTGTAGGCTATCTTTATAGGAACAAAGTTCTTTCAAAACAGTGCTATATCGTGACACTTGAGGATAAGAAAATACACAGAGGTGTTGCTTGTATAGAAATCAGGGAAAGCCCAGAGAATTCAAATCTCACGATAGTTCAGGCTTTGGGACCATGCAACAGGCGAATTGAAAAAGAATATATTCCAATAATACAAAAATGGATGAAGCTCAAGCATATAAAGACGACACTTTCTGATTTGAGCGAAGAGCGCAACATATAATCAGACGCAACATATAATCGGGCGCAACATATAATCAGACGCAATATTTAATCGCCTTCGTCGGTGTTATACTATTTTTCATCCCAGTTTTTCGCTATCAGCCTTTTTACGCTTCGGCTTGTGCCAATCGGAAATTTCATCGTTTTTTCGCCTGAGTCGTTTCCGTTTTGCACTGTAGCCGTCAGGAAAGTGTCGTTTTCGGCGCGTTCGAGCGAAAGAGGCATGACTGTGTAGTATTTAATTCCGTTTTCGCTATATTTTTCATCGTAGGTCAATTCGACAAGAGCATGATTCTCGATTGCTTTTTCCAAAACATGGATTTTTCCGCTGTAGTCCATACCGAAGGCTTCGCTTTTTACAAGTCGTACGCTGGCAGGCGAAAGTTGTTCCGGATCGATTACGATTTTCTGGTTGATTCGTTCCTGTAGGCTAAGCTTTTGTTCTTTTGTTGCATCCATTTCACAAAGCATTTCTTTCATCGATTTTAGATGCCTGCTTGCAATTTCAAAGTTTTTCGGAAATGAAAAATCCTGATGAACTTTAAAAATCAAATCATCATTTTTCGGAATACTTCTCATCGGAAGCTGAGGAATTATTTTTGCTTTAGGAAAAATCCCACTGATAAAATCCAGTCCTGATTTTTCAAGTGAAAGATTAAAGTCGTCGGAATTGTTGAAATCAAGAAGATAGATGCCATCCGCCAGAATCTTTTTTATGTGTCGGGAAAACTCGGTGTTGCCTTCTACGAGCCGTCTTTTTGGCTGCGACACTTGAAGAATGAATCCCTGGTAAACCTGGGCCGAATTGAAAATATCATACCATTCGTCGATTGAAAAAATCAGGTTTTGAGGCACGGAGTGCATGGAATATTTTTCAAAAAGCTGTTTTACCGAATCTGCTGTCATGTTGCTGTCAAAACCACGGAAACAAGATTTTTTTGTTACCTCAAGCTGCATGACAGAGTCATAGGAAACGAATTCAGAAACATCTAGAATCGGAAGAATACTTTTAAGGGACTTGAATCCCAGAATCGTAATCGCAAAGTTTGCATCAATTGAAAGTTGGGCTTCCATCATATTGTCGCCAATCTGGGCAGTTTTTAATAAATCGCATGGAATGTAAATCTTCTCGTCTTCATCTGTGATGGCCGTTGCTGTAAAAAGACCGAACTTGATTGCATTTTTTATAATCATTTCGAATGCGTCTTTTGGCTCTTCTTCGGCGGAATCTTCATTTTGAGAGGATGCTGCTGCTATAATTTGCGAAAGACGATTTCTGACGGGAGATCTGAAACTATCTGAATTGCTTGCGACTACCGAATTTTTTTCGTTGATGAGATAACCGAGCTTCATCAGTTTCTTTTCCGTAAGGCCATTTTCAGGAACGCTTAAAAGAAGTGCATAAAGCTGGCTGGCATAGTTTTGGCTGGTGTTGATTGTGAATCTTGCCACGCTTGAAACAGCGAGAAGAATCATCTGTTCCAAAAACGAAAGTTCAGAAAAACTGTTCCATCGCTCTCTGTTTATCAGAACCTCATTTTCTGTCTGTGAAAAAAGTCCGAGTCGCTTTGCCGCGTTAATTAGAAGCAAAATCTGATTTGAATCAGAAAGCGAAGGAAAAAATTTAGGCAATGATTCTGTAATTTTTTTCTTGAAGGTCCCGTCGAGCTTGCATAGACTTGGATAGGTTGCAACAAGTGAATAAATCGAGGCCAAAAATAGAGGCGACATGCAGATATTGCCTGTATAAAAATCTTGGCTTGAACTGCACTCTGTTTGGTTTTCAAGCAAAACCGAAAGATCGAAATATTTTTCAAGATTTTTCTGCAAGAGCGGATTGATTTTGTAGATGCCATCGGTTTGAAATACCAAAAGTCGGTTTTCAAAATTTTTGAGGGCATCATTTACCTGAAATAGAGAAAAACTTTCTTTGAAAAAGTCTGCAATTTTTTGTTGTGTTGCACATGGGATAAAATAAACTGCATTCAAAATCAGGATGTCATTTTCACTGAGAAGCGTTTCTATAGTAGATTTGTGTTCTTCTTTTCTTAAAAACGAACTCAGTTGTTCAATTAATTTTTGTTTGTTGTACGGCGTTTGTATTTCTCCCAGATACATGTGCATCAGATCGAAGAAACTTGAATCATTCATCGTGGTAAGATAATCACGCCATGCAATTACGTTTTGAACTTGTGCATCCTGCATTTTTCTTGCATCAATCATCACATTCCGCCTCATTGAGCATGTCATCAAGTTGATTTGAGCGTATCAACTTATATGCGTATCCTTGTTCTGTAAGGAATTTCTGTCGGTTTGCACTGAAATTTTCTTCAATTGTGTCTCGCGTTACGAGTGTGAAAAATCGTGAGGTGCGTTCTTTTGGTCTTAAGATTCGGCCGAGTCGCTGTGCTTCTTCCTGGCGGCTTCCGAAAGTACCGCTAATCTGAATGGCCATTGAAGCATCAGGCAAGTCGATTGCGAAGTTTGCGACTTTTGAAACGACAAGCACTCGGATTTTACCTTCGCGGAATTGCGAATAGAGTTCGTCTCGCTCTTTCGTGCTGTTTTTTCCCGTGATGATAGGTGCATTCAAAAGTTTTGCAACATCATCTAATTGATCAAGATATTGTCCGATGACAAGGATTTTATCTTTTGTGAATTTTTGAACTAGGCTTTGAACCATGGTCAACTTGTTTTTGTTGGTGCTTGCAATCTTGTATTTGTCGCGTGAATTTGCAACTGCATACTCAAGTTCTTTTTCGCTGTCTAAATCGATTCTAACTTCGATACATTCAGCCTTTGCGATAAAGCCGGCTCCCTCAAGGTCTTTCCAAGGCACATCGTAGCGTTTTGGACCTACTAAAGAAAAAACGTGGCCTTCGCATCCGTCTTCTCGTACCAAAGTCGCGGTCAATCCTACACGTCGTACGGCTTGAATTTCAGCTGTGACTCGGAAAACAGGAGCTGGCAAAAGATGAACTTCATCGTAAATTATAAGGCCCCAATTATTTTTTTTGAAAATCTGAAAATGCGGGAAAGGTCCTGTCTTATCGGGACGCCATGTCAAAACCTGATATGTTGCAACCGTAACAGGTTTTATGACCTTTTCTTCTCCGGTATATTCGCCAACTTGCTCTTTCGTAAGTTCGGTTTTATCTAATATTTCTGAAATCCACTGATGAACTGCACTGATATTCGTCGTTACGATAAGCGTGTTTGTCTGGAGTTCATTCATTATGCTTAAGCCGACGATTGTTTTTCCGGAGCCACATGGCAGAACGATTGTTCCAAAACCGCTTCCAGCTCGTTTGTCGCCGACAAGTGAATGTGAAGCTTCAATCTGATAGTCGCGGAGAGTGAATTTTTTTCCAGATAGGGTTGTATCACGCAGTTTTATCTCTAAAGGTGCACCATCTTTTAGCGGTGCTTCATCTTTTACAGGCCAGCCGTTTTTTAAAAGCTCTTGTTTGATAGTTCCTCGGTAGGTTAAAAGGATGCAAAAGGAATTTTCGTTTTCGCATGGTTCAAGATATTTTGAAACGGATTTTATCGACTGGATTTCTCGATAAATTGCTTCATTTTCTGCATGTAACTCAAGGTATTCAAGTTTGCCTGATTCGTCAGAACTTTCGTTTGCGGCTTCTGTTTCTGTTGGCTGAGAGGCACAAGTCTCATCTGCAACTTCGGCGTTAGTTTCATCAACCTGTTTTCCACTCAGGTCCCTAATACTGAGTTCCTTAATCGTGATTTTTCCAAATCTCATGGCTGTGGACATAATCCAAGCCTTTACGACCTGAGGCGTCTCGTAGCGGGCAAACTCGTTCAGCGTTTCTATAATCTGTTCGCTTTTGATTCCAGCGCTGCACGCATTCCAAAGTGAAAGCGGTGTCAATCTGTATGTGTGCAAATGTTCCGGGCTTCTTTCAAGTTCCGCGAAAGGAATCAGTGCCATTCGACATTCTTCTGCTCGTGGACTGTGTACATCTAGGAGAATCGTTTTGTCACTTTGAATTATCAGCGGATTGTCGTATTGCAAGATAATTTCCTAAAAAAGGCTGGATGTAGCTTCTGTAATTTTTCGTGCGATGTATGGATTGTTCATCGTGTAAAGATGAATACCATCCACGCCCTGACTTACCAAATCTACGATTTGATCAGTTGCATATGCGATTCCGGCATCTCGTATTGCGTCGTTGTTATCGCCATATTTTTCCATCATTTTAACGTACTTCTTAGGAAGAACAACTCCGCATGTTGATACCATTCTTTCAATCTGCTTTCTGTTTACGACAGGCATGATTCCGGCTTCAATCGGTACGTCGATACCCGCACATTTAGCCTTGTCCAAAAAGTCGTAGAAGCAGTTGTTGTCAAAAAAGAGCTGGCTGATAAGATGCTTTGCGCCACAGTCAACTTTGTATTTCAAATGTTTGATGTCATCAACGAATGATGTTGCCTTCGGATGTCCTTCAGGATAGCAGGCAGCGATGATGTCAAATTTTTTTCCTGATTTATCGTTTTCGTCAAATTCTCTGATGAACTGAATCAAATCGCTTGCGTGCAAAAAATCTCCGACAGGTTCGCTTCCTTCAACTACGTCACCGCGTAGTGCCAGAATATTTTCGATTCCAGCTTCTCTAAATTTTGTCAGAAAATCGCGGGCAACTTCTTTTGACAGGTAAAGGCATGGAAGATGTACGACGCTTTCAACTTTACAAACCGATTTGATTCTGTCTGCAATGGCAAGTGTGTTTGCAGAATTGCTTGTTCCTCCTGCACCGAACGTAACGCTGATAAAATCAGGTTTGAGGTCTTTTAGTTCATCGAGCGTATTGAATACGGTTTCGATTGGACTTGTTTTTTTAGGCGGAAATACTTCGAAAGTATAGGCTGTTTTGTTCTTGAAAATTTCAGAAGTCTGCATGTGTTACCTACTTTTTATCCTTTTTTTTAACCTTTGATAAAAGGAAATTTTGATTTTTCATCGACTGTGAGCCAGGTCACGGCCTGTTTTGATGTTTTATAAACAGGATTTGGTTCCTCTAATTTTTTGGAAATCCATTCGATAATCTGATTTTCGCTAGTCGTTCGTTTTGCTTCCAAAAGATAGACGAAAGTTTCCGTATCTTTTAAAAGTGATGCTGCCATGTTTTCGGCAAAGGCCTTGAATGCTGCTTGTGCCATGGATGCAATTGGAAGGGCTCTTTCAGGATTTG
>JAQYSN010000214.1 GCA_028725265.1 Spirochaetales bacterium | reverse complement strand
AAAGCAGCTGTTTTCTTTTCTCTCCTTTTGTGCTAAAGTTTCCATAGGTTTCCTTCCTCCTGTTTTTTGTGTTTTTGCAATTCCATTATAACAGATGTTGGAAACCTTTTTTATTGGGGAATTATATTTTACTGCTTGCCTCCAAAGTTTTCAAATGAATATCAGCTTGAAGATTTTGCAAAATATAGCTTAATAAATCTTCCTCAAAAAACAGACAAGATCCGCATTACGATTAAAGATGTGTATCCAGGAACAAAATACAAGGACACATGTTTGTCATCAATTCTTGTAACAAACCCTAATGTTCCAAGCTATGAAGAAATGAGTACAAAAATCCTTAACGCGATTGAGGCAGGTGTATATGACAGGCGTTATGACAAAAGCGAACCTTTGCCAGATTTTATAAAAGTTATCGAGGAAGAAAAGCCTAAAACGAAGACAAAGAAAGGTAAAAAATAATTTTAGGGGCAATTTTTAAAGATAAACGAATATCTATGTTTATTCATTCGATTTCTAGATATCAGTTTTGGGATATGTTATAATAATACTAATAAGGGGGCATAATTATGAGCAAAGATACATTTGAATTTGTAATTTATATGCTACATGCATGTGCAGATAAATGGAAAAAACTTCCATCTGTCGTTTATAAAAAACTAAAAGAGTCAGATTGTATTGAAAAACTCCTTGTACCATATTATGACATTTTACATACTCAAGGAACAGCATTTGTAGTCAGCGATATAGAAGAATATCTTGTAACCAGAGGATTTTCTATATGATTGTTTACCATGGTTCAACAGAGGTTGTAGAAAAGCCCGATGTATTGCATTCTTACAGGTCTCTAGATTTTGGAAAAGGCTTTTATGTAACGACAAATAAAGTTCAGGCAGGAATCTGGGCTAAACGCAAAGCCGTTATTAAAGAAGCCGGTTTAGCAGTAATTAATATTTATCATATGAAAGAGGATTTCTCTGAATTAAATAATATGGACTTTGGAGAAAATTTATCTGAATGGATAGATTTTGTCTGTCATTGCAGAGATGGTGGGCAAGATTATAAAAGTTATGATTTGATTTCAGGAAAAGTTGCAAATGATAAAGTTTATCGCGTGGTTGATATGTACTATAGCGGACTATGGGATAAAGAACGTGCCATCAGAGAAATAAAAACCTATCCAAATTATGACCAAACAGCATTCATTACGCAAAAGGCTATTGATCATTTTTTGACTTTTGAATCTTATGAAGAGGTAAAGATTCATGGATGATGTAGCGTTGGAAAAGAATTATCAGGAACGCCTGGAAGAACGAATTATTTCTTACATAGCTGAAAGCCAGAGTATCCCACTAATAGAAGCAATGGACTTGTATTATAAAAATGAACTTTCAGATAAAATAGCTCAAGGTATGTATGGAATCCAGTATCTTGATTATAAAGTTCTTGGGCAGGAAATTCTTGAAAAGTGCAAAAAAAAACAGATAATCGCCACAGAAAAATGACGTTTGCTTTTTCTGCAGTTTTCGGCTGTTTCTTTCACAGCCATGAAAAGTGTTTTTACTTTCGGTTTAATGTTTGCTCGCTTACACCAAGATTTCTGGCTGCATCTGCCTGGCTTAACTCCGGATGGTCTCCACAATATTTTATGCAGTCCAATTTGAAATTTCTGTCGTAACTTCTGTTTCTCATTACTTTATCCTGTAATTATTTTAACAGAAAATCTCTATTTAAGTTGGACTATTTTTATTCTGCTCCAAAGTTTAAGAAAAAATATTTTATATTGTACTGTTTTTTTCACTCCAATTTGACATTAATAACTAGACATTTTTTTTATTCAAGTTGATAATAAAATATCAGAATAATTTTGAAATTTGCTCGTAGGAGATAAATATGCCAACGATAAGTATGTTTCGAGGTATTAAGATTTATATAAATTGGAATGACCACATGCCTCCTCATTTTCATGCAACTTATGCTGGTCAAGACATTATAGTTTCGATAAATGAACTTGAATTAATTGAAGGTGAAATGCCTTCTAAACAGCTAAAAATGGTACTTGGATGGGCGGCATTTCATCAAACCGAATTGATGGAAAATTGGGAACTTGCTGTAAAAAAGCAGGATTTATTTTGTATTGATCCATTGCAATAGGAGACTTGGTATGGCAAATACAGTTGAATACTATCTTTCAAAAGGATTTGATAAAAAGGCAGCTGAGTATTTTGCATCAGGCAGAAAACGACCTATAAAAGTAATTCCTCAAGATTTTTTACATTTAATGATTACTTTTGATAATAATGAAACTCGAATACTAAATATGAGCCCATATATTCAAAAAGGTACTGTTTATGAAGTTTTGAATGATGAATCAACATTTAAACGATGTTACATTGATTCTGATGGTTCTATATGTTGGGACAAAGATCCAACTATTGATAGTTCTAAGATATGGTCAAATAAAATAGATATTGGCGCAGATAATTGTTACTTAGAAAGTGAATCTATAAAAAAAGAATGAATTATTTTTGCGCCACGGCAACGCGGAGGGCTTGGACACCGCAGGCGGCGAAAGCCGCCGAGGAGTCTGGAGTCTTATGGCGTAACCCGAAGCACTGCCGGTGCCGGGATAAAATGCTGTCTTGAAAAAGCAGTTCCCGGCAGGCGCCCATAATAATCGATATTTGCCTATACAAAAAAATCATGATAAACTAAGTCATGTTTAAATATTTTATTCGTACGCTAAAACAGTTGACATCGAATAGCGATCCTGGTGCAATTGCTTGTGGATTTTCTCTCGGAATCTTGCTTGGTTTCATCCCAAAAGACAATCTTCTTTGGGCGGTGATTTTCATTTTTATCTTTTTCATGCGCATAAATCGGGTCGTTCTTTCCCTTTGTATAGTGCTCGGAGCCCTGATTTCTCCACTTTTGGATCCTCTTTTTGATAGTCTGGGCTGCTTTCTTTTGACTTTGCCTTTTATGCAGAGCGGGATGGTGAAATTACTCGAAATTCCTTTCGTTTCTTTTACGAAAATCAATAATTCGGTTGTGTTTGGCTCTTTTGTTTGCTCTATTGTTTTGTTCGTTCCTCTCTATTTCCTTGGTCGACTGATAGTTTTTCTCTGGCGAAAATATCTTGCTCAGGCAATCAGAAAGTTTAAGATTATCAAAATCTTGAAAAAAGTTCCTTTGATTAAAAAAATAAGCGATGGAGTGAACTGATATGTCAGATACAAAAAAACTTAAGAAAACAAAAGCCGTTGGTAAAAAGACTGGGAAAAACGAAAAAACTCTTTCATACAAAAAATTGCCAAAAATTTTTCGAAAAAAATATACTGAAAAAAAATATCAGAAAAAAATCATCAAATCATTGCAGATTCCGTCTGATAGGGAACTTGTCGCATCGATTTTCGTTAAGACAAAGGATGATAAAAATCCGAAAAAAGGCGATTTCTATGTCGTTCCAAAAGATTTTACGTTCAAAAAATCTGATAAATCGAGACTTAAACTTATTGCCCGGGATATCGACAGTCATGGATGCAGGATAAAATGGAGCGCTGTTGTTGCTCTTTTTGCTTTCATCGTTGCTTTTTGTGCAGTGACCATCGTTTTTAAAAATCCGATTGTCAAGAAAGTAATCGTAAGTTCTTGTCAGAAGATTTTCGAAGCCAAAACTGAAGTTTGCTCGGTAGATTTGAAATTCTTGGATGCCTCACTTAAAATCGAAGGTCTTGCAATTGGAAACAAGGATGAACCGTTCAAAAATTTGTTTGAGGCTGATTTAATTGACGTTAATTTCAATTTGACTCAGGCCCTGAGAGGAAAATTTCATGCCGAGAATCTTGAAATTTCAGGAATTTCATTGAATACGGATAGAAGGACTAGTTGTGCTTTATCAAAATCAAAAAAAGACGATGGAAAGGGGAATGCAAAAGTCGTTAAACAGAAAAAAATCGATAATAATTCTTTCATGGCAAGCCTTTCTGAAAAATCTGCTTCCTCAATCGACAAACTTAAGGAAATGTCAGCAGATATGCTTGGCGGAACTGATGTTGATTCAATCGTAGAAAATATCAAGTCACAGTTTCAGACTGCCTCTGTTGCCGAAGAAGCGACAAAGACAGTAAACGAACTTGTTGTAAAATGGCAGGATACTGGTGTCGAACTTACCAAGCAGGTAAATGATTTTTCTTCTAGCGTTAAATCTCTTCAGAATCTGAACGTGAACAATATCAAGGATATAGCTCAGCTTCAAAAGGCTTTATCTGATATTACGACTGCAATCAATACGGGAAAGAATTTGACCGAGTCGGCAAAAACGATTACAACGGACTTACAGCATGATTCTTCTGCCGTTTCTGCTCTTAGTGCCAATGTAAAAAACGCTGCTGATGCTGACAAAAAACTTATTTCGGAAAAACTTGCAACGGCATCGAATGCGCTTTCAAATTCAAAGACACTTTTTACGAATGCCATTGATTCTGTTGGTTATTCGCTTCTTGGAAAATATTATCCTTATGCAAAAAAAGCAGTCGATTATGCTGCGAAAATGAAGGAAAATTCTGCAAAAAAGACAAATACGGAAAAAGCAAAGGCCGAAAAAGCAAAGAAAAAGAAGGTCAAGTCGAACAAGCAGGGTGTTCATCGTCTGGATGGTACGACTTTCTGGTATAAAAAAGATTCTCCGTCATTTTTGATTGAGAACGTAAAGGCTTCGGGAACGGGGTTCACTGCTGTCGGCAAGGAAATCTCGAATGATCAGGATGTCCGCGGAAAGCCTTCGGTGTTGAGCGTGACTTTTGTGGCATCGGGTGCAACTCACAAGGCTGATGCTGTAATGGATGCTCGTTCGTACTCAAAGGAACCTTTGATAAGTCTTTCTTATAAGGGAATCAATTTGGCAACTTCAATCGACGGAACCAAAATTGCAATATCAAGTGGTATCCCTTCGATAAATGGAAAATCGAACGCTGATTTTACGCTATCGGCTGATCAGAATCGTTTTTCCGGAGGTGGAAATGTTTCGATGAATCCTGTTGTCTTGTCATCGGACGGTTTTGAAAATGAAGTTGTCACAAAATACTATAATCAGGCTTTGGCATCCGTTAAAAACCTCAATTTCGGCTTTAAGACGAACTATACACAAGAAAGCGGAATCGACCTTCAACTTCTCGGGAATTTTGCAGATTTGTTTGCAAATTCATTGCAGCAAATCATTGCTTCGATTGGAAGCGATGCAAAGGAAAAGGCGATTGCAAGGTTAAGTGCGGAAATAAATTCATCTCAGAACGAGTATCTTGCTTCAGCAAAATCGTTTTTAGGAATTGAAGGCCAGATTTCTTCTGATAACATGAAGATTAATAATTTGCAGTCTGTTCTGGATTCTAAAAAGGCTGAAATTGAAAAGACAATCAAGAAAAGGACCGAAGAGGCTGCACGTCAGGCACTTTCAAATATGATAGGAAATCCATCGTCCTCTTCGACAGGTTCTGCTGCTTCAAGCGCTGCAAATGCTGCCGGAAGTTTCCTCAAAGGACTTTCAGGCGCACGTTAAAAACTTGAGTTTGAAAAGAGTTGGCGATTAGGGTGCAATATGGCGATTAGGGTGCAATATATCGAGACTAAAATTAGCTTAAAACATCGCCGCTATTTTCTTTACTTGTTCAGCCACGGTTTGCATTTGGCTTTCTGTTGTAGCAAAGCCAAATGAGAACCTGACTCCTGCTTCCAAAAGCTCTGGTTTTACGCCCATTGCCTGAAGAATTGGCCTTTTCATTTTTCTGCTTGAGCAGGCACTTCCCGTTGAAATATAAATGCCTTTTTCGCTTAGGGCCCTTACCATTACTTCACCTGGGATTTTGTTTATTGCACATTGGATTACCCACGGTGAAAAACGCTCGTCGAAACTTTCTCGCGTTTCAGGTATCAACGAAAATCCCGGTATTTGTTTGAGCGTATCTATGAACTGTGCGCTATATGCTTTTTGCTTTTCGTAGCGCTTGTAAAATTCATCCTTTTCCGATTTGAAAAAGTATTTTTCAAGGCTTTCTGCCATGGTTACGATTCCGAAAAGGTTTTCGGTTCCGCTTCTGATGCCGTTTTCCTGACCACCACCTTTTAAAAAGCTTTCCTGTGCATTGTCGCTGATGTATAAAATTCCAATACCTCTAGAACCTCCAATTTTATGAGCACTAAAGGATGCTGAATCAATGCCTTTGTGGCTTAAATCGAGCGGAATTTTTCCTGCCGCTTGAACGCAGTCAACGTGAAACTTTGGCTTTTTTCGTCCCTTGCATTTTTCAACCAAGGCATCTGCAATTTCATAAATCGGCTGGATGCTTCCGACTTCGTTGTTGACGGCCATTACGCAAACTAATGCTGTGTCATCTTCGATTGCTTTGATGACTGATTCCGATCTTACTATTCCGTTTGAGTCGCACTTGCAACTGATGACCTTCCATCCGCATTTTTTCATATTTTCAGCCATTTCTCTGATTGCAGGATGTTCGATATTGCTGATGACGATGGAACCTTTGTTAGGACGCAAAAGAAGGTTTGTAATTACAAGATGATTGCTTTCTGTTCCGCCGCTTGTGAAGAAGATTGATTTTTCGTTTACCCCAAGTGCTCTTGCTGCTTTTTTCCTTGATTCTTCAAGGATTTTTTTTGCTCTATGTCCAAATTCATGGGCGCTTGAAGGATTTCCATTGCACTCAATTTGTGTTTTTAAGGCGTTTTCCATAATTTCTTTGTCAAAAAGCGCTGTTGCTGCCCAGTCGCAATAAATCTCGTTTTCTTTCATGTTGATAAGTATACATAAATTTGATTTTTAATCCAATATACAATAAAATTGTCATATCAATATGAAAAAAAGCAGCCTTTGGAAAATTCTTGATAAAAATGTGCCTCATAAAGATGATTTTTTAGGATGTATTTTTGATTCTGACTTGAATAAAGCTTCGTTTTCGATTTGGGCTCCGACATCTACCAGTGTTTGTCTTCTTTTTTACGAAAATTCGTCAGATGAATCTTTCGTATTTTCTGAAAATCTTCGTTTTGATTCTGATACTGGAGTCTGGAGTGCGACTGTTGATTTTTGCGATAGAAAAATCAACTTTTATGAATACTTGATTACAGATAAAAAAGGACGAAGAAAATGCCTCGATCCATATGCCTTTTCATTAAGCGAAGACAAAAATGATGGCTCTCTTGTAAAGGCTGCTCTTATTGATTTTAATAAGTTTTCAAAGGGAGTTTCTTCCCAATTGGGCCATATAGATTTATCAAATAAAGGCTATTCAAAAAAGAGCGATGTAATCATTTATGAAATTTCTGTTCGTGATGCAACGATTGCGCCTGATTCACCAGAATCGGATATTTCTAAAAAAGGTACTTACGCCTCGTTTTCTTCAATTCTTCCGTATTTAAAGGATTTGGGAATTACTCATATTCAGCTCATGCCTGTTATGAAATTTTGCAACACTGATGAAAGAAAACGTGAGTTTGAGGGTACGAAATCGACGAAAAACTCAAACTATAATTGGGGATACGATCCTCAAAATTATTTTTCTCCAAGCGGCTTTCTTTCGACCGATAGCAAAAATCCGTATGTTAGAATAGCCGAATTGAAGTCTCTTATAAATACAGCCCATGAATATGGCCTTAAAGTTATATTGGATGTCGTCTATAATCATATGAGCCGAATCGATTTTTTAAATGATATTGTTCCTGATTATTATTTTCGCCTTAACGATGATCTTTCCTTGAGGTCGAATTCAGGATGTGGCAATGATGTTGCAAGCGAACACTACATGGCCAGAAAACTTATTGTCGATTCGATTAATTTCTGGGTCAAAGAGTATGATGTTGATGGTTTCCGTTTTGACTTGATGGGACTTTTGGATTCAGTAACAGTTCTTGAAGCTTTCAGAAAGGCGTCGAAAATTAAAAAAGGTCTTTTGTTCATCGGGGAGGGCTGGAAAATGTACAGCGGCCGTCGTGGCACTGTCGGTATGGATCAGAATTACATGATGAAAACCGATGACATTTCTGTCTTTAATGATGAATTTCGAGATCTTTGCAAAAAAGGCGGTATGAATGAAGTCGGAAAGGCATTTTTGACGGGCGGCAAGGTGAATATTTCCGATTTGTTTTGTAATGTCTGCGGAAAGCCGGTTTCAAACTATTCGGCTAAAAATCCGACTAACAACATCC
>JAQYSN010000213.1 GCA_028725265.1 Spirochaetales bacterium | reverse complement strand
CATTGCTCTGGATAAACATTGATTGGGTTTATATAGTCGGAAATCGGAAGATTTTTTCGCAGCATCGGGATGTAAATCGTGAGCGTTTTTTCATTTACGTTCTTAAGTGCCGAAAATCCGCCGAGCATACCAAAAGTAAGACTATTCGATTTCATCTGATGTTTTCTTTCGATGATTTTCTTCTGATTTTCTTCGTTCATCAACCAAAAAATAAAATTTTCGGCATTCTTGGTGTTTGCAGATTTTTTGTAAATACCAATAAACGCAACATCATCTTCAACAGGAATTTTATCGTTATAGGAAAGCCATCTGTATTCAAGACCGACTACTTTATCTTCCGGCAAAGAGAAAAAATCGCCGCTAGAAGAAAACTGAAAAAGACATCGGTTTTCAGAGACCAGTTTGTAGGCCGGCATATAAAGATACTTGAATGAATAATCGTCTTCTGCCGTACTTGAAGTGTTATTAGTCGTCGTCCAATTCTTGAGATAGGAAATCGTCTCGTCAAGTTTTGTTTTGTTCCACGAAAACTGCTTATCGTATTTTTCAAAACTCTTAAAATCAACGTCCTGCATTTTTGCAACGTTGTAAATAAAATCAGGATTCCATCGTGGCGAAAATCCCATCGATGTGTAGATTCCATTCTGATTTTTATGGTTATATTTGACAGAAACGTCCCTTAGTTCATCAAGTGAAATAAAATAGTCATTTGAAAGCATGTCAGAGTTTTCTTTTGCGAGGATGATTATCGGCAAGTTAAAACTTATTGGCAAAAGGTATTGGCTTTTTCCTATTTTTCCGACATCAAGAACTGATTCATAAAAATTAGATTTTTTCAGTCTTGGAGAATGAAGAAGATATCCGATTGGAATAAAATTTTTCTTAGTTCGTTCGTTTCTGATTCCTGTACCGATTACGATATCTGGTATTTTTTCATCTTTTGCAGGCGGAAGTGAAAGTGAAAGCTGATCTTTATAGGCAATAACGACCTTGAACTTGTCTTGAGAAGCGTTAAAAAGCTCAGCGTACGAAACGACCTCGCTCTTGTTCGTCCAAATCAAAACAGTGTTTGATTCTTTCGATTTGCAGCCGCTAAAAAAAACGGAAACAAAACAAATCGAAAGAAAGAAAAGCGAGGTTTTTCGAAAAAAACTCGACTTAAGCTTTGACACCAGCTAATTCCTCGGCTGCCTTATAGATTGTCTGATAAGTAGGTTCGATATCTCGTTTATCAAGACTTGAGAAAGCAATTCGCAAAGTCTTACTGTCGATTGCAATCGTTCCAACTTCGTATTCTTTAAGAAGTTTCTGTCGAAGCTCTTCAGCATCGATTCCGTTGCACCTAAGACTCATGAAATAGCCTGAGTTAAAAGGCATTGGGGTTAGAACCGGATGGCCTTTTTTTGTTTCCAAAAAGTTTCTGGCTCGTCGATATCTACCTTCAAGAATCGTTCTAAATTCAGCTTTCTCAGATTCAATTTCTGGGTCAGAAAAAGCTTTGAGCAAAATCGTCTGACTTGGCGTTGCGCAACATGAAACTGAAGATCGAATTACGCCCATCAGTTTTTTAACAAGTGCATCGTACTGCTCTTCTGTAAAGCCCTTGCAACCGAAAGTCAAGAAACCACATCTAAAGCCCCATACATAGTCTTCCTTTGTAGGTCCGTCAATTTTAACGGCAAGAAGGTTTTCGTGCAAATCAGCAAGATAAGCGAAAAGAGACTGTTTTTCAATATTATCTTCGTAAGCAAGTCCGTAATAAGCATCGTCACAGCATACAAGGATTTTATTTCCTGCTTCGGCGCATTCTTTCAATACTGCACAAATCTGTTTTGCTTCCTCTACAGTTTCGCTGTATCCTGATGGGTTCTGAGGAAAGTTAAGGATGATTCTGACTTCTCCGCATCGAGTTGCTTCTTCATTGATTGCTTCTCGGAATGCATCTACATTGAACCCACCTTCAAAGCCATCTCCCCAGAACATTTTAAACTGCTTAAGATGAGCATTTCGTCTGGTTTCTGCAATCAATGCATAATTGTCCCAAGATGGATCACAAGCGAGAAGATTTTCGTCTTCATCGAGGAATAAGTCACATACATAAGAAATTCCAGCCGTCAAACCTGGTACGACGACAGGCATTGAAATCTGTTTGTTCAATAACAAAGGATTTTTAGCTACAAGTTTTATCTTCCACAATTCACGAAGTTTTGGATTTCCGGCAGTCGGAGCATAAGAAACGGCTTCGGAAGAAGAAAATGAAGAAAGCTGGCGCTGAACGGCAGGAAGCCACACTGGGATTCCGTCATTTACGGTGATACCGATAGTTGCATTTGCCTTTTTTCCAAGTTTTTTTGCTTCTCCACTCTGTGCAATAATTCCCTTTGGAAAATACATACGTCTGCCCATATCAGAGAGCAGAGAGTCAACAGCTGTGTCTTTTAAGACGTCATTTAATTCTTGTGCTAAAAAGTGTAACATGATAAACTAAATTATTGTGAAATATGGAAGGGGTGTCAAGATAAAAGCTTTTCAGTTTTTATTAATTTCACAATCAGTTTTTTTATTTCCAGACACTCCTTAAAAAAAATTACAGAGGACATAAATGGCTGAATCAACAAATTTGCAACAAGATTGCCAGTGGGCACGCGAAATACTTGAAAAGTGTAAGGCTGAGATGGCAAAAAGAATTGTTGGCCAAGATAATATAATCAATTCAATTTTTACAGCATTAATCACAGATGGACACATTCTTTTGGAAGGTGTGCCAGGCCTTGCAAAAACCCTTGCAATTAAAACCTTCGCAGAGATTTCCGGCTTGGAATTCAAACGCATTCAGTTTACGCCAGATCTTTTGCCTGCCGATGTTTTGGGAACACTTCTCTACAATCAAGCTAAAGGAGAATTTTCCGTACGAAAAGGACCCGTTTTTACAAACATCTTGCTTGCAGATGAAATAAACCGTTCTCCGGCTAAAGTTCAGTCTGCGCTTCTTGAAGCAATGGCCGAACGACAAATCACAATCGGAGATGAAACACACAAACTTCCGGTTCCTTTCGTAGTTCTTGCGACTCAAAACCCGATTGAACAAGAAGGTACCTACAATCTTCCAGAAGCAGAATTGGACAGATTTTTGCTCAAGACAAAGGTTCCTTATCCAATGCCAAGTGAAGAAGTCCAAATTGTAAAAGCAGGCGGAAATCCAGAAAACATAAAAGTTACAAAGCAGCTTTCTGCTTCCGATATCGAAAGACTTCGCTCGATTGCACAACAAATCGTATGCGACGACAAAATTATCGAATACATCGTTTCAATCGTTTCAATTACGCGACAAGAAATCAGCGGAGCCCAGAAGACAAACGACTTTTTGCACTACATCACGTTCGGAGCTTCGCCTAGAGCAAGTATCGCAATGTGCAAGAGCGCAAAAGTTCATGCACTGTTTAAGGGAAGAACTTTCGTTTTGCCTGAAGACGTAAAGGAAGTTGCTAAAGATGTTTTGAGACATAGACTCGTTCTTTCC